>NZ_JABFRA010000116.1 GCF_013141425.1 Methylotenera sp. | reverse complement strand
CAACGACGTGGTGATGCCAATCGACTTGGTTTTGCCGTACAGCTTTGTCTGCTGCGCTATCCTGGATATGGTCTGGCCAATGATATGGTAGCCACCAAACCAGTAATACAATGGGCTGCCAGCCAAATCAAGACAGACGCAAGCGCGTGGGACAAATATGGAGATCGCGATGAAACGCGGCGAGAACATCTTCAGGAGTTGCGCGCCTATCTCAAGCTATCCCCATTTAGCCTGTCTGATTTTCGTTTTCTGTTGCACCATTTGATTGATCTTGCCATGCAGACCGACAAGGGGCTGGTACTCGCAACGCATGCGTTGGAAACGCTACGCCATCGGCAGGTTATGTTACCAGCACTTACTGTGATTGATAGAGCCTGTGCAGAAGCCATTACACATGCTAATAGGCGCATTTATCGTACATTAATTGAACCGCTGACTGAGCAACATCGTTATAGGCTAGATGATTTGCTGAAGCGCAAACCCAATAACAGCATCACTTGGCTGATCTGGTTACGACAGTCACCACTGAAACCAAATTCGCGGCATATGCTTGAACATATCGAACGATTAAAAGCATTCCAAAAGTTGGATTTGCCTGAAGGGATTGGTCGCTATATTCACCAAAACCGCTTGCTGAAGTTAGCACGCGAAGGTGGACAAATGACACCACAAGATCTGAGCAAGTTTGAGAAGGAGCGACGTTATGCCACGTTGGTCGCGCTGGCCTTGGAAGGCATGGCAACAGTCACGGATGAACTGGTTGATTTACATGATCGCATTCTGGTTAAGCTATTTAGCTCAGCCAAAAACAAACATCAGCAACAATTCCAAAAACAAGGCAAAGTAATCAATGACAAGGTAAGGCTATACTCAAAAATCGGACTTGCCTTGGTTAAGGCAAAGCAATCGGGTAGTGATCCCTATGCTGCCATTGAGTCGGTCATTCCATGGGATGATTTCACGCAGAGCGTCACCGAAGCCGAGCAACTCGCACAGCCGGAATCGTTTGATCACCTGCACTTGGTTAGTGAACAATTTAATATGTTGCGCCGCTATACGCCAGAGTTTTTAGGGGTACTCAAGTTACGTGCGGCACCAGCAGCAAAAAGTGTGCTGGATGCTATTGAGGTGTTGCGCGGAATGAATGCCGACAGCGCACGTAAAGTACCAGAAAATGCACCAACAGATTTTATCAAAACACGCTGGAAACCACTTGTGCTGACGGATGATGGTCTCGACCGTCGTTACTACGAAATTTGCGTGTTATCGGAACTGAAAAATGCACTTCGTTCAGGCGACATATGGGTAGAAGGCTCCCGCCAGTTTAAAGACTTTGATGAGTATCTGTTGCCCTTGGATAAATTTAGCGCACTCAAACAGGCAAAGGAGTTGCCCATTGCCATCAATCCAGAGTGCGACCAATATCTACATGATCGGCTAACTCTATTGGAACAACAGCTGGCCACTGTCAACAGGCTGGCTCTGGCCAATGAACTGCCTGATGCAATATTCACAGACTCTGGATTGAAGATCACACCACTGGATGCCGCTGTACCAGAAGCAGCACAATTCCTTATTGACCAGACTGGCATGCTATTACCGCGCGTCAAAATCACTGAGCTGTTAATGGATGTTGATGACTGGACTGGTTTCACGCGACATTTCGTACACTTAAAGGGTGGTGAGCCTGTCAAAGATAGGACGTTATTACTGTCAGCTATACTTGCTGATGCGATTAACCTAGGCTTAACCAAAATGGCTGAATCCAGCCCTGGAACGACCTATGCAAAACTATCATGGCTCCAAGCGTGGCACATTCGTGATGAAACCTATTCGACAGGACTTGCAGATATAGTCAATGCGCAGTTTGGACAGTCTTTTGCCGAGAACTGGGGTGATGGCACAACGTCATCATCCGATGGACAGCGCTTTCGGGCAGGCAGTAAAGCTGAAAGTAATGGTCACATCAACCCAAAATATGGCAGTGAACCTGGCCGATTATTTTACACGCACATTTCTGACCAGTATGCACCGTTCAGTACCAAGTTAGTCAATGTGGGTGTACGCGACTCAACCTATGTGCTTGATGGATTGCTATATCATGAATCTGATTTGCGAGTTGAAGAGCATTATACCGACACAGCAGGCTTCACCGATCATGTCTTTGGTTTGATGCATCTATTAGGCTTTAGGTTTGCGCCACGCATTCGTGATCTGAAAGACACGAAACTATATATCCTGAAAAATAAACAGGATTATCCCGCACTGGATACCATGATTGGTGGCACCCTGAACATTAAGCACATTCGTACGCATTGGGATGAGATTTTACGGCTGGCCGCTTCAATTAAGCTAGGAACAGTAACTGCCTCATTGATGATACGAAAACTTGGCAGTTATCCGCGTCAGAACGGCCTAGCTATAGCATTACGTGAGCTAGGTCGCATCGAGCGCACGCTGTTTATTCTGGACTGGTTACAAAGTGTTGAGTTGCGCAGACGCGTACATGCTGGATTAAACAAAGGTGAAGCACGCAATGCTCTGGCCAGAGCTGTATTCTTTAATCGGTTGGGTGAAATTCGCGACCGTAGCTTTGAGCAACAACGTTACCGAGCCAGTGGTCTGAACTTAGTGACAGCTGCTATTGTATTGTGGAATACAGTGTATCTAGATCGAGCAACACAAACCATGCGCGAAGCTGGCAGTAAAGCTTTCGATGACAGCTTGTTACAGTATCTGTCACCATTGGGCTGGGAGCACATCAATTTGACGGGTGATTATGTTTGGCGGCAAAATCGCAAAGTAGAGGATGGGGAATTTAGACCGTTACGCAATGCAGAAAAGTCTTAGCGTACAATTTTTTCCGTTTTCTGCGTTCACCCCTATTAAAGCAGAGTGACGAATAGTTTCAGCTTCTTTTTCAGTCATTAAAATTGGATAGCGAATGGTTCTTTTTTCATGCACTGGTTTAGTCTTGAATAGTTTTGTCATACATAGAATTCCTTTAATG
>NZ_JABFRA010000077.1 GCF_013141425.1 Methylotenera sp. | reverse complement strand
ACGGTTTTAATTGCCATCATTGGGCCTTCAAATGTACTCATGCCGTAGAAAGACAGTGAAACAATCAAGAAGCGCAAGATTGGGTCAGTACGTAATTTGTGCCATGCGCCAGACATTGTCATGATACCGTTGATCATACCGCCCCAGCTTGGCCCTAATAGAATCAATGAGAACACCATGCCTAAAGATTGTGTCCAGTCAGGCAACGCTGTGTAATGTAAGTGGTGCGGACCCGCCCACATGTAGGTAAAAATTAATGCCCAAAAGTGCACAATAGACAAGCTGTAAGAGTAAACAGGGCGACCCGCTTGTTTAGGTACGAAGTAGTACATCATGCCCAAGAAACCAGCAGTTAAGAAGAAACCAACTGCATTATGACCATACCACCATTGCACCATCGCATCTTGCACGCCAGCATAAGCGGAGTAAGACTTCATAAAACCAGCAGGAATCGCCGCACTATTCACAATGTGCAATAAAGCAACTGTCAAGATAAACGCACCTAAGAACCAGTTGGCTACATAAATGTGTTTAATGTTACGTTTAGCGATTGTACCGAAGAACACAATTGCATATGAAACCCAAACTACCGCAATAAGTAAGTCGATTGGCCATTCCAATTCAGCGTATTCTTTACCTTGCGTGAAGCCTAAAGGTAAGGAAACTGCCGCTGAAAGAATCACCAGTTGCCAACCCCAAAAAGTAAAGGAGGCCAGCTTCGGAAGAAACAAGCTGGTTTGGCAAGTACGCTGTACGATGTAGTAAGAAGTTGCGAATAAAGTACATCCGCCAAATGCAAAAATCACTGCATTAGTATGAAGTGGACGTAAACGGCCAAAACTTGTCCACGGTAAGCCGAGATTTAGTTCGGGCCAGACAAGTTGTGCGGCAATAATGACGCCGACCAACATGCCTACCACGCCCCAAACCACGGCCATGATTGAAAATTGCCGTATAACACCATCGCAATACGTGGTTGATTGAGTTTTTAGATCTTGCATTTGGTTCCCCCATAGCATTTATTGATAATTCTTTGTGAGTTTCACACGCGACATTCTGTCGCACCTAGCTCATGTCTTAATTGATTTATATCAAGCGATAAGCAAAATGCGCATTATTTTCTGTTAAAACATTCAGTGTGGTTGGAGCGCATTAAACGAAAATGGTTGCTTTGAAGCGCCTAATTTTACAGGATTTACTTAGGACTGACATCTGAAATTCAATGTCTTTTTATATAAATATTTAGAATCTTTTCTTAAAGAATTCTAGGCGATGCAAAAAGATGCCTATTCGTTATTTGTTAGCTGGTAGCGGCTGAGTTTGTACCATAGCGTACGCTCGCTAATGTTCAGTAGTTTGGCCGCGCGGCTTTTATTGTCATTGGCTTGCATAAGGGCTTCGGTAATCAGATTTATTTCCAAAGTTTGCACAGCATCTGGTAATGAAAGTGATTCTGGAATTTCGTTCCCGTCAACAGTCTTAATTATTTGGCGGGCTGAAATGTTATTTGCATCGTGCATATCTGCAGGTAAATGTTGCGTTTGAATGAGGTGTCCGCCACAAACAATCGCAGCTCGCTCCAGCACGTTTTCTAGCTCACGTACATTGCCTGGCCAAGCGTAGGTTTGCAATACATGCATCGCACTATCGTCAATGCTGATGTTACGTTTTTTTAGAAAATTACCAGACAGCATGGCAATATCGTTTAATCGTTCACGCAATGGTGGCAAATCAATGCGGAATACATTCAGCCGATAATATAAGTCTTCGCGCAACTTACCGTCTTTAATCGCCTGCAGCGGGTCACGGTTGGTTGCCGCTACAATTCGGATATCCACGTTGAGTGGGCGGTTGCTCCCTAGCCGTTCAATGCTACCTTCTTGCAGCGCCCGCAGCAGCTTGGCTTGTAGGGAGATTGGCATTTCTGTGATTTCGTCCAAAAATAACGTACCGCCATCCGCGAGCTCAAATTTACCTACACGTTCTTTAACAGCACCGGTAAAAGCGCCACGTTCGTGGCCGAACAATTCAGATTCGAGCATCTCAGAAGGAATCGCAGCGCAATTGACAGCAACAAAAAGTGCATCCTTTCTCAGTGATTGTTGATGAATGGCCCTCGCCACCAGCTCTTTTCCAGTGCCAGTTTCGCCTGCGACTAATACAGTGGCTCTTTCTTTAGCCACTTGTGAAATTGCTTCATGCACTTTCAAAATCGCCGAACTGGAGCCAATGAGCCGCTTACTATCTTGATCAATTTCTTCACGTAAAAATTGATTTTCAATTTTTAATCGTGTAACAGACAGCGCTCTGCTAATGGCTATTTCCAGCGTCTCTAAATCAAATGGTCGTAAAATATAATCCGAAGCGCCAAGTTTCATCGCTTGTACAGCCGAACTGATTTCGCCTTGAGCTGTGACGATGATGGTGGGCGTACCGATATTTTCTGCTTGCATCGCTTCGAGCAGTTTTAAGCCGTCCATCACTGGCATGTGTAAGTCGCTGACGACTAAATCGATATTGTTTTCGCGTAATTGGGTAAGCGCATCTCGCCCATTCTCTGCCACTATCGGCTCGTAACCAGCTTGACGTAAGCTAATTTCGAGCAAACGGCGCATGTGCGGTTCATCGTCCACTGCGAGGATGCGTTTTTTCTGATTCATTGTAAGTAAAGTTTCAATTTATAGCGCTTTGCTAATTAATTTTAATCGCTAGTATAAATGGGTAAGTGCAGTCTAAACTCTGCACCACCCAACAAAGCGCTTCGGTGAACGCTTATATTACCATGGTGTGCCATTACAATCTGTTTGACGATGGCTAAGCCCAAGCCGATGCCACCACTGCGTTTTGAAAAAAACGGTTCGAATACCTCACTGCGCTGCTCATCAGGAATACCGTGGCCATTGTCTGCCACAACGATGAATGCCTGATTATTGGCAGTGCTCACGCGCAATAAAATTTTGCCGCCTTCAGGTAATACTTGGATAGCATTCAGCAATAAATTTAGTAACACTTGCTTAATCTGCTCTGAATCGCAAAGTACAGTGGCATTTTCACTTGCCTCACAAGTCAGTTCAATCTGTTTTTGATCGGCCTGTATGCGCAACATTGCGACACATTGCTGAGCCAGTTCTGCGATATTGGTTGATTTAAACTCAGGTAGCCGCGGTTTAGCAGAATTGATGAGCGCTGAGACTAATTTATTCAAACGTTCTGTTTCACTAATAATAAAGCCGCAGACCTCTCGACCTTCTGCGCTTATTTTAGGTTCACGCAACAGTACTTGGGCTGAAGAGCGCAGTATGCCTAATGGTGTACGTATTTCGTGACTCATTGCGGCGGCCATTTCACCGACGACGGCAAGTTTCGCAGCACGGGTCAGATTTTCTTTTGAGCGCTCAAGGTCTTCAATCATTTTGCTAAACGCGTTAGAAAGTGCGGTGATCTCTAAAGGCTCAATTAAATTTTTCACATCAGTTTTAGCGTTTATTCCATTTCTGGACGCAATTGTATTATTTTGGTCGCGAATAAAGTTGTTGGCAAACATGGTTAAATTACTGAGTGGTTTGCTCAATGTTTTCGCGATGGGAATAGCAATTAAGCTGGCTAGTGCTATGGTCGCAATCAATAAACCGAGGAAAATATAGGCCATGCGCCGAATAGGCGCTAATGCATCCGAGCGATGCTGGCTAATTATCACCTGCCAGGTGAATCCATTAAAACCTTGATAACCGCTCGATTTCGAGGTGGTTGAAATATTGTCGGATGCCTGTACGTCTGGCCAGCTTTTTGTTTTTGAAATAATGACATGATTGCTATCAAATAGCGCTGCACCGCGTCTGCCAGAAACGGCACTTTCTAGAATGCTACTAATTTGTTGCCAGTTGAAGGCGGCGACCAGTGTGCCGAGTTTACTGCCATCAAACATGTCTTTAATTTCGGTTGAAATAAGCAATTGATTGTTGGCGACTGGCGCGAGTTGAAGGGTGTTGCTTTGAATTTTTGTTGTAAGCCATGCCGTGTTGTTATTGCGTGGCTTTCCTATCGCGCTACTATCGCTTGAGGCTATTACTAAGCCTTGCTTGTCGAGTACATAGAGTTCATTGTAAATATTGTGGTAGCTATTTTTTAAGTCGCTTAAAAATTTTGACAACCGCTTATCGACATCACCGATTCGCGTATCCTGCATGATTTCCAACTGGCTCCATGAAGCTGTATTATGCAAGCGCTCAAACAGGATACGGTCAATTTCATCTACGGTAGCCGTGGCGTGTGTTTGGGTATCATGTTTAATTTCGGTGATTAAGGCGCTACGCGCTTCAAAAAATGCCAGACCCGTCACTAACGTGACGGGCAGTAAGCCTACTAGCAAAAATGCTGTGAGCAAAAGATGACGTATTGGCATGGCTTTCCGTAACATCTGATTTAATGCGAGAATGAAGACATGGTAGGTTGTAGTAAAATATAGTTTAAAGTAATTCGCTGAAAATTTAATGAATTGAGTAAACTGGAATGATAACCCGATGTTAGCTCTTAGATACGGAGAAGTTATGCGCAAATCACTGTTATTTTTTACCAGTGTCGCCATTGCTTTGCTATTTGGTTGTGCGCAGGCGGCTGAGACAAGCGACACGTCGATATGGAATGATTTTAAGCTGGGTGGATATTCTAGTGCAGGCTTTAATGTTCATCCTGGCGGGCGCGTCGATGGTGCATTGGATGAGATTAGTCTTATACTCAGCTGGGAGAACAATAGCAGTTTTCGTTTTTTCTCAGAACTTGAATTAGAGCGACCGATTACCTTTAATAAAGGTCACTCAGCAGAGAAAGACTTTTATTTTGATTTAGAACGTTTGTACGTAGACTACAACTTGTCAGAAAAGGCAAACCTGCGTGCAGGACGATTTTTAAATCCCGTTGGCCGATGGAACACCTTGCATGCGGCTCCTTTGGTATGGACCGCCTCGCGACCACTTGCTACCAGCCGTTTATTCCCAATGTACAACAATGGATTGATGTTTTACGGCGCAGTGCCGCTTACTAACAATGCCTTAGAGTACAACCTCTATATTGAAGCTTTAAAAGATCAGCACGAAGATAAAGGGGAGATTGTATTTAGAGATACAAAAGGTGCCCGTTTTGCCTGGTTAGGTAAGTTTAATATTGGACTTTCGTTGCTGGAATTTCGTGAAAAGCTTCCGAATAACGCAGAGTTTCATCTGTTAGGACTGGATTTTCTGGTTCATCAAAATGGCTGGGAATTTAGCGGCGAAGCCTTTCAGCGCTATACCAATCAATATGGCGATGGCGGAAATGGGGCTTATTTGCAGGCCGTTGCACCTTTAGGCCATCAATGGTTTGCAATCGCCCGTGCTGAGAGTTTTAAGCGACCAGCAGAAGGCTCGAGTGAGCGTTGGTTGTTAGGCACCGCTTGGCGTATGACCCCCCATAAAGTTCTAAAAATAGAGTACGTGGACGGCGATGAAGAGCGCTTGGGCTCGCCTAGAGGTTTACTTGCTTCGTTCGCAATCTTGTTTTAATACTTAGCTGATAATGCGAAAACGCTTATTTTTAATTTACTGTTTGACTGTGCTGTGGCTGAGCATGGTCGCAGAAGTTAATGCGGAAGTGGTTGCTGTGATTGTGCCGCAAGGCCATACTGTTCGCCAAATCAGTAGCAGTGAGCTTGCATTGATATTTTGGCGCAAAAAGCTCTATTGGGCGGATGGTAAACGTGTTCAAGCCTTGAATTACTCGTCAAGTAGCCCGTTAAGGCAGCAATTTTCACTGACTATTTTAAAGAGTGAGCCTGAAACACAATCTGACTATTGGAATGGCTTATATTTCCACGGTGTTTCGCCACCCTACGTGGTTAGCTCACAGGAAGCCATGCTACGATTTGTAGCTGATACGCCAGGGGCTATTGGTTATATTGATGCGTGTAAACTTGATGGCCGCGTTAAGGCGATTGCGTGGATAACCGTAAATCAGAATGTACTGAATGCTGCACCAGAATTAAACTGTCCTGATTAGTCTTACCAGAATAATCCCCTTCCCAAAAAACACTTAAGCAGTAATCCTACAAAAATTGCAGGCAATGCAATATTTATTCTGCAAATATTGCAATCATTTCAATATTTAAACAGTGTTAGTCTAAGAATCCTAAGCACCTAAAATTTATAACCAAATGATTTTTAATGGTTATATTCTTCTTCTTGCGCATATTGATTGTTGGCATAGTCTTTGCAGAGCATTAAGTATTCATACGGGAGTGACTTAATGCAACTTATGCAGCAAATCAATGATTTGAATCTTCAAGATTCATCCATAGCTAAGCCTTTAGCGGTCAATAAAGTCGCCGACATCCATTTGCATGGGCCACAATCTCTGACGACTGCCGTTTCAGATACTAACGCCCCTGACAGGCAAGAACTGGAAGATTTTGTTCGCCATACGTTTAGGCGCGCCCACCAGGCAGAGGTTAATCACTTTATGCCTAAGTTAATGAGTGTGCGTGATGCCAGTGGAAATTTATTAGCTGTTTGCGGTCTACGTCATGCGGATCAAGAGAAATTGTTTTTAGAGGCCTACCTCGATGCGCCAATCGAACAACTTTTATCGCAACGTAATGCCAGCGATATTTCACGTGATGCGATTTTGGAGGTTGGAAATCTAGCCGTTGCTGACCCCATTAACGTAAGAAGTTTACTTGCCAGTATTAGTCTGTATTTGCATAGCACCCAGGCGGAGTGGGCGGTATTTACTGGCATTGCGGTATTACGTAACTCACTAACTAAACTCAATATGAATTTGCAGTTTCTGGGTGAGGCTAGTATTAATCGAATTCCAAAACATGAGCATGCCGCTTGGGGTACTTATTACAATGAGCGTCCGCAAGTATTGGCTATTCGTCGTATGCAGCCAATTTTATAATAAAAGGATAATCATTGAATCCTGAAAAAAACTCGATATTGACTGCGATTAAGCAGTTTGCGGGCAAAACCCCGCATAAAATTGCATTGCAAGGCAGTGTTCACGAATCTATAAGCTATGCCGATTTGCCTGCGGCAATAGAATTAGTAGGCTATCGATTAAGCCGTGCTAACGTTAGCGTGCTAGGCATTGCCATGGAAAATTCACCCGCATGGGCAATCGTCGATTTGGCGGCTATGCAGTTAAAAATGCCTGTGGTACCTTTGCCAGGGTTCTTTTCTGCCGAACAGACCGTGCATGCTATTCATGATGCTGGTGTGAATGTGGTTTTAAGTGATCAGCCCATTTTATTTAGGCAGTTGCTCACCTCAGTAGGCGAAAAAATAGAGTTGGAAAAGCAATATCTGATTGGTGAAAAAGTCCTGACAGAATTTACTTTAGCAATCGAAAAAGCAATCGAATTGCCCATTGGTACGGCTAAAATTACCTACACATCTGGCACCACAGGTAAACCAAAAGGTGTTTGTCTAAGTTCCGCTTCATTAAATCAGGTAGCGTTGTCTTTATTAACGGCAACTCGCGCAAAACCAACTGATCGGCATTTAAGTATTTTGCCGCTTTCAACCTTACTGGAAAATGTCGCAGGTTTATATGTGCCGCTTTTAGCTGGTGCAACGACTACTTTGATGTCATCTGCACAGGTTGGATTGACTGGCGCTACGGGCTTAAATGTTGCTACCATGATGGCTGCATTGAGCTTAAATGAAACAAAAGCCTCAACAACAGTACTGACGCCTGAATTGGTAAATGCCTTGGTGAGTGCGTTTGAAGCTGGTTATCCAAAGCCACCTTATTTGAGGTTTGTTGCAGTGGGCGGCGCTTCTGTATCACCACAATTGCTTAATCGCGCAATTGCCGTGGGTTTTCCTGTGTATGAAGGCTATGGCTTGTCGGAGTGTACTTCTGTGGTTGCGCTTAATGCGCAAGGTAATAATCGAGTTGGTAGTGTGGGTAAACCTTTGCCGCACGTGGCGCTTAAATTTGCAGAGGATGGTGAGATTTTGGTAAAAGGAGCATGCTTACTTGGCTATGCGGGCGATAACGATAATGAACAGTCAAACCAATACTTTCCAACGGGCGATATTGGGCATTTGGACGCGGATGGGTATTTGTACATTACCGCGCGTAAAAAGAATCAGTTTATCACCTCATTTGGTCGCAATGTAGCACCAGAGTGGGTGGAGCGTGAACTTACCTTGCTGCCTAGCATTGCGCAGGCCGCTGTATTTGGTGAAGCTAGACCTTGGAATGTTGCGGTTATCTTACCTGCAAAAAATGCAACGCCCACAGATATTGAAAAAAGCCTTGCCGAAGCAAATAAAACCCTGCCCGACTATGCTCGCGTCACACAATGGATATTGGCTGAGGCACCATTTACGCCACAAAACAATCAATTAACGGCTAACGGCCGCCTGCGCCGTGATGCTATCTGGCAACAATACCAGCAAAGTGTTGATGCAAAATATAAGGAAAGAAGTTATGTCGTTTTATCAAACCTTATTAACTGAAACCGCAAAAGAGCGGGAAGTATTATTTAATTTACCCATCATCAAAGCTGGCGCCACAGGGCAAGTCAGCCTGCCTGCTTACGTTGCATTTTTAACCGAAGCCTATCATCACGTAAAACATACCGTGCCGTTATTGATGCTATGCGGTGCAAAATTACCAGAACATTATGAATGGCTGCGCGAAGCGGTGGCAGAGTATATTGAAGAAGAGTTAGGTCATCAGGAATGGATACTCAATGATATTCAGGCCTGTGGCGCCGACGCGGAGGCGGTGCGTCATGGACAGCCAGGGCTTGCTACAGAAATAATGGTAGCTTATGCTTATGATATGATTAATCGTATCAATCCACTCGGTTTTTTTGGTATGGTATTAGTGCTGGAAGGCACGAGTGTAGCACTGGCTACCCAAGCAGGGGCTTCATTACAAACAAATCTTGGCCTGGGAAATAAAGCTTTTAGTTATTTAACTTCACATGGCGCGCTAGACGTAGGACACACCGACTTTTATGAAGGTTTGGTGAATAAGATTGAAAATGAAAAAGAACGCGCCTTATTGATACGCAGTGCTAAAAACTTTTACAAACTCTACGGTGATATTTTTCGAGAATTGGGCGATCGTTATCTCCCTGCGAATTCAGTGCCAAATTCACCGCAGGTTGCCGTATGAATCTAAATGGTAAACGAATTTTATTAACGGGTGCGGGTGGCGGCATTGGACAGCCTTTGGCGTTGGCTTTGTCAAAAAAAGGTGCTAAGTTGGCATTGGTTGACCGTGACCAGCCGCGTATCAAAGCCTTGTGTGACAAAATTAATAAAATTGGTGGCATAGGAGGTACTGGCGGTGTAGCGGTTGCCGTGGTTTCTGATTTTCAGGTGACCGATGCTGTTGTTAATCCGGCACAAACCGTGGTGGATTTAGCCATAAGCTTACTGGGTGGTGTTGATATATTAATTAATGGCGCAGGCATTATTGATTTTACTTTATTTGAAAATCAAAGTTTGGCACGTATTGCGCAAATGATGCACATTAATGCGATTGTGCCGATTCAACTCACGCGCGCGTTGCTACCAAGTTTGTTAGTACAAAACGGTGGTCAAATTGTCAATATCGGTTCCATTTTTGGCTCAATCGGCTTTCCGCATTACGCCACGTATAGCGCCAGTAAGTTTGCCTTACGCGGCTTTTCACAAGCACTCAGACGCGAACTGGCCGATACGGATATTGGTGTAACTTACATTGCACCACGCGCGATTAATACGCCCATGAATGACCAACTGGCTTCAGAAATGCTTGCTAAAACGAAAACTGCAATGGATGAGCCGCAAGTAGTTGTAGACGAAATAATTAAAGCGATAGAAGCAGAAAAACAAGAGCATTACATTGGCCAGCCCGAGTCATTCTTTGCTTGGTTCAATGGAGTTTTACCACGGGTAGTGAGTGTGGGCTTAAAAAAACCGGCAAGAATTGCCCGAAAATTGATTTCAGGAAAAAATTAACCAAGCAGGCAGTTTAGACGATTCCGTTTAGATTAAAGAGGAGAACTTAGATGAAAAATATGATGTTGCTGTTAAGTTTTATTGCACTAGCAAGCTCCGCATTTGCGGATGATAAATTAGATGCAGAAATTGCACAGATACAACACGAATGGGCAAAAGCTAATTATCAAACGCCTAAAGACGCCCAAGAAGATGCCTTTAAATTGTTGATTGAGCAAGCACACCAAATAACCGCAAATAATGCCAATGCGCCAGAGGCATTAATCTGGGAAGGCATTTCGAATAGTGGTTACGCCAAAGCCAAAGGCGGCATAGGTGCACTGAAATTTGCGGAAAAAGCCCGCGATTTATTTCTTGCGGCTGAAAAAATCAACCCAAATGCTCTGCATGGTTCAGCCTACACCAGTTTAGGTTCTCTCTATTACAAAGTACCAGGTTGGCCGATTGGTTTTGGCGACAAGAAAAAAGCACGTGCCTATTTAGAAAAAGCATTACAAGCAAACCCAACAGGCATTGACCCAAATTACTTTTACGCAGACTTTTTAAGTGAGCAGGGTGATTATGCTAAAGCTGTGGAATATTACAAAAAAGCCTTAACCGCACCAGCCAGACTTGGTCGCGAAGATGCCGATGCCGGTCGCAGAAAAGAAGCTGAAGAGGGATTGAAAGTTGCAGAGAAAAAAGTGAAATAAACAACTTTAAACTGACGGTAATTTTATATAACAATTTTCTTGATTCTAGTTTTAATCGCTTGGTGTAAGCTTTAATCGTTAGTGTTTAAGTTACTACTGTTGTAAAAGTGTTGTGGTGTAAGTCACGTTAGCCCCCTTCTAGCGTGACTTTTATTTTTTGCCGTTAAATACGATTTAGAAATAAATTCATTTCGACTAAACGTCTAAATCGCCCATAATCGAGTAAACTTAAGTGCTATGAAGGCATTGAATGTTCTAGCGCAATTTTGTTTGGTTATATTAGGGTTGAGTATCAGTTCTTGTACTCAACAAACGCCATCCGTCTCAGTATCAAAAGAAATCGTTTTTGCGATTGGGCAAATGCCTTTGAATTTAGACCCACGCTATGCTACAGATGCCGCATCTGAGCGTGTAAATCGTGTGGTTTATCAGAGTTTGGTCGATTATGATGCACAATCAAAACCCGCGCCAAGTTTGGCAAATTGGGTTGAAGTCAGCCCAACAGTATATAGATTTACCTTAAATAAAAATCGTGCGTCATTTCACAATCAAGCATCGCTTACTGCAGATGATGTGAAGGCCACCTACGATTCTTTTGTGAATTTAAAAGATTCGCCTAACACAGCAGAATTTGCCAATGTTAAAAATATCACTGTTGTCGATAATGACACGGTTGAGTTTCAGCTTAATCAAGCAGACAAGCACTTTCCAGCCAAATTGATTATTGGCATATTGCCTGCAAAGTTGATTGCTGAAAATTATGATTTTTCTCATGCACCGATAGGCAGCGGCGCGTTAAAATTTGTGGCTTGGCAGAATAAATTAACTTTGCAACGTGTTAACGACGGGCAGAAAATCAGTTTAATTGAAGTAAAAGACCCCACAGTCCGAGTACTCAAGCTACTACATGGAGAAGTGGATTTATTGCAAGGTGAATTACCACCTGAGCTAGTGAAATATCTGCAAACAAAGCCAGAGGTAATAGTGAAAACTAGCATAGGTGCTAATTTCTCATATCTTGGCTTAAATTTTAAAGACCCTGCTCTTCAAAATATTAAAGTCAGGCAAGCCATCGCCCACGCCATAGACCGCAAGCAAATCATCGCAAAAGCGATGATTGAACATAGCCGTGAAGCGGACATGATTTTGCCTCCAGAGCATTATACGAATCAGGAAAATGAAGCATCACCGTCTAATGACTACAACCCTGCTTTAGCAAAACAATTGTTACAAGAAGCAGGCGTTAAGCTACCGCTTAAGCTCGTGTATAAAACCTCGACAGATGCCCAGCGCGTGCGCTTCGCCACCATATTGCAAGCACAAATGACTAAAGCAGGTATCGATCTTGAAATTCGCAGTTTAGATTGGGGTACGTTTTTTGCAGACGTGAAGCAAGGTAACTTTCAATTGTATGGCCTCACCTGGGTGGGCATTAAAACCCCTGAAATTTACAGAAAAGCTTTTGGCTCACAAAGCATACCACCTAATGGCTTTAACCGCGGTCGATACGCAGATGCGGAACTGGATGCACTTATAACTGAAGAAAACTGGCAAGGCGCAACAGCGCGTATAAGCCAGCAATTACCATATGTGCCGCTGTGGTATGAAGGCCAGTTTGCCGCTATGCGCAAAGGTATCAGCAATTACAACGCAAAATTGGATGGCAATTGGGATGATTTGGGTACAATTAGCTATGCGCATTGAAATCTCAATCACTAATCAAACCTTAACGCTTTTCGACAACTTCGGCGGCGTAAAGGCTAAATACATCATATCTACTGCTGCAAATGGCGTCGGATGTGAGAAAAACAGCGGTTGTACGCCATTAGGTGAGCATATTATTCGCGCTAAGATTGGGGCTGATGCAGAGCCAAATACCGTATTTGTTGGGCGCAGGCCGACAGGTGAAATCTGTACACCTGAGTTGATGGCGGAGTTTCCAAAGCGTGATTGGATTTTGACGCGTATTTTGTGGTTGTCGGGCAAAGAGGTAGGCAAAAATCGCTTGGGAAATTTGGATACTATGCAGCGCTACATTTATATTCACGGCACGCCAGATAGCGTTGAGATTGGAAAAATTGGCTCGCATGGTTGTGTGCGTATGCGCAACAGCGAGATGATAGCGTTGTTTGATTTGGTAGAAGTCGGTACACCTGTGCTGATTTCGGAATAATAAGTTAAGGTGGTTTTGTGTTTTTATTAAAAAAACTATCTAATTTCGCCATCGTAATATTCGGTGTACTAATACTCACATTTTTGCTGATTCATCTTGTACCGGGCGACCCCGTGGAAGTGATGTTGGGAGAATCTGCAAGTACAGCAGATCGCGCGCAATTGCGTACTGATTTAGGGTTAGACCAACCACTTATTCAACAATTTGGCAGTTATTTAGCTAAGTTATCACATGGTGATTTGGGTAATTCTATACACACTAAAACGCCGATTATTGAAACGATTAAAGCGCGCTATCCGGCCACGGTAAAACTGGCATTGTTGGCCTTGTTGATTGGTATTTGCATCGGCGTGCCCATGGGTATTTATGCGGCACTTAAGGCAAATCATTGGCAAGATATTGTCGTGACGCTCGTATCTGTTCGTCTCTCAGCCATGCCTGCTTTTTGGCTTGGACCAATGTTGATGTTGATATTTGCCGTATGGCTCGGCTGGTTACCTGTAAGCGGTATGGATTCAAAGGCTTCAATTATCTTGCCAGCTTTGACTTTAGGTTTTGGCTTAAGCGCGATTCTCACGCGCATGACGCGTACTAGTCTGCTTGAGGTGTTAAATGATGATTATATTCGCACCGCGCGTGCCAAAGGGTTAACAGAACGCGCCGTGATTTTGCGCCATGCTTTACGTGCTGCTTTGCTACCGATTATCACTATTGTTGGCTTGCAAATGGGTAGTTTGTTAGCTGGCACGGTCATTACCGAAACGATTTTTTCGTGGGATGGCATCGGTCGATTGTTGGTTGAGAGCATTGAAAAGCGCGATTACCCTGTCACGCAAGCTTGCGTACTGATTGTGGCTTTGAGTTATGTGTTGGTGAATCTTATTACTGATTTGCTATATAGATTTGCCGATCCTCGTGTGAAATTGGCCTAAAAGTGAAAAAATTCGCTTCCTCCATTTTAATATTTTGGCTACTAGCAGTTGTTGTTGGACGTGCGTTGCAACTGAACCCGAATTCTATAGATTTGAATGCAATTCTTAGTTCGCCCAATTTTTCATATCTTCTAGGTGCCGATGATTTAGGGCGTAGCATTTTGGCGCGACTCTTACGTGGAGTTGAGGTGTCGTTTGTTGTAGCGATTATAGTTACTGGAATTACCATGCTGGTTGGCGTTTGCGTGGGTTTATTGGCTGGTTTTTATGGCGGAAAAATAGACCGCGCACTGATGCAAATTACCGATGTGTTTTTAGCCTTTCCTGGCATTTTGCTCGCTATCGCATTTTCTGCCGTTTTGGGCCCTGGCCTGGTGAATTTGATGATTGCATTAAGTATTACCGGTTGGGTGAGTTATGCAAGGCTTACGCGGGGACAGGCGCTTGGCTTGCGCAATCGTCAGCATGTATTAGCTGCTGAGTCGCTAGGTGCTAGTGTACCGCGCATGATATTTAGGCATATTCTGCCATTACTCACCTCAATTTTGGTGGTAGAAGCGACTTATAGTTTAGCCAGTGTGATGATTGCCGAGGCGAGTCTTTCGTTTTTGGGTTTGGGCATACAAGCCCCTAATGCCTCTTGGGGGGCGATGCTGCGCGATGGCGTGCGTTACATGCTAATTGCCCCGCATTATGTGTTAATTGTTGGATTAAGCTTGATGAGTTTGATATTAGCGATTAACCTAGGCGGCGATTATTTGCGCGATAAACTAGACGTAAGAACGGAAAAGTAAGTGATTAAGTTAAAATTGTCAGTTGTTTCATAGGATTAAAGGTAAAGCATGAGTCTAGGTCCCATTATGTTGGATGTTGTTGGTACTGAGCTAACATCGGAAGATATACGTCGTTTGCAACATCCATTGGTAGGTGGCGTGATTTTATTTAAGCGTAACTATGAAAATAACGCACAATTAGATGCCCTGACAGCCAGTATCCATGCGGTTCGCCAGCCACCCCTTTTAATCGCGGTTGACCATGAAGGCGGGCGCGTACAACGTTTTAGAGAAGGCTTCACCAAAATTCCGCCGATGCGAGAATTTGGCAAAATTTGGGATGTTAATCCGAAAAAAGCCAAAGAGCTCGCTACCGAAGCGGGATGGATTCTAGCAGCAGAGCTACGTGCGCACGGCATTGATTTTAGCTTTACACCAGTATTGGATATGGATTACGGCGATAGTTTGGTGATTGGCGATAGGGCGTTTCACTTAAAGCCGCAAGCCATTAATGATTTAGCCTTCGCACTCATGCAAGGCTTGAAAAAAGGCGGCATGGCGGCAGTCGGTAAGCATTTTCCAGGCCACGGCTTTGTGGTGGCTGATTCGCATGTAAGCATGCCCGTGGACGATCGAGAGTTTGACCAAATCGCGCAAAATGACATGCAGCCTTTTAGAATGCTGATTGATGATGGCATTCAGGCGATTATGCCTGCTCATGTGATTTATTCTAAAGTGGATGATCAGCCAGCGGGCTTTTCACCTAAATGGCTGCAAAAAGTGCTGAGAGAACGCTTAGGGTTTAACGGTGTTATTTTTAGTGATGATTTAAGTATGGAAGCTGCAACCGCAGGTGGCGATGTCACAACTCGCGCTTTGACCGCTTTAAATGCAGGTTGCGACATGGTGCTACTATGTAATCAACCTGAAATGGCCGATGAGTTGCTGGTGAATCTCAAATGGACGATTTCAGCGCAAAGCATTGCAAGGCTCGCGCGCATGCATGGGCAAAAACACCCACCAAGCTTGGATAAGCTACATGAAACCGCCGAGTTTGTAAAAGCAGTACATCAAGTAGCGCAAGTGGGCGTGGTGGAAGGCGAGTTGTTTGCCTAATTTGCGTGTATTTAGATGGGAAATTAAGTGAAGTTTTCTGCGTTATTGTGGGTATATATTAGATGGATATTTTTCATCTCATTAGCATTATTTGTAAGTTTGGTTCTAATTAACGCATTTGATGAAGACTTAAGGCCTGAAGCTCAAGCAGCTCTTAACTGGCAAAGCCCTGCAAATATGCTTGTCGATAACGGCTTTGTAATTTTATTGGGGCTAGACGCTCCAATCAATGAGGATGCGTTGCAAGTTGGCACTCGACGTTATCAAGAAGAACTTGGACGTTATCGCACCTTGCTTAAGACGCATGTTGAGCCAACTATTTCATCGGAGCCGTCAGCAGATAAAATAAATTCCCCCATTGACTTAGCTGATGCAAAGTGGAAAATTTTTTACTGTGATTATGAGAAGAAACAAAGCTGTGTGGATTTTTATCGCACTTTAACCACCCAAGAAGTTGCTTTGTTTTATGCTTCCCAGCGACCGCTCGAAGCTCGATTTAACACTATTAAGCAGAGTAAACATTATACAGAGGCAATGCCGCCGATGATTTCTGGATATATTCCAAAATACTCCAATTTAACCGCAGCTTCAGAGTTGGCGCGAATGAAGGCTGTTAGATTAATTACAAGCGGCAATATGGATGCGGGCGTTGCAGAATTTGTTGAAAATGCGACGTTTTCACGTAAGCTGATGATGAACGCTAATAGCCTAGTGGCTAGGATGATTGCCGTGGCAATGGTGCAAAAAGATATGCGCATTTTAAGTGAGCTAATCACGCAATATCCAGCAATTGCGGTAGATTTTAATGCGCAGTTGCTACCGATTACCAGCACGATTTCATCATTTGAATTTAGTTTTGCAAAGCCCTTTCAGCATGAGCGCAATATGACGCTACAAGTGATGTATCAACTCAAATTTCAAGTGACCAAAAAATCAAATTGGTTTAATAAATTTATAGCGTATGTGATTTTTAAGCAGAATGCGACCGTGAATTTATTTTACGATTGGTGGCAAGTGAACTTGGACTTACTTCAAGCAGGTCCGCAGAATCAGCTTGAAGGGAAACGTGAGATACACAAACAGCAGCAAGCACTTTTAGGTTTTGGCTATGCACCGTATTATCTGAAAAATCCAATAGGTAAAATATTGGTGTCGGTGGCTACACCTGAATATAGTAATTATGTTGAGCGGCAATATGATTTGGAAGGCCAAATTCAGTTGCTTGCTTTGCAAATTGCAATGAGCCGACAATATCTGAAGGATGAAAATGCTGAGTCACAAATAACTTCATTACTTGACGCATATCCAAATCCTTATACTGGCAAGGCAATGCGTTATGATAGAAAAAAACATCAAATTGTGTTTGAGGGTCACCAAGTATCTAGGGCTAATTTTGGCAAGAGTCTTACCTACCAATTTGAACTAAGTCATTGAAGAAAATATATTGCTGTTACAATTTACTACTTGAAACTTATTGGCTTAGCCGTTATCTTAGTTACATTGCCTTCAGGCAAATTTTTTAAGAGGAATTAAAAATGTCAGATGATATTCAAGTATTAGGTCGTGAAAGTACGGCTTTATCTACACAAAACAAGGTATTGCGTAATACTTACGCACTTTTAGGCTTAACCATGATTCCAACGGTGATTGGTGCCATGGTTGGTATTAATTTGAATTTTGCCTGGATGATGGCAACAAGTCCGATACTGATGTTTTTTGGTATTTTTGCTGCTGTTTACGGTATGACTTGGCTGATTGCTAAAAACGCCAATAATGCCGCTGGTGTTTGGTTGCTATTCGGCTTTACTTTTATTATGGGTTTGTTGTTAGGCCCAATTTTGCAACATGCTTTGCATTTAAGTAATGGCGCGCAGCTCATTGGCTTGGCTGCAGGGGGAACGGCGATTTCGTTTCTGACGCTTGCTGCAATTGGCTCAAACACAAAACACGACTTTAGCTATTTAGGTAAGTTTTTAACCATTGGTATCGTATTAGTGATTTTGGCGATTTTAGCTAACTTCTTCTTCCAGATTCCAGCATTGTCATTAACGATTTCATCGGTGGTGGTTTTGCTAATGGCCGGATTTATTCTTTACGAAATCAACCAAGTAGTGCGTGGTGGTCAAACTAACTACATTCTGGCAACAATGAGTATTTACATCAGTTTGCACAATATGTTTACTCACTTGCTGAGCTTGTTAATGTCTTTAATGGGTAGTAATGATTAATCCATGAACGATTCATAGTCATTTTACAAGAACCCGCTTAGGCGGGTTTTTTTATTGGCTGGAATTCGCTTTATTTTTTCTGCGCTGTTTAAAAAAATCTGACAGCACTTCTCCGCAGGTTTCAGAGAGTACGCCACCCGTAACGTTGGTATGGTGATTTAGCTTAGGCTCTGCCATTAAATTGATTGTGCTGCCACAAGCACCCGTTTTTGGATCGTTAGCGCCATAGACCAACCTTGTAATTCTGGCATGCAAAATAGCGCCACTACACATGGCACAGGGTTCTAAGGTTACGTACAAGGTGCAATCGACTAAGCGGTAATTTCTAATATTATGCGCGGCTTGCCGCATGGCGATGATTTCAGCATGGGCGCTGGGATCGTGCTTGCTAATTGGGGCGTTGCTACCACGCCCAATAATTTTTCCATCTTTTACGACAATTGCGCCGACCGGCACTTCACCTGCATGTGCGGCAAGTTCGGCTTGCCGCAGGGCTTCTTGCATATAAGCTTCGTCAGTGGACTGATTGTCATTGGCGAGATTACTAGAGTGCGTATTCATGTTAATGTTAATTTCTTGATTAATTGTTTCAGTAACTGCAAGGCCGCATGATTATCAATACGGTTTTCTTTGGTTTTCGTTGTTGTAGGTTTCGCATACTGAATTGAAGAGTATAAAGCCGAAATGACTTCGATTTCGCTTGAATGCTTGGGTAGTTGTTGCGCGGCACGTTTGCCAAAATCAATAACGCCTTCATGCTGAAATTTGTTAACACCTACATGCGAAAGTTTTTTTAGAAATTTTAGGTAAGCTTTCTTTACTGGGTCAGTGATAACAACTGTATTGCGTAATAAAATATAGCTGATTAGTAGCATAAGCACGATAATCACCGCCATTAAGATGAGGCCGATGTCGGCCCATGCGATGTCTCGATGCAGTAGCGATTTAAGTAGCGCTAATTGTTTTTGTTGGTCGTAACCTAATACCCATTGATTCCAGCCATTATTTACCGCATCCCAATTGAGATAGAGTTTTTTTAGCATAGGGTAATCTTGCCGCGATAACAGTGGCAATAAATCAGAATCCGAAAGTGCAGTGCTAATACCAGATTCTATGCGGCTAGGCGCAACAGCTGACGTGGGGTCTACACGCACCCAGCCTTGGTCTTGTAGCCAGACTTCTGCCCAAGCATGGGCGTCGGATTGGCGAATGATTAAATAATTGCCACTCGGATTGAGTTCGCCTCCTTGATAACCAGTAACGATACGGGCTGGAACGCCTGCAGCGCGCATTAGGTAAACGAAACTACTGGCATAATGCTCGCAAAAGCCGCGTTTGGTGTTAAATAAAAAATCATCCACTGGCTGATTGCCTAATAGCGGCGGCGCCAAAGTGTAGATAAAGGGCTGATCCCTAAACATTATTAAAGCGGCCTGAATAATTTCTACGTGAGACTTTTGCTGGTTTACCCAAGTATTCGCTAATTGACGCGTTTTAGGATTCTCATCCTCAATCAGTTGTAAAGCGAGGCTGCGTTCATGGTCACCTAATTTACTGGCGAGTTTGTATTGCAAATAGGCGCGGCCTTCGTAGCGTATACGGGTGCGAACAGGCTGTTTGGAAACGACCTGCCGATCGTGCTTTATTGTGGCGTCTTCTGGAAGAGTATCGGGTGGATTTGTATCTTGTAGATCCAGCATTAACAGCCAATTGCGGTTGTGTGGTTCTAGGGTGATGATGTAGTTGCTAGTCTCACCAAATGTTTCTAAGGATTCTGTAGGAAGATTGATTTTATCGCTGGTCATGGTCCAGCGACGGCCTTCTTGATGCCAGAGTACTGGCCCGCGCCAGTATAATTGGTTATTTGCTGGAATAGTCGATTTAAACTCTGCACGAAACGCCACTTTGCTGGATAAGCTGAGTTGATTAATGCTTCCGGGCTCCATACTGTCAGATAAGCCAGACATCCCTCTGTAGGCGTCTTGTGGAATTCCCCAAATTGGGCCGGGAATACGCGGAAACAGTACAAACAATACCAGCATGATGGGGGTAGCTTGCATCAATAATTTTCCTGCCAATTTAGCTTCAACCCTCCAGGTTGCTGGGTGTTTTGATGAGGCGCTTTGGCGGCTTGCACTGATTAAACAAGCAGTGAGCCCAAATAATGCAAATAATATCGCCAGACACACCCAAATGGCTTGTGTGAAAAGGAGGATGTTTACAGTAAAAAAATAACTTAATAGCACCATGACGATAAAGTCACGTTTTGTTCTGGTTTCTAAAAGCTTCATTGCGATCATCACCGCCAGCAAAGCCACACTGGCATCGCGCCCAAAGAGTGAACCGTAGGTGACTAAAACCGTTATTCCACCAGCAAAGGTAAGTGGCAAACGCAACCATAACTTAGGGTAGGGCCAATTATTTTTTGCAATTAAATAACGCCAAAGAGCAAACACAGCAAAGCTGGCGGGCACCCAATTACTTAAATGAAATAGAAAAAGCGTAAAGGTGATACCAAGCGATATCAGTAACCAATGAATGGTGAATTGATTGGGCTGTAGTTTGAGCTGAGAAGTCATCACATAATTGCCAGCGCCGTTAGGCACTGATGATAATGGTTGCGGCCCGTGCTTGGCTGAATGCTTTGCTGAGGCAAGCGTAAGCCATACTTCAGCGCTTGCTTATCGGCTTCTAGAACCCAGCGCGTCAGTTGGCTAATGCGTTGTTCAAGATTACTGCCAGTAGTGGCGTTAAAATCCAGCCATAAGGTTGAAGTTGCTTCCCCTTGAAATTGTTTGACTAATAAACCTTGCTCGCGTGAAGAGGCTTTCCAATCAACACGTTTTGGGGAGTCGCCAAATTGGTAATGGCGATGCCCAGCAAAGTCCTCGTCGCCTTGTGAGCTGGATAATTGACCTGATGCACCGTCTGCATCTGCACTGGGCAGTCGTTGGCTTGGTAAGCCTGGGTTCGGGTAAATTAGGCACTGACTCTTGGTTTCAGCATAGGCCCAAACGTGGAAAAGTGATACTGGGAATTCCGTACTAAACCTGACTCTTGGCGCCGATAACCAGCCGCGTTTTTGGCTGATTAACGATAATTTAAACGAATTTTCTCCAAGTGCAGCAATGTCTTGCACATCCGATTCGCCGCCAGTAAATGACGCAAATATGTTATAGCGCGCAAAATTGTTTTCATTGGCAACAACTAGTTCAAATTGCGCTATTTCCCCAGCAAATACTGGTTTTGCACGTCGAAAAGTGATTTTTAAGTAGGCTAAATTTCGCCAAGTATGCAACATGCTAATTGTCCCCAAGCCTGCTAGTAGAAATGTCATGGCAAAACCGAGGCTGAGCGAGTAGTTAATGGAGCCGACTAATAATCCAACAAGTAATAAGCTATAGAGCCAGCCAAAGCGTGTGGGCAGTATGTAAAGATGCTTGCGACCTAATAACACCGTGGAGTTAACTGCAGTGGCGGCCCGAAACCAGGTTTTAGGCGAGCTGAGTTTGAAATCGCTGGGTAAATTTAAGCTATTTGCCATGGTGCACTTAATAATTCAGGAGCTAAAATCAATCGCAAACTTTATACGGCAACAGCTTTTAGTAACTGAGCAATATGCTCGGAGTTACTGCTAAAGGTGCTATTACTCACCAGTCTATGCCCTGCCACACTGGGCAATATGGCTTGTACGTCTTCGGGAATCACATGGTCGCGGCCTGCTAACATAGCCCATGCCTGTGCGCTTTGCTTTAAGCCTAAGCCAGCACGGGGCGATAGCCCAGCGTTAAAGTGTGAAGATTGCCGCGAGTACTGCAATATTCCTTGCAGGTAATCAAGCAGGCTGTCTGAAACATATATTTCCTGACTTGCAGTTTGTAAGCTTTGTAATTGTTTGTGGTCTATAGCCGCACTAATTTTTTTAAGCTGGTCGCGTCCGCCATTGCTTTGTAGTAGTTTTCGTTCGGAAGCCGTATCTGGGTAATTTAGAGTAATCCGCATTAAAAAGCGATCTAACTGCGATTCTGGCAGCGCAAAAGTTCCGATTTGAGAGCTTGGATTTTGTGTGGCAATTACAAAAAATGGCTGAGGGAGCGCGTAAGTGGACGCATCAATGGTGACTTGTGCTTCTTCCATTACTTCGAGTAAGGCACTTTGCGTTTTGGGTGTGGCGCGATTAATTTCATCAGCCAGTAAAACGTTGGTAAACACTGGGCCGGGATGAAATTTAAAATTTGCGGTGTTTCTGTCATAAACAGAAACACCCAGTACATCGGCGGGCAGAAGGTCGCTTGTGAATTGTACGCGTTGAAATTGTAGCCCCAGCACCTGTGCCAGCGTGTGCGCTAGCGTGGTTTTTCCCATGCCAGGTAAATCTTCTATCAGTAAATGGCCTTTTGCTAAAAGGCAGGCCAGTGCGAGTTTTATCTGTAATTCTTTGCCTAAAATAATTTCATTGGCTTTGGCAATAATTTCATCTGTAATATTTTTCATGTTCTTGTATATTTTTAAAATGAAATTAAGATGATACAGATAAAATTTAGACCGTTGGCTGTTTTTGCAAAGGATAGACTAGTGCGCACGCATTAAGGTTAAACTGAGTTAATTTAAATGTGCTGTGCAAGCTTCACGCCAGCAGTAGAAATCATTTGGGTATAGGGAAATTGTGTGATGCCAGAACAACCATTTATGGCTGTTCTGGGAATTCAGGGAGGGAAAGCGAAATTGCTAGAATTGATTAATTTGAACAGACTTGATTACTTGACCTAGTTTTTATTACATTAACTAGGCCCGATTACATTAATAAGTCATCGAGAGTAAGTTGTTTTAATCGCTCGATTAGCCATTGTTGCGCTTTTCCACCTTTATTATGCCAGGCAAGGTAACTAGTAATTTTAGCTTTTGGCTGAGCCACCGTTTTGATGACCAACTCGCCAGTGGCTGCATGTTTTTCTGCAATATTTTTAGGTAGGTATCCAACGCCCAAACCTGCAATTTGTGCTTGTAATTTAGCAAGCATGTCCGGTACTGCAAGTACCTCTTGACCCGTGAGTATGCCAGAGTTCTTGGGTTCGCTATTGCGTGAGCTATCAGTCGCTGCAATTGCTCGATACTGCTTGATGTCACTATTTTGGAGTGGCTCTTTGAGACTAGCCAAAGGGTGATTAGCCGCTATAGCGTATTGAAATTCAAGTGTGCCAATCGGTTTGGTTGAATAGCTACCGCCCTGAGGGCCTTCATCTGGTGCGCCGATCGAAATGGCTGCACGCCCAGAAATTAAAGCATCCCAACTGCCAGCATATACTTCGCGGATAACCTTTAAGCGGGTGCCAAAACTTTGCGCGTAAAACTCATCAATAACTTTATAAAGCGCGTCCAAGGAGAATAATTCACTAATCGCAATGGTTAGCTCAGTTTCAACGCCACTGGCAATTAGTTTTACGTGAGATTCAAGCTCATGGGCGGCATTTAATAAATAGCGCCCTTCGCGGAGCAACTCAGCACCAGCTTCGGTTAGCTCGGCACGGTGGCCGCTGCGGTTGAATAATGCAACGCCTAAATCTTGTTCCAGCTTGCGCACGGTATACGTGATGGCGGAGGGAACGCGGAATAAAGACTCCGCCGCTGCAGCAAAACTTCCTTTGCTGGCAATGGCGTCTAGCACCTCTAATGATTCCAAAGAAATTTTAATTGTCATGTCGCTTATTATAATAGTTGAATCTATTAGTTGAATAGCTAATTCTTAATCAATTTTTTTGAACACTATGTGCAAAAATGAGCACTATTAGCCAATTTGCATCTCACATATAGTACTACAAGCAAGGGAGAATATCCCTATTTTTGGAGTATTTTTGGACTCTAAATGCTAGTTTAGTCAACTGTAGTTGCGAAATTTCAGTCAAATCAGTATTGGATTAAATAAACTGAACGACAAATAAAATTTTAAGAAAAGAAATTTTAAGGGATTAAAATTGTGAAGCCAACTCGCAATAATATGAAATTAAGAAAGTCCGTAGAACGAGGTTATGTCAATCATGGTTGGCTTGAGAGCTACCACACATTTTCTTTTACTGGTTATTATGATCCAGCTTATATGAGTTACTCAGTTTTACGGGTAATAAATGATGACGTGATAGCGCCTACACAAGGTTTTGGTATGCATCCACATAAGAATATGGAGATTATTACCTATATGTTACAGGGTGAATTGCGCCATGAAGACAGTCTAGGTAATACCTCTGTGATTAAAGCGGGTGACGTGCAGTGCATGACTGCGGGCAGTGGGGTTGTACACAGTGAATTTAATGCCTCCAGTACAGAAAAAGTGCATTTATTGCAAATTTGGATTTTCCCTGAGCGCAAATTATTAGAACCTAGTTATAGCGAAAATCATTTCACACTAGCGCAAAAGCAGGACCGCTGGTGCTTAGTTGTTTCGCACGATGGACGCGAAAATTCCCTGCAAATTCATCAAGATGTTTCACTGTTTGCAACGGTGTTAAGTGATGGCAATGCCTTGAATTACACTTTATTGACAGACCGCAGTGCCTACTTACAAGTGGCATCTGGCGAGGCGGAGGTCAACGGGCAGCGTTTGGTTGCAGGTGATGCATTGATGGTGGATGGCGCAAAATCTTTAAATCTACTCGGTATTCAAAATGCTGAACTGCTGTTGTTTGATCTGCCATTAGAAGGCACTGTTGATATCTTTCAACAATAATACAATTTGGCAATAATAATGAACGTACTGGTTTAAACCGTTGTCCATCTCAGTTACTATTACTTAATAGCTTGATTTTAGTAATTTTTAATTGAGAGAGGATGCTAATGAAAAAACCTTACACTAAAATAGCAAGTCTAGTCGCAAGTCTGATGTTATCAAGCCTAGCTTTCGCGAGTCCTGAAACATATAAAATCGATAATGCCCATAGTTTTGCTAATTGGACTATTCGACATGTTGCTGCCAAAGCTTCGGGTACGTTCAGTGATGTAAGCGGCAAGCTCATTATCGATCAGGATGATCTAGCCAATTCGTCTGTAGAAGCTAAAATCAATGTGTTAAGCGTGAATAGCAGTCATGCAAAACGTGATGAACATATTAAGAAAGCGGACTATTTAGATGCGGCTAAGTTTAGTGAAATTACCTTCACTAGTACAAAGGTCGTAGCTAAAAATGCTACAGAAGGGGTGTTAACTGGCAATTTCACCTTGCATGGTGTTACGAAAGAAATATCCTTTCCATTTAAATTGTTGGGCTTTGGTTCAGATCCTTGGGGTGGTTATCGTACCGGGGTAGAAGCGCACACCTTAATTAAGGCTTCCGACTACGGGTACACCTGGGCCGCAAAGGCAGGCTCGCCTGTGGGCGATGATATCGAAGTTACGCTGTTAATCGAGGGTGTGAAATTAGTTCCTGAAAAAGCAGCAAAGTAAAATAAACTCCGTTATACGTTCTACAAGTAAAAATTAGTTACCTATAAATTAAGCAAGCGTTTAAAAGCGAAGCTTAATGAAAATTACATCACGCAATCTACTAATAATTAAAAGTAAAGGTCAAAACATGGCACTCGATTTATTTAGTCCAGTCAAACTAGGGGCAATTAGCCTCAAAAATAGAATCGTTATGGCACCCCTTACACGAAATCGAGCGGGTGAAGGTGGCGTTCCGCAGGCACTCAACGCTAGTTATTACGCACAACGTGCCTCAGCTGGTTTGATTATTTCAGAAGCGACCCCGATTTCGGCGATGGCGCATGGTTACCCAGCTTTACCGGGTATTTATACCGATGCTCAAGTGGCTGGCTGGAAGAATGTGACCGATGCGGTGCATGCGAAAGGCGGCAAAATTGTATTGCAATTGTGGCATGTTGGCCGAATTTCACATCCAAGTTTGTTACCCAATGGGGCGTTGCCAGTTGCACCCTCTGCCATTAAACCAGCTGGACAAGCGTTTACTTATCAAGGTTTGCAAGATTATGTAACGCCGCGTGCATTAGATATCAGCGAGTTACCTAGTCTAGTGGCGGATTACGTGCATGCCACAAAGAGCGCACTTACAGCCGGTTTTGACGGCGTGGAAATACATGCAGCAAACGGTTATTTACTTGATCAATTTCTACGTGATGGTAGCAATAAGCGTACCGATAATTATGGCGGCAGCTTTGAAAATCGTGCGCGTTTGTTATTAGAGGTGACACAGGCTGTAGTAAATACAGCCGGTGCTGATAAAGTCGGTATTAGAATTTCACCAGTTAACCCTTTTAATGATATGCACGATAGCAACCCGCAAGCATTGTTTAATTATGTAGCCGATGCACTTAATCAATTTAAGCTCGCTTATTTGCATGTGGTAGAGGGGGGTATTCATGGCGGTGGAAAGGCCGATCCATTTGATTTTGTGGCACTGCGTAAGCATTACCAACATGCTTATGTAGCAAATCTGGCTTATGACAAAGATCGTGGTAACGCGGCCATTGCCAGTGGCCACGCCGATGCCATTGCCTATGGTGTGCCCTTTATTGCTAACCCTGATTTAGTCGAACGGTTTAAACTAGATGCGCCGTTGAATGAAGCAGATTCGAGTAGTTTTTATGGCGGGGCTGAAAAAGGCTATACCGATTATCCCTTTTTAAACGCTTAAATTATCGAAAGAACCCTAATGCAAAAGCCTGCGATTACCCAAGTTGCTATAGATGAAACCATTGCCAATCGCTGGAGTGGTCGTGCTTATGAGGCTAATAAAGGGGTTTCACCTGTGCAGATTATTGCTCTGCTAGAAGCCGCTCGCTGGGCGCCATCGTGCTTTGGAGATCAGCCGTGGCGCTTTATCGTTTGGAATAAAAACACGGATGCCAACGCTTGGCAGCAGGCGTTTGATTGTCTGGCTCCGAGTAATCAAACATGGGTGAAAGAGGCGCCTTTGTTGTTGCTGGTGTGTGCTGATAGCTTGTTCAATCACAATCAGCAGCCTAATCGTTGGGCGCAATATGACACAGGCGCGGCTGCCGAAAATTTATGTTTGCAGGCGACGAGTTTGGGATTAATGGCACATCAAATGGGAGGCTTTAATGCCGATTTAGCCCGCGAGAAATTTAATATTCCAAGCCAATTTTCGCCCATGGCGATGGTAAGCATTGGTTATGCGGCAGATATTGCAAATATAGAGGGGGAGGTGCTGACACGTGAAATTGCCCCTCGCACACGCCGGCCCTTGATTGATTTGTTTTTTTCTGCCAGTTGGGGTGGGGCAATTTTATAGTTGATATTGCTTACTCTAATCAGTTTTAGAGCCTCAATTACTAAGCACTGGTTAGCTTAACTAAACGAGCGGCCTCTGTTAAACTATCACTCGTTATTAAATAGCAAGTTAACCTGTTAAATTTAGGATTCAGTTATGGCCGTTGTTGCACTTACAAAAGCGAATTTCAAAGAGATTATCGAAAAAAATAATTTTGTCATTGTGGATTTCTGGGCGCCTTGGTGTGATCCATGCGTCGCTTTTACGCCTACGTTTGAAGCGGCTGCTGCTGCCAACCCAGACATTGTTTTCGGCATGGTGAATACAGAAACTGACCCAAGCATCGGCGAATATTTCGAAGTAAATCAAATCCCTGGGATTTTAGTGATACGTGAGCAAGCTGGTATACACGCGCAAGTGGGCGAAATTGGCGCACCAGCTTTTGATGAGATTATTAAATGGGCGCGTGATTTTGATATGTCCCCAGTTCGTGCGTATTACCAAGAGCAAGCAAAAAAAGCGAATTGATATTTTTGCAGTGAAGTGAAAATTAGAAAAGCGGCCTAGAGCCGCTTTTTTGTGTGATTAAAACTTAAGCGTTAGAGCGATCCGGTAGTGATGAGTTTGAACAAATAATAAGCTCCCACAGCCATCATGGCATACATCGGAATATCGCCACTTTTTTTAGTCTCAGATTTACTTTCAGAACTCATCCAGCGGTTGAGTAACCAAAGCACAAAGATAATGACCGGAATCAGCATCATACTGGACGTTGATTCGAATAATTTTCCTAACGCGGCTTTAAGCCAGCCATCATCACGAAAAAATTCTGTGGCGATGCCAACAATGCCAACCAGCATAAGCCCCATGCGACCCACTGCAGCGGCAACGCCTAGTTTTCCTTCTGGCTCAATATCCTTATTTTTCAGATATTTATTGGGGTCTACCTTGTTGTTCGGTTTAGCTTTAGCCATATCGGAATCCTCATTTATTGCAGGTGTGCAGTGTTTAATTTGGTGGTAAATATTTGCTTGGATCTACCGATTTACCCTGACGGCGAATCTCAAAGTGTAATTTTACCGCATTGCTATCTGTGTTGCCCATTTCGGCAATTTTTTGGCCGCTACTAATTTGCTGGCCCTCTTTGGCCAAAATTAAACTATTGTGCGCATAAACGGATAAGTAGTTGGCATTATGCTTAATAATCACCAATTTACCATAGCCACGTAGATCTGAGCCGCTGTAAATGACTTTGCCAGCCGCCGCCGCAGTAATCGCTTGCCCGCTGGTGCCTGCAATATCAATCCCTTTATTGCCAGCATCATTGAAATTAGCAATAACTTTGCCTTTGGTCGGCCATGCCCAATTGATGTCTTCAGCATTATCTACGCTCGATTTAGGCTCGACTTTAACTTGTGGTTTATTCTCAGTCGCGGACTTACTGCCGGCATTAGTACTAATGACAACCGCTGGTTTGTTCACAATTGCCGTCGTCGGCTTCTCAATCAATAGTTTAGGTTGAGGAAGTGGCTTCTTAAGTGCTTCTTCACTATAAGGTTCACGCAGGGCTTTGGGTTCGGAAATTGCTAAAACTTTAGGTGGAGTTTGCTCCGGAATGTTGTTTGTCACGCTAGTCGATGTGCCGCCAGCATCGACAGGTGAAATGACGACCTCATCACCAGTGGATTGAATTGGTTTAGTTTCTGCCGCGAGTGGTTTTTCTTTTAAAGCGGTAAATTTGAGTGTTTGCCCGACATGGATGGTGTACGGTGCAACAATATTGTTAGCAAGCGCGATTTCTTTGTAATAGTAACCATGCTCAAGGCCAATGCTGTATAAGGTATCACCTTTTTTGACAGTATAGGTGTCAGGTCGCCAATCACCCGCTTTGTTAGTGGGTTTGCTGCCAACAGATTCTTTTTGAGTATTCGCTTGGCTACTTGGTAAACGATCAATCACAGGTGCGGGTGGATTGCTGCTACAAGCGACCAGCCAAAATGCTAAGAATAAAGGGATAAAGAAAGCGGTATTGCGCATCGTTAGGAGGTGCCACCTAATAAGGGGACGAATTTAACGGCCTCAAGTTTGGTTTGGCGATATTCGCTTTGCGACACGCGCTCTACTAAATAAAGAATTTGTTCATCGGTACCAACGGGAATGACTAAACGCCCACCAATGGCCATTTGGTTTAATAAGTCTTGCGGTATATGGCTTGCCGCAGCTGTGACAATAATGCCATCAAAAGGCGCTAAATCAGGCAATCCCAAGCTGCCATCTGAATGACCGAGTTTTACATTTACGCATTTTAATTCACGCAAATGTCCCCTTGCTTTCATCACCAAAGGGCGGATGCGCTCAACAGAAAAAACTTCTTTTGCCAGTTTGGATAATACCGCGGTTTGGAAGCCGCAGCCCGTGCCGATTTCTAGCACTTTGTTTAACGTACTGCCATTCCGCAAAATTTCAGACATCTTAGCCACAATGTAAGGCTGCGAAATGGTTTGACCAAAACCGATTGGAAGTGAAACATCTTCATACGCGCGGATAGACAGTGCCTCATCCACAAAAATATGGCGCGGAATTGCTGCAATGGCAGAAAGTACGACTTCATCTTTGATCCCCTGTTCGCGTAAGCGAGTGAGCATCCGATCGCGCGTGCGCTGTGATGTCATACCAATGCCAGATTGGGCGGATGTTCTAATGATTGCCACTAATTGCTACTTCCCAAATTAGGATTCAATGTATTTGTATTTAAGCTCAGCCAGTCTTTAATTTGGCTCAGTTGCGCGTGGTTGGTCAAATCAACTTGTATTGGTGAAATAGATACTTGATTGTTTGCAACTGCATAAAAGTCCGTACCCTCGCCACCATCATTGGGTTGCCCAGCAGCGCCTACCCAGTATACAGTTTCATTGCGAGGCGTTTTTAGTTGAATCACCGGCTCAGCCTTGTGGCGTTTGCCTAGTCGCGTGATTACGCGGCCTTGCAGCTCGCTGTATGGGATATCTGGTACATTGACATTTAGTAAGGTTGCTGCTTTGAAGCCAACTTGTTGATAGTGCTGTATTAATTCAACGGCAACTCTGGCGGCCGTTTCAAAATGCGTAGAATTATGTTGTGACATGGATACTGCGATAGAGGGAATGCCCAGCAGATAGCCTTCCATCGCGGCTGCAACTGTACCCGAGTAAATCGTATCGTCGCCCATATTCGCGCCATCGTTAATGCCGCTAATGACCATGTCGGGCATGTTGTCCATTAACCCAGTTAAAGCAATGTGTACGCAATCCGTTGGTGTGCCGTTGACATAAAAAAAGCCATTGGCAGCCTTTTTAACACTTAAAGGACGGTCCAAAGTAAGTGAGTTGCTTGCGCCACTTCGATTACGTTCTGGCGCAACAACGGTAATATCCGCGATTTTGGCAATGTGTTCCGCAAGTATATTTAAACCAGGTGCGAAATACCCATCGTCGTTTGAGAGTAGAATTTTCATAAGCAAATTATAGTGGAAGACACGATGTTTAGTGCGAAGCCAGCTTAAAAAAAGCGCTGAAAGTGGCTAAATAAACGCGGGTAGTGTGCGTTGCGCTTGCAAAAGTTAACTGCAACTGGCTTCTTTAATATCCGCCTCGGGAAATTTTGCTTTTAAATTTTTGATTTGCACTAATTCTGTAGTGCTCAATTTGCCAAAAATTAAGCTGGCATGACCGCCACCCTGATTCCGCAAGGCTTTAACAACATCTTTTACCCCTTTTGCTCTTAATTGGTTGAGCAGGCCAGTGGCCAGTTGCTCATCTTCAAAAACACCAAAAGAAATTGCATTTTTCCATTTCGCTTCTTGCACAATGTAAAGCTCTGTAATACCTAAGGCTTTTAATTCTAAGGCTTTTGCCTCAGCAGCCTCAGGTGACCTAAGTGGTTTTTTAAATACCCAAAAACGCTTCGCTTCAAGCGGATTTTGTTCCTTTACTTTGGCCTGTATGGATAATCCAGCAAGCTCGCTTTGGGCGTTTGTGAGGTTAGCCGCCGAAAATACACCCCATTCGTAACAGGCATTTGCTAAGAAACTTGGTGAAGTGGTTGTGGTGGGATTGCCAACAAACGCATCGGTAGTTGGTGTGGGGGATGCTACATTGCTTGTTTGTACTACCGTGCCGCCTGATTTTCTTGGTAAGGCCGCGATTTGTTGCGCTGAAAGTATACTGATTTTTTCAGGCTCGATGGCTGCCATTGCCTGATGCGGCACGCTAGGTAAAAGGATATCTAAGTTGAAATAGCCTAATAAAACCAAATTTACCAAGAATAATAACCAAACCAACTTTTTCATTGCTGTCCATTTTGTCTAACAGTGGTAGACGTAAATTTATCGATTAAAAACAAGCCGTGTAAAACTAGATTATCTACGATTAACACACGGCTTGTCACGTCATCCGAAAGGTTGTCATGAATACGCTTGGCGTCGCCCCCGCTGAGAACGATATAAGGGGCGTGTTCACACTTTGCACTAAGCGCCGCCAGCATTTGCAGGATAGCACCGCAAGCGGCATTCAAGGCGCCAATACGCATCGCCTCGATGGTGTTTTTTGCAAAAATGTCATGCTGTTGATTTATTCCGGCAGTTGTAGGTTGTTTTGAAGCAATGTTGGGCAGTTGTGCCGTTGCTGCCCCAAGGCTTTTTAGCATTAAATCAATGCCAGGCAATATCATGCCGCCAATAAATTCGGCTTGCCCATTATTCACACTTAGGGCATCTATGGTCACTGCTGTGCCTGCATTCACTACCACGCAGCTTGCTTGTTTTATGTGCCATGCCGCTATAAGTGAAGCCCAGCGGTCTGTGCCCAAATTTTCTGGTGTTGAGTAGCGATTTAAGACATTGCCGCATTTAGCTGTAGATTTTAGCCAATGAATCGCTACGCCTAAATGGGTCAGTTTTTTAGCTAATGCTGCGGCCAGTTGATCGCCAGCAACGCTTGAAATAATTGCGCATTCGTAAACTAAAGTAAGCGGTAAAAAGTCGATGGCCTCGATTTCCGTATTAAGACACACGCCATGATGCAAGATTTCGCCTTGGTCATTAAACACGGCCCACTTGGTTCTGGTATTACCGCTATCAATCGCTAGTAGCATGTTTTGCTCAACACATAGGCCAGCACTGCAAATGACAATGCCAGTGGTGCGACAATTTGTCGCATTCTCAACGGGTGAATAAGTCTATAAAATGCGATGTTTACTAAAACCATTTTGAAAGTAAGTCTATGCCCTTCAAATATTCAAAAAGATATATTTTTATTTCTAGTATTCTAACACCATGCTTGCTGGGCGCTACCGCCTTGCGCGCGAATGCGGAAGACTTGGTATTGCAAAATGTAGAAGTGCGTGCTGAGAAGTTGCAAGAAACTAACGCCGCCTCACTAAATGCCAGCGATACGGCTACTTTGCTAGAAACTCACCCAAGTGTCGATTTATACCAAGCGGGCGGCGTGTCGGCCATCCCTTCTATTCGTGGTTTAAATGATGATCGAATAAAATTTACTGTCGATGGTGCAAGCATTACTTCGGCCTGTGGTAACCACATGAACCCAGCACTTTCCTATGTTTCACCTAGTAATGTCGGCAGCATCGAGATATTTGCTGGCATCACGCCCGTGAGCTTGGGCGGGGACAGCATCGCTGGTACCATCAATGTCAATTCACCTAGCCTTAATTTTGCGCGTGACGCAGATAATTTACTGGTAGAAGGCAGTGCTTCTTCGTTTTATCGTAGTAACAATAACGGCTTGAGCGCAGATATTAAAGCCAGTGCCGCTAATCAAAAGATTAGTATTGGCTTCTCGGGCGGTGTTGATCGTGCACAAAGTTACGAAGATGGTCATGGCGATAAAGTTAACTCAACGCAGTTCGACCGCCGTCATCAAAGCGTGACCTTGGGTCTTAAAGGCGATGCGCAGTTGCTCACCGTTAAAGTCGCACATCAGGATATTTTGTATCAAGGTTATCCAAATCAGTACATGGACATGACCGATAACAATTCAGACTCTGTTAATGCCAATTACAAACACCAATTTGATTGGGGTAAGTTAGATGCCAGCGTCTATTGGCAACAGGTTAAGCATGAAATGGGTTTCTTTTCATCTGAAAAGCGCGGCATGATGCCAATGAAAACGGAAGGTAAAGATTACGGCTATTCATTCAAACTGGATTTGCCTATTTCTCAAGCGCATTTGCTACGCGTAGGTAATGACTATCATCGTCATACGTTGAATGATTATTGGCCGCCAGTTGCCGGAAGCGACATGATGAGCCCCGATACTTTTAAAAATATTAACAATGGCACGCGCGACCGTTTTGGGGTGTTTGCAGAAGTTGAGTCAAAATGGTCACCAGAATGGACAACCTTGCTTGGTGTTCGTGATGACTATGTGAAAACTGATACGGGTAATGTTCAGTCTTATGGTGGTTCTGGAATGATGGGACCTATGATGAATATGGCGGATACCGATGCGGCCATGGCATTTAATGCGCGCAGTAAATCAGAAAGTGACAATCACATCGACCTGACTGCATCAGCTAAATATGAAGGCAGTCAAACAAATAGCATCGAATTTGGCTATGCGCGTAAAACACGTTCACCGAATCTTTACGAGCGTTATACATGGGGTCGCGGTGAAATGTCGATGGCAATGATTGGCTGGTTTGGTGATACAAACGGTTATGTGGGCGACATTAAATTGAAACCCGAAACAGCTAATACATTGAGTGCGACTTTTGGTTGGCACGATGCGAATAAACAGGCTTGGAATTTCACCTTAACGCCACATTACAGTTATATTCAAGATTACATTGGGGTGAATAAAATTGGGGATGCGATGATGATGGGTATGTTCCCACTCTTTCAGTTCGACAATCAAGACGCACAAATCTACGGCCTAGAAGCCACTTGGAAAGCGGCATTATGGGATGGGGGTAATTTCGGCCAAGGTCGCCTAGCGGGTAACTTGGGCTGGACGCGTGGCGAACGAGTCAGCAACGGCCAAGACTTGTATCACATCATGCCACTGCATACCCGTGTAGCGCTTGAGCAAAATAAAGGCGCCTGGTCAAACGCGGTTGAACTTCAACTGGTAAACAAAAAAACGCGCGTAGATGAACTGCGTTTAGAACCTAAAACCGCAGGTTATGGCTTGCTTAATTTGCGTACAAGTTACCAATGGAAGCATGTGCAGTTTGATGCAGCGGTGAATAATCTGTTTGATAAATACTACGAGTTGCCTTTGGGTGGTGTGAATTACGCCACTTGGAATGCGGCGGGCGGCATGGGGGCGATTGGTGCCTTGCCAGGCTTGGGTCGTTCAGTCAATGTAGGCTTTACTCTGAAATACTAAGCTCTATTATTAATGGCTTTGTAAGGGTTAGGTGGCGTAAAGTTTACGTCACCTAAACTGCTCCACGCAGGCTAATCTCTCCAGAAGTAAATCGCTGTAATCCTGCTTTGGTTTCCACTAGCAAGTTGCCATCTTCCGTAATATTCTGCACTATGCCCGATATTTCCTTTCCATCAGGCATCAGCATGCGGACGGGTTGTAAGTGGTAAGCGTGATGCGCTGTCCATTCTTCGCGTAAGTTGGTAAAGCCTTGTTGTTCAAAGTGACTAAGCACGTCGGTTAAATGCTTAAGCAAGCGGCCGAGTAGTGCGTTTGGGTCAATTGGCGTCTGCGTCACGGTGACTAAGTCGGTTACAGGTTGGTCGATCAGTTGTTTAAGTTTTTCTGGCAGATTTAAATTAATGCCCACGCCAATTACCGCTACGCTTGGGCCTTCCATATCGCCTTGCAATTCAATTAAAATTCCTGCTAATTTTTCGCGACCAATCAATATGTCATTGGGCCATTTCAGTTGTGCCTGCGTTACCCCAAAACTATGCAGCGCCCGAATTAATGCAATACCAACAGCCAAACTTAAGCCAGATAAAGCCGCTGCGCCACATTGAAAACGCCACAAAACTGAGAAAGTTAAACTCGCTCCCAAGCCTGCTTGCCAAGAACGGCCTCGTCTACCACGGCCATTGGTTTGCAAGTTGGTAGCTACACATCTCGCGTGAGTTTGCCCTGCGCTTAGTTTTTTCATTAAATAGGTGTTGGTTGATTCTAAATGGTCATGAATCTCCAGTTTCATCAATCTACTTGCACCCATTGAGTTCAATATGGCTTGTTCATCCAGTAAAGTGACTGGCTGTGGTAATTTGTAACCACGCCCACGCACAGAGAAAAACGTAATGCCAAGATTTTCTGCGTGTTGAAGGGCATTCCACACAGTCGCGCGCGAGACCTTTAGTTGTTGCGCAATGGTCTCACCTGAGTGAAATTTGCCATCAGCCAGCAAGCGTAATATAGGAAAAGTGAGATCGTTCATGTGAGGTGAAGTTTATCACAGGGCTTGTTTGCCAAACATACTCAGTTATTCTGAAATGCACTGGTATTCAGACGAAGGCCTGAATCTTCTGCCAAATATTAAATTGTAAATGTACGCACAAGATCCTGAAACAAGTTCAGAATGACATGTTTATTAGGTTCAGGATGACAGGTTTATTAGGCTCAAGATGAATGGTTTATTAAGTTCAGGATTGCTAGTTTATTATCCATAACTATAGATTAACATTACAAAAAATTAACTAGATGCTAGTGCTACAGGGAATTACAAAAATAACAGTGTAAAATAAACGCAATTATTTCGACTTCAAAATTAAGTTAAAAACATGTCACAAGAAAAAGCCCCCATTCCATTAGGCTCTAATTTTATTCGAGCGATTGTAGATAAAGACCTTGAGCAAGGCGTTTACGCTTCACGCAAGTGGGCAGGCACACCGGGCGATGCCACGCATCAAGCTGCAGGTCAGCCAGATCCAGCGAAAATCCGTACACGCTTTCCTCCCGAACCAAATGGCTATTTGCACATTGGTCATGCTAAAAGCATCTTTTTAAATTTTGGTTTAGCGCGCGATTATAACGGCGTTTGCCATTTGCGTTTTGATGACACCAACCCAGAAAAAGAAAGCCAAGAATACGTTGATAGCATTACCGATTCTGTTAAGTGGCTAGGGTTTGGCTGGCAGAATGGCGGAGAGAGTAATCTATATTTCGCAAGTAACTATTTTGACTTTATGTACCGCGCAGCTGAAGCGCTGATTGAAAACGGCCATGCTTACGTAGATAGCCAAAGCGCAGAAGAAATGCGCATTAATCGCGGCACACTTACAGAGGCAGGTAAAAACTCACTGTGGCGCGAGCGCACCGTGGCAGAAAACCTAGCGCTTTTCCGTGAAATGCGTGATGGCAAACATGCCGATGGTAGCTTGATTTTACGTTCTAAAATCGACATGGCATCGCCCAATATCAACCTGCGTGACCCAGCCATTTACCGTGTGCGCCGAGCGCATCACCACAACACTGGCGATAAATGGTGCATTTATCCAATGTACACCTTTGCGCACCCAATTGAAGATGCGTTAGAACAAATTACACACTCAATTTGCACGCTAGAATTTGAAGACCAACGCCCATTTTACGATTGGCTATTAGAGCGCCTTGCCGAAGCTGGCTTACTGGCTCACCCACTACCAAAACAATACGAATTTGCGCGTTTGAATCTCACTTATGTCGTGCTATCAAAACGCAAACTCATACAATTGGTAGAAGAAAAACACGTCAGCGGTTGGGATGACCCACGCCTGCCAACGCTTGCAGGCGCCCGCCGCCGAGGCTATGTTGCAGAAGGCTTTAAACTATTTACTGACCGCATCGGCGTAAGCAAAGCCGATTCATGGATTGACTATTCAACCTTTGAAGACTGCATGCGCGAAGTGCTCAACATCAATGCAGAGCGCCGCATTGCCGTGTTAGACCCAATCAAACTGGTGATTGATAACTATCCTGTAAATAGCGTAGAAGACTGCTTTGCGCCTAACCATCCGCTAAAACCAGAACTAGGCAAACGCATAGTGCCGCTGACTCGTGAGCTATGGATAGAACGCGAAGACTTTATGGAAGTGCCAAGCAAAGGCTATTTCCGTCTCACGCCAGAAGGCATGGTGCGCTTGCGTTACGGCTATGTGGTGAAATGTACAGGTTGCGAAAAAGACGCCAACGGCAACGTCACTGTGGTGCATTGCGAATATCTACCAGACACTAAATCAGGCACGCCGGGTTCAGATAGCGTCAAAGTCAAAGGCAATATTCACTGGGTTTCAGCGCAACATGCGTACGAATGTGAAGTGCGCTTGTACGACAGACTTTTTAAAGAAGCGCATCCGGGCCAAGGTCAAACAGAAGATGGTCACGACAGAGATTTCTTAACCGACATCAACCCAAATTCAGTCACCGTGATTACAGCACAACTAGAGCCAAGCTTAAAAGACGCAAAAGCCGAAGACAGCTTCCAATTTGAACGCCACGGTTACTTTGTTGCGGATAAAATAGACAGCGTAGCAGGTAAGCCTGTGTTTAATAGAACAGTGACTTTGCGAGATGCTTGGCAGAAGTAATGTCAAAAAAAGTCATCATTATTGCAGGGCCAAACGGTGCAGGTAAAACTACCTTCGCTCGTGAATACCTACCAAATGAAGCTAACTGCCCAATCTTTATTAACGCAGATTTAATTGCCGCAGGCTTGGCTCCTTTTGCACCAGAAACCGCAGCAATTAAAGCAGCGCGTTTAATGCTAAAAGAAATAGACGCTAACGTAAAATCAGGCAATAGCTTTGCTTTTGAAACCACACTTTCAGGCAAAACATACGCTTCTCATATTGTGGAGTGGAAAAAGCTTGGTTACCACATCACTTTGTTTTTTCTGTATTTGCCAAATGAAGATTTGGCCGTTAACCGTGTAGCAGCAAGAGTTGCAGCTGGTGGACATAACATCCCAGAAACAACGATACGCCGAAGATACAAAGCAGGTGTCAGCAATTTCCATAGCATTTACAAAGCGCTAGCAGATTCTTGGTCTTTATATGACAATTCACATCCACAACCCATTTTGCTAGAAACAGAGGTGAAATAATGCATAACGAAAAAATACCAGCCAGCAAAGAGCTTCAAGATGCAGATGTCGCATTACGCCGTGCTGCGCAAACAGCAAAAAGATTAGCCGAACAAAATGGCACGCCTTATGTGGTGGCTGAATCAAAAACGACTAGTCAGTTGCAAGAACATACGACAGTTGAAAATAAACAATAACATACGGCGCATTACACTTCGATAATGCGCCCTACGCGAGCTGGGGCTATGATAAAGAACCTTAGTTTTCATACGAGAAAGAGATAGCAATTGAAGCTCCATTTAGCATCTCAAGTAGTAATGACTTCATTGGGCTTACAACTCATTTCCATAGACCGTTATCTCGGTATATTGCAGCCTTAATTGATTGCGGTTCGAATTGATAAGTTTAATTGAGCCAATGCCGTCTATAGAAGTTCAGTCAAAGTACTCAAGTCCTTGGGAGTTCCCAAGATTTCTTGTTCTAAAACTGATTAAAACTAAATAGTCTAAAATGAATTTTTATTTTTGTTAAAAGTACGTTAATCACCATAAAATGATTAAATCTATTCAACTTAACCAAGCTTACCGCCTCCTAAACCACGGTCCAACCATTCTGGTTTCAGCCCGCCACAATAGTAAACAAAATATCATGGCGGCGGCGTGGGCTTGTGCGTTGGATTTTGACCCTCCAAAAATCACGGTAGTGATTGATAAAAGCGCTTATACACGCGAGTTGATTGAAGCGTCTGGTACGTTTGCTATTAACGTGCCATGTGTGGCGCAGGTGGATATTGTGCGCAAAGTGGGTACAACTTCTGGTCGTGATTTGGCTGATACTGATAAATTTGCGCAATACGGTTTAGAAACTTTTTCAGCGACTGAAATCGATGCGCCTTTGCTCAAAGGTTGCGTGGCGTGGTTGGAATGTAAGCTTATCCCCGAGCCGCAGAATCAAAAGACTTACGATTTATTCATTGCCGAAGTGGTTGCGGCGCAAGCAGATGAACGCGTGTTTTCAGATGGCCGTTGGCATTTTGAAGGTTTTGATAACCTGCGTAACATACACCACGTTGCTGGAGGCACATTTTTCGCGACAGGCGAAGCAATAAAATCAACTATCTAGTTGATGCAAACGCGGGAATATTGTCGATTTGCAAGTCGATACTTACAAATTAACAAATATACAAAAAACTAAGCCGATATCGATTTATATCAATCCATTCGCTTGCATAAAGTGGTACGCTGATTCCATTCACATTTAATTGAATTCTATGCGACGCATTATTATCATTTTTATTCTCATTGTTGGCGCGGGGAGCGCATTCTGGTGGTTTAGTCGGCCCAAGCCAATTACCGTTGCCTTAGTTGAAGTCGGGCATGGCAGGGTAGAAGCCAGCGTGGCCAACACGCGTGCAGGTAGTGTGGAAGCTTGTTTGCGTACGCGACTCTCGCCCATAAGCGGCGGCCGTATTGCTTACCTTGGCGTTAAAAAAGGCGACCACGTTAAAAAAGGCCAAGTTTTATTGCGACTTTGGAACGACGACCAGCAGGCGCAAAGTAGCCTTGCGCAAACGCAGGTGACTAGCAGTCAAAAGCGCATTGCCGAAGCCTGTGCGATGGCTGAAAACGCCGAACGTGAAGCAGGGCGCATGGCCGATTTGCGTGCGAAGGGCTTTATCTCTAAAAGTGGTGAAGAAAAATCGCGCTATGAGGCGCAGTCGCGTCGTGCCGCGTGCGAGGCCGCACGTGCAGACGTGAATCAGGCGCAAGCCCGTGTGAAAGTGACGCAAGTGGAGCAAAATCGCACAGTATTAGTTGCGCCGTTTGACGGTATTGTGGCCGATATTGTGGGTGAGTTGGGTGAATACACCACGCCATCTCCTCCCGGGGTGGCCACGCCGCCCGCCATCGATTTGATTGATGATTCTTGTTTGTACATTGAGGCGCCGATGGATGAAGTGGATGCCCCCAAGATTCATATTGGGCAAGTTGCGCGTGTTTCTTTGGATGCGCTGCCGAATCAACCTTTAAAAGGCCATGTGAAGCGCGTTGCGCCTTATGTGGTAGCAGTTGAAAAACAGGCGCGTACCGTGGATGTGGAAGTTTCATTAGACAACGCTGAAGATGGCAAAAAGCTACTGGTAGGTTACAGCGCAGATGTGGAAATTGTGCTGGAGAGCCACGATAACGCTTTGCGGGTACCCACAACCACCTTGCTGGAAGGTAGTAAGGTGCTTATTTATCAGCCAACAACCCAAGTAATTGAAGAGCGTACTATTAAAACTGGCATTACCAATTGGGAATATACCGAGGTGCTGGAAGGGCTAAAAGTAGGTGACCGTATTGTGACTTCGCTGGAACGTGAAGGTGTTACAGCGGGAATAAAAGTGACACCTGAAAATGTGGGTGATAACACCAATAAAATCAAGGCGAAATAATCGCATATGTCGGATGAACGCCTGATTTCACCAGATATTTCACCTTTGACTTCATCCTTAATTTCTTTGGGCGGAATCAATCGCACGTTCTATTTAGGTGACAGCCAAGTGCATGCTTTGCGTGATGTGAATTTGACTATCACTTCTGGCGAATATATTGCAGTGATGGGCCCGTCGGGTTCAGGCAAGTCGACTTTGTTGAATCTGCTTGGCTTGTTAGATCGCCCCGATGAAGGTTCCTATAAACTAGAAGGTCGCGACGTGACGACGCTGGATGCCGATGAACTGGCCGCCGTGCGAAGTGAACGCATTGGCTTTATTTTTCAGAGTTTTCATTTAGTGCCGCGCTTAACCGCGGCCGCGAATATCGAGTTGCCCTTAGTGTTATCAGGTTTCCCAAAAGCGGACCGCGCTAAACGTGTCTCACAGGCGCTTCAAGAGTATGGTTTAACCGATCGTGCTCATCATCGCCCCAACGAGCTTTCTGGCGGGCAACGTCAGCGTGTGGCGATTGCACGCGCCACAATTCTGCGCCCTGCGGTTTTGCTGGCAGATGAACCCACCGGCAACTTAGACCGAAGTACTGGCGAAGAAGTCGTTAAGCTTCTGGAAAAGCTGAACGCGCAAGGCATGACGCTGATTGTGGTCACACATGACCAAGCGCTTGGCGCACGGGCGCGTCGGCAGATTCGCATGGAAGATGGCGGAGTGGTGAGTGATATTGTCAGCGCGAAGTGACTTTAGAGGTGCGAATCTTTGAAAATTGCCGATACCTTTCGCTACGCGGGTGACGCCGCAACAGCTGCGCCTTTGCGCACCGGCTTGCTGATATTCGCCATGTCGATTGGTGTGGCGGCCGTGGTGATGTTAACCGCTTTGGGCGATGGTGCGCGCCGTTACGTGGTGGATGAATTCTCAGCAATTGGCACGAATTTAGTGATTGTGTTGCCGGGCCGCTCTGAAACGCGTGGTTTTAACCCTGCCAATTTAGTTACAAGTACGCCTCGTGATTTAACGGTGGAAGATGCCAATGCCTTGCTCAGGTTGCCAGAAGTCAAACGCATTGCGCCGATTTTGGTTGCGACAACGGAAATTAATGCAGCAGGCAAACTGCGCGAAGCCATGTTGTTGGGCACTAACGACGATTTTATTAAAGTACGCCAGCTCAAGCTAGGTATCGGGCGTTTTCTGCCTAAAGATGAGGTCGGCCATGGCTCGGCCGAAGTGGTATTGGGGGCGGTAATACGACACGAGATTTTTGGCAATGAAAACCCACTGGGTAAAACCGTGCGCATTGGCGATAGGCGACTGCGAGTGGTGGGTGTGCTGGCGGAGGGTGGGCAAGGCATGGGCATGACGACCGATGAACTGGTTATTGTGCCAGTAGCTACAGCGCAAGCGATGCTGAACAGTAATACGCTGTTTCGCATCTTGGTAGAAGCTCGTAGCCGCGAGCAAATAGGCGAAGTGAAAACGCGTGTACTCAAAACCATTACACAGCGCCATGACGGGGAAGAAGACGTGACGGTGATTACTCAAGATGCGATACTGGAAACTTTCGATAAAATTTTGAATGTATTAACACTTGGTGTTGCTGGTATTGCAGGGATAAGTCTAGCGGTAGCAGGCATATTGGTGATGAATGTGATGCTCGTTTCCGTTACACAACGGACGGGGGAAATTGGCCTGCTGAAAGCATTGGGCGCAACTTCAGCCGCGGTGCGTCAGTTATTTATGGTGGAAGCGGTTTTGTTGTCCTTGTCGGGCGCCATGGTGGGGGTTGGATTGGGCTATTTAGGAGCGGCGGTATTGCGGCAATTGTACCCCACTTTTCCCGCGTATCCGCCGCTGTGGGCGGTATTGGCTGGTTTGGCGACTGCGCTTATTTCTGGCTTGGTGTTTGGCGTAATGCCCGCCCGCCGTGCAGCGCAACTTGACCCGATTCAGGCCTTATCAAAGCGATAATAATGTTGATTGCAGACGCTGGCCGATTTGCCCTTCAAGCGATTATTTCACATCGTTTGCGCAGCTTTTTAACCTTGCTAGGCATTGCTGTTGGTATTGCTGCCGTGATTTTGCTTACCTCGATTGGTGAGGGCGTACACCAGTTTGTATTAAAAGAATTCACCCAGTTTGGCACCAACGTTATCGGTGTTTCACCAGGCAAGGTCAAAACGGGTGGCCAACCACCAACGGGCATTCCAACCACTGCACGTTTATTGACAATGGAAGATGCTGAGTCGCTAAAGCAATTGCCGCACGTTACAGGCTCTACGCCTACCGTGTGGGGAAATTCAGAAGTTGAAAATAACGGGCGTTTACGTCGCACAACGATTTACGGTGTAGACGCAGATTTTGTTCGTGTATTTAGTGCCAAGGTACAAATTGGTAGTTTCTTACCACGGGAAGGCGCAGGCGATTCGCGTGCATTTGTGGTGCTGGGCAGCAAGCTGCGTAAAGAGCTCTTTGGCACAGAAAACCCACTTGGTGCGCGGGTACGCATTGGCGGTTTGCACTTTCGGGTGATTGGCGTTTTAGCACCCAAAGGCCAGTTTCTGGGGATTGATTTAGATGATACGGCGTATATTCCTGCCGCACGAGCTTTGGAGCTTTATAACCGTGAAGGCTTGATGGAGATTCAAGTGCTGTATACCGAAGGCACCTCGTCCGCTACAGTCGCGAGTGCTGTTAAGCAACGACTAGCTTTGCGTCATGGCCACGAAGATTTTACCATTACCACTCAAGAAGACATGCTGAAGACCTTGTCGAACATTCTGAATATTTTGACCATGGCAGTGGGGGCCTTGGGCGGGATTTCATTGTTGGTGGGTAGCGTGGGTATTGTGACGATTATGACGATTTCAGTCACTGAACGCACCAATGAAATCGGCTTGTTAGTTGCACTGGGCGCACGTCAACGCACTATTTTAGGCTTGTTTTTGAGTGAGTCGGTAATTTTGGCGGTTCTGGGTGGAGTTTTAGGTTTGTTGTTGGGTATTGGTTTAGCGCAGTTCTTGCATCTATTAATGCCAAATTTTCCCGTGCATACACCTTGGAGTTTTGCGCTGATCGCCGTCGTGGTTTCAGGCGTGATAGGCCTACTTGCAGGAGTTTTACCCGCCATCAGCGCTTCACGGTTAGACCCAATTGACGCGTTACGTGCAGAATAAGCTAATATAGCGCTATGCGAAAAAACAAACGACATCATAGTAAGAAAATCGGTTTGCCACCGGGCTCGTTAGTCTATGTTGGTGATGCGGAATCCAAACAGCTAGACGCGCCTAGAGTCAGCAAAATTAGTTACGATGCGAGTGGCCTGGTTGAATGTGAATTGCCTGTGAAAGAGTTGGCTAACTTTAAACCTGACCCAAATAAAAAAATCTGGCTAAATGTGCATGGAGTGCATGATGTTAAATTGGTTAAACAGATCGGCGATTTATTCAATTTACATCCTTTAGTGCTAGAAGACATTCTTAATACCGAACAGCGCCCGAAATTGGATGAGTTTGACGAGTATGTTTTTTTAGAAACGCGGCTGTTTTATTATCATGCAGAAAGTATGTCAACCAGTTCTGAGCAAATTAGTTTGGTACTAGGTCGCAACTTTTTATTGACCTTTCAAGAGCGTTCGACAGGGGCATTTGAGCCGATACGGGAGCGTCTACGCGCCACTCGAGCACCAATTCGCGAGCTTGGTGTCGATTATTTGGCTTATGCCTTACTCGACAGTGTCGTGGATCGCTACTTTAGTGTGTTGGAAGAAGTGGGTGAAGCTAGTGAAAGCTTAGAAGAAGCGCTTTTGAATAACCCAAGCAACGCAGAACTGCACAGTATTCATCAGCTAAAACATGCCAGCATTGAGCTACGTCGGGCTGTATGGCCATTGCGTGAGGTAATTAACAGCCTGACGCGAAATGAAAAGGGCTTTTTTAAGCCTGCGACGATGCCCTATTTGCGCGATGTTTACGACCACACAGTGAATTTTATTGAATCGCTTGAATCAATACGCGATACCTTAAGTGGTATGATGGATATTTACATGGCTAGTGTCAGTCAGCGGGTGAATTTAGAAGTGCGCGCTTTAACCGTGGTTGCCATGCTGTTTATGCCTGCCACCTTAATTGCCGGCATTTTTGGCATGAATTTTCACTGGATGCCGTGGATAAGCGACCGTAATGGATTTTGGTGGGCGTTATCCATTATGGCGGGAATAGCCTTGCTGATGATTCTAATTTTTTGGCGACGACAGTGGTTGAGTAGTAAGACCTAATAAACTTTAAAGTCAATGCCATTGCCACTTTTGCAGGATGATATTGATGAATTTATTTGTTCTTATTTAATCAGCTGCGCATATTTTGCACGAATCTTGGCCGCCTTAGGTGCGGCAACTGCCAAGCAATAGGGGTTTGCTGGATTTTTGTCAAAATAGTATTGATGGTAATCTTCTGCAGGGTAAAAAGTTTCTGCACCGTTGATTTGCGTCACGATGAGGGAGTCAAATACCTTGGCTTCGTTGAACTCGGCAATCATTTTTTGAACTGCATTCTGTTGTGCCTGATTTTGACAAAATACTGCAGAGCGATATTGCGTTCCAACATCATTGCCTTGGCGATTGGGCGTGGTTGGGTCGTGTGAAACTAGAAAAACCTCAAGCAAAGTCTCAAAGCTTACTTGATTCGCATCAAACGTGATTTTAATGGCTTCAGCATGGCCAGTATCGCCATTGCAAATGGTTTTGTAAGTTGGGTTAATCGTTTGCCCGCCGATGTAGCCTGACACAACCTCGTTAACACCTCGTAATTGGCTAAATACCGGTTCTGTACACCAAAAGCAGCCACCGGCGAAAATGGCAGTTTGTTCTTTACTCATTTTGAAACCTCGCAGTTGAAAAAGATGAATTACGTCTAGTCGTTACTAGACTAGACCTTAGTCGACTTAGATGCTGAGACATTACATGACATCAGATGTTTTATGTAGAAAATAAGATTTTTATTGGATAATAGATAATTGATAATATTGAAACTAATGTAGGATTTGCATGAAATTTTGCCGCATGAAATACAGTTGCTTAAAAAGTCACACCTATTTGAAAGGTCGCCGCTATTTAACAAGTTTAGCCATGACGCTCTTAGGGCTAAGTTTAAGTATATTTCAACCAGAGGCTTTTGCTGCTGAAGCCGCACTACAAGTGCAGTTACCTCCACCTTCTTCACGTGCGCAAACGCTATACACAGCAGCGCGTGACGATTTGCTGCAAATTCGTGTGTTGCTTAAAAATGGACGCACGCAGTCATCCGTGGGTTCGGGATTTTTAATTGGCACCAGCAATTTGGTAGTGACAAATTACCACGTCGTTTCGCAAATCGTTATAAATCCAGAAAGTTATGTAGGCGAATTTGTTGATACGCATGGCGTGAGCGGCAGTGTGAAACTGGTGGCGGTAGATGCGCTGCATGATTTAGCGGTGGTGAGCGTCAGCAGGCAAGGTACAGGTTACTTTCAAGTGCCTGATGTGCTGCCTAAGTTAACACAAGGCCAATATTTATATTCGCTGGGTAATCCGCTTGATTTAGGTTTTGCGATTTCGGAAGGTTCTTATAACGGACTGATTAAACGTGGTTTTTACGGTCAGTTAATGTTTACTGGCGCAATTAACGCGGGCATGAGCGGTGGGCCGAATATCACAGAAGACGGGCGTGTGGCAGGCGTGAATGTTTCAAAACGCTTGGATGGTGAATTGGTGAGTTTTTTAGTGCCAGTAGAATATGTACGCGATTTACTAAAAACAGCGGCTACCGCAACGCATTTAGATTTTAAAAAAACAGTCGGACAACAGTTGCTTGCACACCAAAATGCCTTAATTGCCAATGTGTTAGCTGAACCACTCACTTTAAAAAGTTTAGGCAATTATCAGGTGCCAGTACGCGAATCCGATCAAATGCGTTGCTGGGGTCGTTCAAATGATAACAAAGATAGCAGCTATGACTTTAACGCGGTGGATTGTGCGATGCAATCCGCGATTTATGTTTCGGACCAATTGCAGGTTGGGCATATTGCCATTCGGCATGAGTATCTAAGTACTGAAAAATTAAGTAGTTTACGTTTCTCAGCTTTGGTTAGTCAGTCGTTTAAAAATGAGTCTTTTGGAAATAATAAAGACAAGAGTCGAACGGGTCCGATGTGTCAGGAGCAGTTTGTAGAAAATGCCAGCTTGCCATTAAGGGCGGTGCTGTGCGTGCGTGCTTATCGAGAGTTTGAAGGCTTATATGATTTTGCATTGCTTACCGCCACCACCGATGCCAGTTTGAGTAACCTGCAAAGCCGCTTAGATGCGAATGGGGTCAGCTACGAAAACGGTTTACGCATTAGTCGCACTTTTTTAAATAGCATCGCTCGTCATCCTAATTCTGTTGCGTTGAGCAAGGCGGTGAAGCCATGAGTCAATATCAAGCTTCACTACAAGCAAAAGCACCTTATTTTATTGAAATTCTCGGACGTCATGGTGAAGTAAAAACGCGGCATCGTTTTGAGCAGTTACCCGTTAGCATCGGCCGTGGCTATGCCAATGATTTGATTTTGGATGACACGAACGCTGCAAATTATCATGCGATAGTAGAAGCTACTGATGCAGGTGTGCTACGCATTCGTGAATCGGGTAGCCAGCAAGGTTTGCTGTATCAAGGTAAACGTATTGCAACACTCGAGGTAGATGGGCAGCGTGTGGTGAAGTTAGGTCATACGCAAATTCGTGTCCGCAGTGCTGCGTTTAATGGACAAGAGGAAGTTGCAAAAAATAAATTATTTCAGCAGGACGGCCTGTTACCCGCACTGGCGGGGTTGCTGATGCTGGCACTCTCCAGTTTACTGTCGGTTTGGCTAGAAAGTACGGATAAATTCTCTCTGGTGAATTACCTATTAGTACTTGCATTGGTCTTTGGGTTGGCCATGCTGTGGAGCGGTTGCTGGGCGTTTGCAAATCGCGTTGTGAGTGGTCAAACACGTTTCAGCCAGCATTTGTTTGTGGTGTCGAGCGCCTTAATTGTGATGGATTTATGGTCGGTTTTTAGCATGGTCATCGCCTATGCATTCTCGCTGGAGTTTATTGCAGCCTACGGTAATCATGCCATGATGGCGATTGCCGCGATGATGGTATTTTGCCACCTGACGATTATTAGCGACCAGCATTTCAAACGTTTCTTGATCATATGCACTACGCTTGCCATTGTTGGCTCTGGGCTGATTTTACTCGGCAATTATCAGCGTAGCGGTAATTTGGCGGATGAACTTTACATGACGCACTTATTACCACCAAGTTTGCGCCACAGTCAAAATCAATCTGCGGATGAATTTATTCAAGCGGCGCAGCCACTGAAAGGTAAGCTAGATAAAGCGCGTTTAGAAGCTGTTGATAAAGGCGTCGCTCTTTTGGGCCAAGAGTAGTTTTTAGAGGATAATTAACCTCATTTCGGGTTTAGATTTTTAATTTAAGTTTAGGCTCAAATTTTAGTTCTCAAGCTTTAGTTAGCAAACTTTAGATTGCGAGCTTTAAATTGCAAGGTACAGTTTTACGTGAGTTTAAATGCGTTATACGTTGATTTTAATTCCTACTTCGCTTCAGTAGAGCAGCAACTTGTGCCTGAATTGCGTGGTAAGCCAGTAGGCGTGCTGGCCGTGATGGCGGAAACCACTTGCTGTATTGCCGCAAGCTACGAGGCGAAAGCCTTTGGCGTAAAAACGGGAACCTTAGTCAAAGAGGCTCGCAAGCTTTGCCCTGAGATGATTTTTGTCGAAGCAAGGCCATCAGTTTATGTGACCTTTCACCATAAGCTTATCGAAATCGTGGAAAGCTGTACGCATGTCGAAAAAGTACTGTCGATTGATGAAATGGTTTGCAAGCTGACGGGTAGTCAGCAAATTCCAGAAAATGCACTAAAGCTGGCGGCTAAAATAAAACGTGCCATTACTAAAAAGTTCGATTATATCCGCTGTTCGATTGGTATCGCTCCCAATACGTTTTTGGCTAAAACTGCATCGAATATGCAAAAGCCCGATGGTTGCGTGTTAATCGAACAACATGAGCTGCCACAGCGTTTGTATGGGCTAAAATTGCGCGCCTTAAATGGCATTGGTAAGCAAATGGAAGCACGTTTAAATCGCTATAAAATTACTACGCTAGAACAATTGTATGCGGCAAATCGCCAGCAGTTACAGGCTGCTTGGGGGAGTGTAGAAGGTGAGCGCATGTATGATAAATTGCGCGGCATAGAGCCCTATTACGTAAAAAATACACGCAGTAGCTTAGGACATTCGCACGTGATGCCGCCAGAACAGCGCAATATGGCGGGCGTGAAAGCGGTGTTGCATCGTCTATTGCAAAAAGCCTGCATGCGCATGCGAAGCTACGATTTACTCGCTTCAAAAATTAGCGTTAAAGTGAAGTTTCGCAATCAACCAAGCTGGGGCATGGAAAGTGCCATTTCGCCTACGGACAACACCTTACGGTTGATAGAGGCGCTAGAGGCGTTTTTACAGCATTTTCCGCAAGCTAAGCATGAGCCTTATGCCGTGGGTGTGTCTTTCTCTGGTTTAGTCACAGCTGAGGAAGTCGCCCGTGATTTATTTCAAATCGAACCGCTTGAGAATGAGAAAAAACTCAATAAAACCATCGATAATCTGAACTTAAAATTTGGCAAAAACACCATCTATTTTGGCGGTGCGCACGACGCCTTAAAAGATGCGCCAATGCGGATTGCGTTTAACCATATTCCAGATTTAGTAATAGAAGGCGATGGTGACGACTGATTTTTTAGATGTTCACAAGCTTATTTCAAACACCCATACAGACGATGTACTGATTATTAGGCGCAATGTCAGTCGCCGTGTTTGTCCCAATTGTAGATGCGGGAGCAGCGTTTGTGAATGTTTCTTTATCTTCTGTGGCTAGTACACTACCACTACTTGGATTACCATCGTCTAAGCGAATGTCGAGTGATAAAGCCATTTCACCCAAAATGCCGCGTGAGCAAATGACATAGCTGCCTTTAATCGCGTTGCCTTGCGCATCTAAGATGGGGGATGCAGTTTTGCTTTCAGTGCCACTCTGAATATCAATGGCTTTACCTAAGACATTTTTAGGCATGTAGTCTGTAGAAGCGATGTTAGTCTCGCCGCTCATTAATCCAGCAAGCCGTAAATGTTGCCAAATAATGGCATTATCTTTAGTTGGGTTAAAATCAAACCAACTACCTGTAATTATGCCTTCACCATCCCCATTTTTAACGGAAGTTTCCGCATTTGAAAAGCGGCTGCTTGCGCGACTATCATCCCCAGGAAGCGTTTTAAATTTGTCTTGGTAGCTATAGATCATCAGTGGAATGTTTCTGAAGTCACTTTCCAACTGCTTCACCTTGCTTATATTGATGAGTTGTTGGCCTTTCAAGACGGCGCCCATCAAGAGCGATAGGATAATTAATACAATAGACATTTCAATAAGGGTGAACCCTGCACAATCTTTATATTGATCATCTTGACGCATTGAACTTACGCTGGATTTTTTGAACATACTGACATAGACGCAAAATGTATGCCATTTATTATTTTAGATTAACATCGAGTTAATGCTCTGTTTTAGCTAGATAAATTTGTAGATTCCCGATTTTTTGTTAGTGATATTTTTAAAATGTATGTCAATTTTAAAATGATAGTGTTGAATTTTCAGCTGTAATTTTTTTGATTCTCGGTTAATGAGCCTCATAAATTGAGCAATTTTCTTGCAACATCACCTTTAATGTAATCCTGCGCGAGGACCCATCCTGCTATTTCTAATGAAAATCATTAGTTACAAATTCTTAACAACTGCAAGTAATCCTAAATGCAAATAGACGCGTTATCTGATCATCTGCAAAATAAACGCAGAGATTGAGAGTTAAAATTAATTTTTAAATTTCAACCGATCGCGCTGATTAAGCGTAACAAAGCGCTGACTTACTTAAACTTTGAATAAAATTTAGTAACAAGAGTAAGTGAGACAAAAAGGAGAACTAAAATGAGTTTTGTAAAAAATATGCGAGTAAAAATGTTAGTGCCGGCTCTATTGACTGCCGTATTTGCAGCGCCTGCCATGGCTACAGACCGCTATACAGATACTGCCCGCGTGCTTTCATCAACACCTCAACTAGAGCGTGTGAATGTGCCGCGCGAAGAATGCCGTACAGAATATCAGCAACAAAGCTATAACAATGGTGGCAATAATGTTGCTGGCGCCATTATAGGCGGTATTGCAGGTGGTTTACTTGGTAACACCATTGGTCGTGGCAATGGTCGAGTGGCGGCAGCAGCGGTGGGCGCTGGTGTTGGTGCGATTGCAGGTAATAGTATCGCTAATAATCAACGTAATTATGGTACACGTACGGTGCCTGTGCAATCTTGCTACCAAGTGGATAACTGGCAAACCATCAATACTGGCTATTTAGTGACTTATGAATACAATGGCAGAACTTATACCACGGTTAGCAATGAGCAACCTGGCCGCTATATTGATGTGAATGTTGCGATTGAACCACGTAGTCGCATTGTGTCTGAAATTAGTTACATTGAGCCAGCGCAATATAACGATCGTGGATGGGAAGGCAAGCGCAGACAACATGGTCGTGACGACCGCCGCGATTGGGAAAACCGTGGAGGTTGGAATGACCGCAATGAGGGTCGCCGTTTTTAATCTTTTGTTTTAGTATCGTCTGCTAAAAATTACTAAGCAGGCAAGCTAACCCAGTAGCCAGAAAAGCTGCTGGGTTTTTATTTTTAAAAATGTCCCGAATCTGAAGGCTTGCAAGTAAAATCTAGGCTCTGATATTAACTAAAGTGCAATACGTGAAAATTACTGTGGATTGCGATATATGTGCAGCATTATCCCATTTGCCTAGTGGCAGCAGTCTGGCGTATTTGCTTGCTAAAGGCCAAGTCAGGCAAGTTGATTTGCCGCTTGAAGCGTTGATTTGTAAACAATATGATTTGCAATCGAATCCAGATTTTCCGATAGCCGCGATTGCCGCAACTGCGGATGGTTTGGAAGTTGGCGAAGATTATTGGCTGCGCGCAGACCCGGTTCATTTAGCCTTACAACGCGATTGTTTTAGCTTGGCTGAACCCGCGCCATTGCCAGTGCAACGGCCTCATACAGCGCTAATAATCACCAGTTTAAATCAGCATTTCTCTCAAGATGGGATCATGTTTTTTGTCGGGGAATCCGGGGCTTGGTATTTACGTTGCCAGCACGCGCCAAAAATTAAAACGTGTCTTCCCAGCCTTGTTTTGGATAAGAATATTCATTCATTTTTGCCCACCGGTGATGAATCCTCCAAGTGGTTGGCGGTATTAAATGAAGTGCAGATGTTGTTGCATGAGCATCCTGCCAATCTGTCACGAGAATCTGCGGGGGAGGTCGCCATTAACAGCATTTGGCTCTCTGGCGGTGGCAGTATGCCGCAGGTTGAAGTCCTGAAAAAGGATGCCGATTTGATTCTGGCAAGTAGCGTGTTTTACCAAGGTTTAGCTTCACTGAGCCGTGTTAAAAGCCAGACGTTACCGGCTAGTTTAGCGGATACTTTACATACTAATGCACAACATGTGCGCTTACAATTGCCGCTTGACGATAATTTGGATGAGCATTGGTTTAAACCAATGCTAAACGCTTTAAAAAATGGAAATATTCAACAGTTAACTTTGAATTTAGGTTTTTATGAAAAAAGTATAACCGTTGAGATTAGGCCTACTGATTGTTACAAATTTTGGCGCAAGTCAAAGCCAATAATGGAATATCTGAAATGAGTAAACCCGCATGAAAAACCCCGTAGGCTAAAGCTCACATGACCAAAATAGTACAGCGTATTTCGCCGCCTGCAAGTGAGCAGCATTTGCTGGCGGCTGGCGTAACTCCTTTAATGGCAAGGCTATTGGCTGCACGTGGTATTACCAAATCAGCACAACTAAGTGCAAATTTGGGTGATTTATTACCACCACAAACACTAACAAACAATCTGCAAATGGCAAAACTATTGGCCAATGCAATTGCTGCCAATAAAAAACTTTTGGTAATCGGTGATTACGATGCCGATGGCGCAACCGCCACAGCAGTTGCTGTTAAAGGCTTGCGTATGTTCGGCGCAAAGGTTGATTTTTTAGTCCCCAATCGTTTTGAATACGGATATGGACTGACGGCTGAAATAGTGGCCTTGGCGGCTATGCAAGCCCCTGACATTATTATTACGGTAGACAATGGCATTGCCAGCGTTGATGGCGTAGCGGCGGCAAATGCGTTAGGTATGCAAGTGCTAATTACCGACCATCACTTGCCTGGCCAAACAACTCCAGAGGCTGCTTGTATCATTAACCCAAACCAGTATGGTTGCGACTTTTTAAGTAAAAATCTGGCCGGCGTTGGCGTGATGTTTTATGGTTTACTCGCTTTGCGTGCCGAACTGCGAACACGCGGACACTACAGTGATAAAGTAGAACCAAATTTAACCGAACTGCTAGATTTGGTGGCACTTGGTACGGTGGCCGATTTAGTGAAGCTGGATGATAATAATCGTATCTTAGTTGAGCAAGGTTTACGCAGAATCCGCGCTGGGGCATGCTCGCAAGGTTTGTTGGCCTTGTTGCGCGTGGGGGGTCGGCAACTGCAAATGTGTAGTGCGCAAGATTTAGGGTTTTATGTAGGTCCGCGCCTGAATGCGGCCGGCCGGCTAGAAGACATGACGCTAGGTATACAATGTTTGTTAGCTGAAACTGAAGTTGAAGCCATGCAAATAGCGCAGCGTTTGCATGATTTAAATGTAAAGCGCCGCAGTATTGAAGCAGACATGCAGGACGGCGCCAATTTGACATTGGATGATATTGACGTAAGCAATCAGTTTTCCATCAGTCTGTTCCAGCCCGATTGGCATCAAGGCGTGATTGGTATTTTGGCTTCACGTATTAAAGAGCGTTACCATCGTCCCGTAATCGCCTTTGCAGAGGCAGGCGGGGGCTTGTTAAAGGGCTCTGGCCGCTCGATTGCCAGTTTGCATTTGCGTGATGCGCTTGATTTACTTAGCAAACATCAGCCTGATTTAATCATTAAGTTTGGCGGGCACGCCATGGCAGCGGGGCTAACAATTTTGCAGACCGACTTTGAATTATTTAAGCGATGTTTTGAAGCGGTCGTTAAAAGTTTGATTACGGAAGCCGATTTAGAATCGATATTGGAAGTGGATGGTGGCTTAAGTGAGCAGGACATGTCATATGCCACAGCGGAAATGTTAGAGAATCAAGTGTGGGGGCAAGGTTTTGTACCTCCCTTGTTTTATAATGAATTTGAAGTGGTAAATCAGCGTGTACTTGGTGAAAAACATCTAAAACTCAGTTTAAAAATAAACACGATAGTATTAGATGCAATCTATTTTAATCACGCTGAGTTTTTACCAGACGTGATTAAAGCTGCATATCAGTTGCAAACCAATCGCTACAATGGATCTCAAAAAGTACAGTTGAATCTATGTTTTGTGGCGAATTCACGCTAATCTACTCGATAATCTATAGGCGCAGATATGAAGCAAAAGGATACGCATTATTTAGAAAGAAATGGGTTTATCGCTACGCTGGCACCACGTAAAAATGATGCGCATAAAGGCTTGTTCGGCAGTGTGGCGATTATTGGTGGTGACAATAGTATGGTAGGTGCGGTTTTGCTATCGGCTCGTGCCGCGTTGTTGAGCGGTGCTGGCCGTGTTTATGCGGCTTTGTTGTCAGCGGATGCCCCGAGCGTTGATCCACTGCACCCAGAAATTATGTTCCGTTCGCCTGCGGATTTAACTACGCTGACACAACTGGATTGTGTGGTGATCGGCCCAGGGCTTGGGCAATCGCCACTCGCCATCGAATTGTTAGCGTTTTGGTTGGCGAAAAGTATGCCTATGCTGATTGATGCAGATGCACTTAATTTATTGGCCAGGCATCCAGCATTGGTTGCGATTTGCAAAAAACGTCATGTGGGAACAGTGATTACGCCGCATGCTGGCGAAGCTGCAAGGTTGCTTGAAGTTAGTAATGAAGATATTCAGCAAAACCGCGTTGAACGTGCGCTTAAATTAGCAGGTGCATTCCACGTAACTTGCGTGTTAAAAGGCGCAGGAAGCATTATTGGGCATTTTGATGGTAGTTACTTTGTGAATACTACTGGTAATGTTGGCCTTGCAAGTGGCGGAACAGGCGATGTACTGAGCGGAATAATTGGCAGCTTAATGGCGCAAGGTTTAAGTGGGTTAGAAAGTGCTAAGTTGGGTGTATTTGTGCATGGCGCGGCAGCAGATGCCTTGGTAGCGCGTGGCATCGGCCCGATAGGCTTAACAGCGTCAGAAGTAGCACATGAAACACGTCATATTTTGAACCAACTGAGTCAAAAAACAGAATAAAGATTTACTAATTTTCAACCAAGGTAATACGCTGCGAGAGTAAGTCCATTTTTGTGATCAATTTGTCTCTTAAGTCGTAAAGATTGTGCATTTGTTCTTGCGCGTCAGTCTGTTGCTTCGCTTCAATCAAGTTAACGATAGTTTGGCCAGCTTTATGCATTTCTTCATGAATTGGGCGGATGGCAATGAATTCTGGATGTACGCCGTAACGCTCACTGCCAAGCACATAATACCAGCGGCCAAATTGTGACCGACGTGGGTCAAGTTCAGGTATCGCTGTGTCATCACCATCCAACAGTTTTTGAATTTGACTAACCCAGATGCGCTCTGCGAGGGCGGCGTAAAGAAGTGGAAGGTCGTCTCTACGCCAGCGACGCTTGCCAATTTGTTGCCAAAATTGATACGGTTGCCAATCCTTAGCCCAAATAGTCACTTCATCTGCAGGCATGGGGTGGGCTATGGCAAAGCCTTGGGCCAACTGACAACCTATTTGAATGAGCAACGCGCCGAGTTTTAGATTATCTACGCCTTCGGCCAGCACTTCATGGTCGAAGGTGTGTGCTAATGAGGTTATTCCCTCAACCATGATGAGATCGCTGGAGTCTTCCAGCATGTCGCGTACAAAGCTCTGGTCGATTTTAAGCGTGCGCACTGGCAAGCTTCTTAAATAAGTCAATGACGCGTGACCTGTGCCAAAATCATCCAGCGCAAAATGAACACCTATCGCTCGCACGGCCTGCATAATGCCGATGACTTTTTCAATATCTTCCAAGGCAGCAGATTCGACGATTTCTAGTTCGATTAACTCCGGATTAATCTCTGGATGGCGTTCTAATACGTCTTTAATGTCGTTAATAAAGTTTGGATGTTCAAGGTGGCGCGGCGATACGTTGATGCCAATGCGCCAGTTTAAGCCGAGTTTGTGCCATTTGGCGAGTTGGGTGACGGCGGTTTTTAATACGAAACAACCAATCGGGATGGCTAATTCAGAATTTTCTACCAGAGGCATAAACTCACTGGGTAAGGTTACAATTTCTTGCCCTGCCAATTTCCAGCGTATCAGCGCCTCCATACCAACAATTGTACCTTCGTGCATGTTGACTTGCGGCTGATAGTAGAGATAAAACTCTTGATTATCGAGGGCCGCTTGAATGCGGGCTAAATTTTGCTGCAAGCTACTACGTTTGGCTGCCGCCGTTGTGTCGTAGATAACATATCGGTTTTTGCCACCATGCTTGGCTAAGTACATGGCTTCATCCGCATGGCGCAACAAACCATCGGCATCGGTTTTATCTGAAGGGTATAAGGTAGCGCCAATGCTGGCACTCAGATGCAACTTTAAACCTTCTATCATGTAGGGGTTAGAAAGTGAAACTCGAAGACGTTCCAACGTTTGGTTACAGGCCTCCACGCCAGTCAGTTCAGTGAGCAGTATGACAAATTCATCACCGCCCAATCGCGCGACAACATCGGTATCGCGTGTGGCTTCGTTGAGTTGTTTTGCTACTTCAATTAGCACTTTGTCACCCGCCTCGTGACCATAGGTATCATTGATTTGCTTGAAGTTATCGAGATCAATCATGACTACGGCCAATATTCGGTAAGGCACATTTTCTGCCAGCTCATCGTGAATGCGCTCGCTAAAGAGTAATCGATTTGGTAAGCCCGTTAACGGGTCGAGCAACCCCGCGCGCGTGACATCGCCTTTAGCTTTTCGCAAATCAGTGAGATCAGAGTGCATGTTGACGTAATGTGTTACTTCATTATTTTTCCCGCGCACAGCGGTAACCGTCAATTGAATCGGGTAGATTTCACCATTTTTTCTTTTAGCCCATTGCTCGCCTTGCCAAACGCCTTGCAATTTTAAACTTTCTGAAATGCCAGCATAAAAAGCGGCATCATGCAGGCTGGATTTAAGAATATCCGGAGTTTTGCCGATAATTTCTTGTGGTGAATAACCTGTATTTTTTGTAAAAGCCTGATTTACGCGCAAAATTACGTTTTTCGCATTGGTAATCATCATACTTTCATGTGATTCAAATGCCGCCGCTGCAACTCGTAAGTCGGTCTCCGTATCCTGACGTTGAGTAATGTAGCGCGAGAGTGGGCGAAATACAAAAAAATATAGAATCGGAAAAATGACGGTTAAAAGTAGCGTGGCGTCAAGAAGTGCGACTTTCCAAGTTTGTAGCGGTGGTAAGTAAACAAAAAGCAGCATGATAAGCGTTTCAGCCGCAAAAATAGACGCAGCTAAAACACAGAAGAAATACCACGCGGAATGTTCGCTGGCGGAATGCTTACGCTGAGACATTGCTACCTTAATGTTGTTCTTTAAATTTTTTGTAGCGTACCTTTATTCGACCATTAAATCAAACAAAGGCTTACTTAATTGTATGATTAATATGAGGTGATATTAATCGGACAATTAAGTTTTTATTTTTCAATTCGCTAAGTTGACAGATTTACGCTACTAAAGCGTAAAATGACGGCTGTAAAATTAACTTTAAGGTCCGCATGCGTCATAAATTAGTCGTTGCCAATTGGAAAATGCATGGCAATCTTGTGGAAAATAAGCGCTTGTTAGCAGAATATTGCGCCATGCTACCCACGCTTAAAAATACTGATGTCGTGGTTTGCGTGCCTTATCCCTATCTCGCTCAAGCCCAGGCAATATTACAACATACCAATATTGCTTGGGGTGCACAAAACTTAAGTAAAGATGCTGTAGGTGCTTATACTGGTGAAGTTAGCGCGACCATGCTAAAAGACTTTGGCGCAAGTTATGTAATTATTGGTCACTCAGAACGAGCAACAGCTTATTGTGAATCTGATGAAAATATTGCGACTAAATTTGTTCAAGCGCAAGCTCATGGGCTAACGCCAATTCTTTGTGTAGGTGAAACCTTAATCGAACGTGAAGCTGGTGTAATGCAAATGGTCGTTGGTAAACAACTCGATACCATTTTCAATACCTATGGCGCAGCTGTATTTGCCAATGCTGTCGTTTCATATGAGCCAATTTGGGCAATTGGCACTGGCTTAGCTGCCAGCCCAGAGCAAGCGCAAAGCATGCATGAGTTTATTCGTAGTAAGGTGGCTACGCTTGATAAAGCCGCTGCAACGAATATGAAAATCCTCTATGGGGGGAGCGTAAACCCACAAAATGCGGTACAATTATTCGTTATGCAGGATATTGACGGTGGTCTAATCGGTAAATGTTCGTTAAATGCAAAAGAATTTGAAGGGATATGCCGCGCTGCATGCTGATAGATTTTACGATGCAGTCTGGTGATAGGCGGAATAACACATATTTAAGTTTGTAATTTTTAAAAAGTATTAGGTAGAAAATGGAAAAATTTGTATTGGTAATTCATGTGATTGCAGCCTTAGGTGTCATTACCTTGGTGCTTTTACAGCACGGCAAGGGCGCCGATATGGGTGCTTCATTCGGTAGTGGTGCATCCGGTAGCTTATTTGGTGTGTCTGGTTCAGCTAACTTTATGAGCCGTGCAACCGCAGGTTTTGTATTGGTATTCTTTACTACCAGCTTAACACTGGCTTATATGGCCAGTCACAAAGAAGGAAGTGGTAGCGTTGTAAAAGCAATCGCTGCAAAAAGCACGGTGGTGAATAGCGCCCCAACTGCGCCTGCTGCAAAAACAGACGCTGTAAAAACGCCCGCAGCGCCAGCCGCAACGCAAGATATACCTAAGTAATAATTCTGCTAAGCCAACGTTTAGCAAATGCCGTCGTGGTGGAATTGGTAGACACGCAACCTTGAGGTGGTTGTGACTAATAGTCGTGAGAGTTCGAGTCTCTCCGTCGGCACCAAGTAATAGTTTTTCTTCGTATCACATCGTATCAAATCCCAATAAATACAATTAGTTAACTTAAAAACACGCAACATTGCGTGTTTTTTCGTATCATAATGTCGCTTTACAAATCGTATAAAAACACATCTAGTTATATTTTTATACGTTTCTATGAAAAAGCTCACAGCCGAATCGCTAAACGACCTAACAATTAAGGTCGCAAAACCTACAGCAATACCTTACATGTTGAATGTTATTCATAGAAGCGGAGAGATCTTTATTCACTATTTTCCTTTCGCAACTACTCAAGTTATATAAGCTATATTTTTATTTTCTTTTGAGTGTTAGTCTGTGCGCCAACGTACATTCAGTGAATAAGCTCTGGTAAAATTGCTTCAGAAGTTGCAAAAGCGGAATATTTAGGTATAATCACATGAAGTTTATTAACAAAATCAGTTGGTTATTTCTTCAAAAGAGAATTTAAAACTAACAAAAGGATAAAAAATTGAAAACAATTAAACAATTTTTACTTGCTGTAGTGCTTGCTTCATCAGCACTTAGCGCGCAAGCAACTGTATATGATTTGGGTGACTTGTCATCAGGCAATACTTTTTTCGGTAATAATGTAAGTGGAAGTTTTACTGATACATTCACATTTAGTCTTTTAGATAATAGTGACACTTCAATCGGTGCTACTACGCTAAATCTTAATTTTAGAAGATTTAGTTTTCTCAATATTAATAATCTAAGTTTATCGCTATTTGATAGTGGCGATACTCAATTAAGTACTGGCCTAGATTTTTCGCAGTCATTGGTTGCTGGTAATTATTACTTAAATGTATCTGGTGTGGCTACAGGTTACATTGGCGGTCTTTATGCTGGTGGCATTAATGTTACGCCAGTGCCGGAAGCAAAAACTTACACCATGATGTTGCTTGGGCTAGGCTTGATTGGCTTTATTGCTCGCCGTCGTCGCGCTGATTAATTAGGCGAATTGATTTTTAAAAAAGCCCTAGGCTAATTGCCTAGGGCTTTTTTATGTTGAAAATATCAAGTTAGGCTATCGGAAATTCATATAGCATTTAGCGAATACAATTTTTCAAAATGGAAAATTGTATTTTTTACGTAAATGTTTCAGCAGAAACAGCACCGCAGCACAACCGATTCCATCTGCAGCTAAATCATCAAAGCCAGGATGTCGCCCCGGCACAAAAATCTGGTGTGCTTCGTCGGTAACACCAATCAACAGAATCACGATTGCCAGAAGCAAGAGTCGCATTTTTGGAAATCCAATGGCCGTGAATACCGTGAGTGCACTGTAGAAAATAATGTGCGCTAATTTATCCCACGGTTCAACAAATAGCTTGCCCGCACTCGGCTGATGGACGCCAATGAAAAGGGCTGAAAGCATTATGACTAGGCTGGCTATTGCAGTTATTCGAAGTGCGCGCAATCTAGTAGGCGCCATCTTGCCCTCGTACGACAACCCAAATGGTTTTCAAAATAATGTAGATGTCGAGTCTTAGGCTCCAGTGTCTTAGATAATCGATATCGTATTCAATCCGCGCCTGCATTTTGTCTAGTGTGTCAGTTTCACCACGCAGGCCATTTACCTGCGCCCAGCCGGTAATGCCGGGTTTTACCTTGTGCCGGATCATGTAGCCTTTGATAACTTTTCTGTACATTTCATTATGCGCTACAGCATGCGGACGTGGCCCCACAATGCTCATACGGCCCTGCAGCACGTTAAAGAATTGCGGCAACTCATCCAAAGATGTTTTTCGTAGGAAACCGCCCAGGGGAGTGATTCTTGCATCATTTTTTGTTGCTTGAGCAACTTCATTGCCATTATCCGTTGTGGTCATGGACCTGAATTTATAAACCAGAATTTCTTTTCCATCAATGCCATAGCGCCGTTGTTTGAAAATGATTGGTCCTGGTGAACTGAACTTCACGCCTAAACTAATCACAAATAGGATAGGAGAAATTAATATCAAAATTATTAGTGCTAGGAGAATGTCTGTTGTTCGTTTAATAAAACTATCGGTGCCAGTAAAAGGTGATTCGCAGACCGCCATAACGGGAATCCCATCTACTTGTCCAATCCGCCCTTGAATAAGGTCAGTCAGGAATATGTCAGGAAGAATGTAAACTGACGCTGTCGTATCGTGTAACTCTTCAAGTAGTTTAAGAATGCGTGGTTGGCTTACCATGGGGAGTGATAAGTAAATTACATTGATTTTATGTTGTTTTACATAGTCCGCAATTTCCGAGATTTTTCCTAAATTCGTAAGATTATTGGGATTTGATAAGCGGTTTTCAGCTCTATCGTCGAAATAACCCTGGCAAGTTGTTGTTGTGTATTCATGACGTAAAAATGATTCAGCAAGTGCATTGCCCTGATCATTCAAGCCTGCAATGATTGCGCGTTTAACTGGCCCTTGTAGCTTGAGTATCATCGGTGCGCTAGTTCGCAGTAAAAAAATGGCAAGCAAATAACTGACGGGGGTAAGCCAAAGCCATAATTCCATCGCTCGGTAAGAGAATAAGTTGATAAATCCTGTGGCTCTACCAAACAACAGAATTAGGCCAGCAAGAAATACCCAGTTAAACATGGTGTTTCTAATCATTCGCCAAGGTTCGTGGCTTATTTTTGAACCACTTGGAAAAGTAAGTGAGAATAAAATTATTGATAATATGAAATAAGAGGGCGTAATGTTGCCTTCATCCCAGAAGGCTATACCCCAAAGAGTAAACACGACGACGCAGGGGCCTAAAAATGACTCGATAATATACAAAATATTATCGCGCGCAATGGAGATACCAGATGCTCTACGGGTAGCGGTAGACGTTCTGTTCCTAATCATTAGGCTTGATTCTCATTTGGTGATGATAATTATTGTTGGTAAGCATAAGATTATTGAACTCTAAGGATCTATATTTAAATGGCATAGAGTTTAGTGGTTTTAATCAAGAAGCACTCCAAGGACACCATTGGCTTGTCAGAAACATACTTTAAAAAAGCAATTTATACATTTACTTATCTAATATAATTAATTGCAGTCTCAACCTCATATTTTACATTAACTATCATTAAAAACCATAACTAATATTCAATTATTCTGAATTTTTAAATTAAATTTATAGATTAAAAATCCAATTATCATCAATTTGTTGAATGGTAATATTTGGGAAGTAAAAAATTGGATCTAAAATAACTAAAATTAATGGTTGAAAATTGTCTTTGGCTGTCATATTATCTTGTAACTAGCTGAATTTTAATAAATATTGTAACAAAATGTAAATTTGTGTGAAATATTTCCACAAAATTCATTTTTATTGAATAAATTTGAACAATTAAATGGTTGTTGATGTGTTAAATGATTGTTAAAGTGAGGTTGTTTGCTAATGTAAGCTACAATCTGTCGCTAATAGATGGCGTGGCTACTTAATGCTGAAAATTCGAACAATTATTGAAATAAATTTATGACTACACTTAATTTGCGCCAGATGACAAGATTTACATTTGTTATTGTTCTGCTTCCTACAATTTTTGGTGGCACCTCAGCTTTTGCTGACGAAAATGACACTTTAAATTTTATTGTTGGCGTTTCACGTCAGCACGATGACAACTTGTTTCGTCGATCTTCATCTGAGCAGTCTGAGAATATTACCAAAGCCTTTGCGGGCATAAAGTTGGATAAAAAATATTCCTTGCAGCAATTTAAATTTGATTACACGGTTACTTCTTATAATTACCAGTCCAATAACAATTTGGATTTCAATGCGCAGGATTACAAAGCCGCATGGTTATGGACGCTGACACCATCGCTTAAAGGCACGCTTTCTGCAGATCGTAAGCAGCAACTAAATGACTTTCAAGACTACCGTAACGTAACTGGGGTGAATGGTAAAAATATCCGTATCAACCAAACGCAGCATTTTGAAGCTGACTTTTCGCCCCATAACATTTGGCATTTGCTCGGAGGCGTTACAAGAACTGAACTAAAAAATAGTCGTATTTTTAATGAAGAAGATGACTACACAATGAATGCCTTGGATGCAGGGGTAAAGTATGTATATCGCTCTGGAAGTGCCATTACATTGATGGGGCATCAGAGAAAAGGTGATTACGACAATCGTTCTCCTAACCCAGTTTTTCTTTACGATTCAGGGTTCGACGAAACGGAAGGTGAAGCAAAGTTAAGTTGGCTACTTTCTGGAAAATCTCAGCTTAATCTGCGTACGGCTTACGTTTCACGCGATCATGATCATTTTTCAAAACGTGACTATTCAGGTGCGGTAGGAAGTGTTGACTATAATTGGACCCCTGCAGGTAAGTTACGTGTCAATGTTCGATTGGCAAGTGATTTGTCAAGCTATCAAACCAATGACAGTAGTTATACACGAAATAATGTCCTCAGTGTTTCACCAGCCTACGCTGTGACTGACAAGATTAATATTAACGCCAATGCCAGCCTATCAAGAAGGAGTTTTCTTGGTAGCGGAATAAATCCATCTGGCGATAGAACAGACAATACACAATTACTTAGTGTTGGGGTGAATTGGAAGCCACACCGCAATGTTACTTTGGGGGCGAATGTGCAGCGCACTAACCGAAATTCTTCTGTATCTTTACTAGATTACACAGATACGATTACTGGCATTTCAGGCACACTTAATTTTTAAATTATCCACTGTTATTTTTGATTAAATTTAGATACATATTAATTAAAGTGCGCGGGCTTTATTTAGAATAAAGGAATTGAGAATGAAAAACTTTAAATCAATATTAATACTAATGGGTCTAGTTTTTGCAGGTAATGCTTCAGCAAAAGTTTATACCTATGATTTTACAGAAAAAATATCAGGATCTGGCCCCAAAGAAGTCAGCTTTGCCACTATGTTGTTTGATGATGATATTGGGAAATTTACGCTGACAATAAGCGATCAATTTTCCACTTTATTTCATTCAACTAGTGCATTTGTTGGTGCATTAGCTTTTCAATATGATGGAAAAGGCCCTTACCCAGCAGTGACCGATGTAGTTGAAGGTGGTGGTGTTACTAAAGTAACAACTTCAACCAAGGGGTCCAATGATTTTGATTTTAGGTTTGTATTTGGCAGTAGGAATAATCGCTTAACGTCAGGTGAGACAGTAAGTTGGTTTTCAGAAGATTACACTCGTAACATAGGGTCTGAACATGGCAGAATCAAGCCATTCAGAATTGCAGGGTTCGATGTGGAAAATTTCGATGAGGGCGCGCTTCGTGTGCAAGGGCTTAAGAGCGGTAAATCAGGCTGGTATGAGATGGCTGAAGTAACGCCAGTGCCAGAGGCACAATCTTACGGCATGTTGTTGTTAGGGCTTGTGTTTATGGGCTTCATTGCGAGACGGCGTGTAGGTTTATAACAAGAATTTTTTTACTTGGAAATGAACAGGGGAATCTGAATACATTGCGTTGCATTAACTAATGTAGCGCATTATGTAATTTACTGTAGTTACTAAATTCGATTTCGGATGTGAACAAACGGAAAGTTCCTAATATTCGGATTTCCTTATGTATCTTACCGCACAGAACCAATTTTATATGATATGCATAATTCGTCTGACTTTAACCTAGATATTCATGCCGAATGCTTATTGAGCAATAATGAAATATCCCAATTAAAAAGATGAATAAGGAATTTTGATGTTTTGTGAAGTGAAGTATTTTCGTCCATTGTCGTTCGACAATGCAATTAGAGTTCTACTAGTATCACTAGTGTTTGGCTTGTTGCCATCGTGCACAAAGAAAAGCGATGATGCGAAAGCAAGTCAGTCTATTGTTCGCGTGAATGGTGATGAAATAACTGTGTTGCAATTGAACAATGAGTTAAAGCGTGCCAATGTCCAAGCAGCGCAGCAGGCAGAAGCTGAAAAGCAAATTACCCAAAAACTGGTGGATCGCCAGATGCTGGTGCAAGAAGCGCTAAAAGTGAAACTGGATCGCAACCCACGCGTGATGCAAGCGATTGAAAATGCCAAGATGCAATTGTTAGCACAAGCCTATCTTGAAAATAAAGTATCCGCGATTGCAAAACCAACAAAGGCCGAGATTGAAAACTACCGTGTGAAGCATGCAGAAATTTTTGCTAACCGTAAAATTTTTGTGTTGGAAGAACTGATATTTAAAATAGAGGCTGGCTATACGGAAGAGCTAAATGTCTTAAGCAATTCGGCTAAGACCATCGAAGATGTTACGCAATGGCTAGATGAGCGTTTGATTAAGTTTGATCGCACTCAGGCGCAACATGCATCTGAAACTCTGCCGCCAGATTTGCTTGCAAAATTAAGTAAAATGGTAGAGGGAGATGTTATTTTTATTAACGCGAATGGGCGTACGGCAGCAGGAAGATTAGTAGATGTGACATCTGCGCCAATTGCCAAATCAGACGCAACGCCAATTATTGAACGCATATTGACGAATCAAAAGCACCAACAGACGGCCGAGTCTGAAATTGCACGTTTGCGTCGTGCAGCCAAAGTTGAATATATCAACCAAAAATTTAAGCCTGCTGAAACCACCAAGCCATCTGAGAAAGATAAGAGTACTAATCATATCGAAAAGGGACTTTCTGGGCTTTAAGAAGAATGTTTAGTAGCGAATACATGACGTTTTAAAAAAATTGAATTAATAGTAAATAGGTAGGAAAATCAATGAGAAATTTTTTAGCTTGTATCATGCTATTTATAGCTGGAACTCTTGTAAATGCGGCTTCTGCTCAAGAAGCAAACTACATTCTAGGTGCAGGTGATGTGGTTAAAATTAGTGTATTTGGTAATGCCGATTTAACGTTAGAAACGCGAATTTCAGAGGCGGACTCCATTAGCTTCCCGCTGATAGGCCAAGTAAAAATTGGCGGTCTTTCAACCTTTTCTGCCGAAAAGAGAATCGCAGAAATGCTAGAAAAGGGTGGATTTATTAAGAGCCCGCAAGTCAACATATTAGTAACGCAATTTCAAAGTAAACTTGTGTCCGTATTAGGCAGTGTTTATAAACCAGGCCGATATCCACTGGAACGAACTACAAATCTTGCTGATTTGCTTGCGTTAGTAGGTGGCGTAACACCAGATGGCTCTGATTTAGTGACTGTGACTAATGCGGCGGGCAAGACTGAATACGACTTACAGAAAGTTGTTGGTAAAGCTGATGGTTTAAAAAGCATTATATTTTCAGGCGGTGAAGTTGTGTTTGTACATTCGCGTGATATTTCTGTGATGGGGCAAGTACTAAAACCTGGAAAGTACGCGGTAGTTGGTGGCGTGCGTACTGTGGCAGATTTTTTAAGTGTGGCGGGGGGCATTACTGCAACAGGCTCTGACACGGTAACCGTTACTACGGTGCGTGATGGCAAAATCAACCGTTTTGATGTCGACGTCGACAGTTTATTTCGCACAGGCGATAACAGCACCAATATTGAATTAGCCAGTGGCGATAGCATCTACGTGCCAAATGCCCCCATGTTCTATATTTACGGTGAAGTGCAACGCCCAGGCTCATACCGCATTGCGCGTGGTATGACAGTGGTGCAGGCACTCGTTCAAGGAGGCGGCACCACGTTACGTGGCACTCAGCGCGGCATTAAATTAAACCGCAAAAATGCAAAAGGTGAGACCGTAGAATTACGACCTGCGTTAACCGATTTAGTGCAACAAGATGATGTGTTGTATGTACAAGAAAGCCTCTTTTAGGAAATCAAATGAATTTATTGCAGGTCTTATTAATACTAAAAGCTCGGTATAAAATCATACTGATTACATTCTTTATCACTGTGTTAACAGCTGTTGTTGTCACTTTACTGTTGCCAAAAAATTACAGTGCTACAACCTCACTGCTATTGAATTACAAAGGCATGGATCCTGTAACTGGGGTAATGCTTCCTGCGCAGTTGATGCCAGGCTATATGGCAACACAAACTGACATTATTCATAGTAGAAACATTGCGCTTAAAGTAGTTGATCAGCTAAAACTAGCACAAACCGAGCAGGCTCAAGCACAATTTCAAAAAGCCACAAAAGGCAATGGTGATATCAATAACTGGTTAGCTGGCATATTGCTAGGTAACTTAGATGTAGCACCTTCCAAGCAAAGTAGTTTAATTGATGTTACCTTTACCAGCGTTGACCCCCAATTTTCGGCAACCGTGGCAAACTCCTTTGCTGAAAATTACGTTCAAACCAGCGTTCAGTTAAAAGTGGAGCCAGCGCAAAAAGCCACTGGCTATTTCAGTGAGCAAATTAAAACCATGCGCGATAATTTGGAACAGGCGCAAAGTCGATTATCTGAATATCAGCAAAAACATGGCATCACTAACCCTGAACAGAATTTAGACGTAGAGAATATGCGTTTAAACGAGCTGTCTGCGCAGTTGAGTGTTGCGCAGGCAGCAGCGATTGATTCACAGTCACGTAAAGACAATGCACAAAATAGTGCGGGCGACTCACCTGATATTGCGATTAGCCCCGTAATACAAAACCTTAAATTGGAAACGACGCGTGCAGAAACTAAATTAGCTGAAATATCGCAACGTATGGGCAAAAACCACCCCCAATATCAATCAGCAGAAACCGAGCTTAATAAAATTAGAATTCAATTGCGTGAAGAAACTCAGCGTGCTTCAAATAGCATCTCCAGTGCTGCGAATATTAACCAACAACGTGAATCAGAGTTGCGTACACAGGTAAACCTGCAAAAGAATAAAGTGTTAGCCCTCAATCTTTTACGCGATGAAATGGGCGTGTTGCAAAAAGATGTCGATACGGCAAAAAAAGCAATGGATGCAGTAACGCAGCGTTACAGTCAAACTAGCATTGAAGGCCAATCAAACCAAAGTGACATCGCAATATTAAATCCTGCAATTCCACCAGGTAGCCCAAGTAGTCCAAGAGTATTAATTAACATTGCACTTGCCATCATTATGGGGGCAATACTGGGTATTGGCTTTGGGTTTTTAGCTGAACTTGCAGATAGACGTGTGCGCAGTCGTGACGACCTTAGCGCCTTACTTGAAGTACCAGTGTTTGCTATTTATGGTGGAGAAGCTGAACCAAAAAGTGGCAGGTTGCTAAAGAATTTTTCGCAACGCCAACTAAAGTCAGCTTGAGGATAAATTTACATGCAAGATAATAACGTTCCTACCTTAAATAACGTAATCTCTACAAATCAGGCGCGTGCAGGTAAGATTGGCCGTTTGCTGTTGCAACTCGGCAAAATTTCCCCTGAAGACACTGACAAAATTCTACGTATTCAACAAGAGCAGCGTATTTTATTTGGTGATGCTGCGATTAAGCTTGGGCTAATTACTGAATCTGATATTAGCCAAGCCCTGGCCTTGCAGTTTAACTACCCTTACTTACAAGAAGGACAGGGTAAATACAGCGCTGAACTTGTTGCAGCGTATCAGCCATTTAGTCAAAAGGTTGAAAGTCTACGCGCTTTACGAAGCCAGTTGATGATGCGCTGGTTTAACGAAAACAACAAATCACTTGCGATTGTTAGTGCTAACGCAGATGAAGGTGTTAGCTACCTTTCAGCAAATTTGGCCGTCATGTTTTCGCAGTTAGGCGTCCGTACGCTATTGATTGATGCCAACATGCGTGACCCTCGCCAACATGAGATATTTAACTTGCATGAAAGTCGTGGGCTGTCAGATATTATTGCTGGTCGTGCAGGTTTAGACGTGATTTGCCCAGTTGAGTATTTTGACTCGCTCTCAGTATTAGGTGCAGGTACATTGCCGCCTAACCCTCAAGAGCTACTTAACCGTCAAAGTTTCTCATTTTTTATGAATCAGGCCAGCGCGCAATATGATGTCATTATTGTCGATACTGCCCCTGCCAGCACCACAGCGGATGCGCAAGTAACCGTTTCGCGTTGTGACGGTGCACTTCTGATTTCACGGCTTAATCAAACGCGCATGTCAGATTTAAAGAACATTCGAGATCAGCTGACAAGTTCAGGTGTGCCAATTGTGGGTGCGGTGGTCAGTGATTATTAAAGCCCAATGTTTATTAGTTCACATTAAATTAATACTCAGCAAGCTTTAGCCAGTTCAATAACGCCGCAATTCTTTTTTTCCAACAAAAATCTTTATACCCACAGAAAGTACTTTGAATACCATTCTAAAAAACAAATCGTTAATTAACCCAAAAAACTTAAATGCAATTGTGCCTTTGCTTTTAATTCTTGCAGGTTTATTAGCCGTTTATTTACCCACTTTTGTTGATTTGTTCAACGGATTATGGCGTGACGATCGCCATGCTCATGGCCCGATTGTATTTATCGTTTCGCTTTGGTTTTTTTATTATCAAGCAAAACAATTTTCTAAAGCTAATATTGCCATATCACCATCGCCCTATATTGGTTGGCCAGTATTAATTATTGGCGCATTGCTCTATATCGTTGGTCGTTCTCAAACGGTCTATCTGTTTGAAGTGGGCTCACTATTATTTGTCATACTTGGCATCGTGTTAATCTTTTGGGGTGCTAAAACGGCAAAGTTTTTTTGGTTTGCGTTCTTTTTTATGCTGTTTATGGTCCCTTTGCCGGCCTCAATTGTTGATGCCGTGACGCAACCCATGAAAATCGCTGTATCGTATGCCGCTGAGCATGTTTTGTATGCACTGAACTACCCAGTAGCTAGAGAGGGTGTCATTATCAGTATAGGCCCCTATCAACTATTGGTAGCAGATGCCTGCGCTGGGCTAAATTCATTATTCACATTAGAAGCACTCGGCCTTTTGTATATGAATGTTATGCGGCATGAGTCAGTATTTCGCAATGCATTACTCGCAATTTTGATCGTACCAATTTCATTTGTCTCCAATGTTACGCGTGTAGTTGTGCTTGCCCTTATCACCTTTTATTGGGGTGCGGCGGCAGGTCAAGGTTTTTTACATGAATTTTCAGGCATGGTGCTTTTTGTTACCGCATTGCTCTTAATCATCGGGGTTGATGCAGTGCTAAGAACAATAGCTTCAAGTTGGAGCAAGCAACGTGCAAAATAAGCTAAATATTGAAATAAAATCATTATCACTGCCTGCTTGCACCTTAGTGAGTTTACTTTTGGTGTTTACAGCGGTTTCATCCGTGTTAGCCACACCAAAATTTAACGCCTTATCCAAACCACCAGTTTTAGAAAATGTTGTCCCCAAGCAGTTGGGCGAGTGGAAAGAAAAACCAAGTACATATGCGCAGGTTTCGGTAAATACCTATACGCAAGCCATTTCAGATGCCATCTATGACCAAGTATTAATGCGCACTTATCAAAACTCATCAGGTAATCAGGTGATGCTGGCACTGGCTTATGCAGGCGAGCAGCGACAAGAAATTAAAATTCATCAGGTAGAAGTTTGTTACCCAGCACAAGGGTTTCAACTAATAAGCATGCAAAATCACGTGTTTAACATTAAAGGCAACCCAGTGCCAATTAACGGTAAACGACTGATCTTTAAAAAGGGCAATAAAATTGAAGCGGTAAGCTACTGGATACGCTTAGGTAATAGCTTCCCCATGTCTGGGCTTCAGATGCGGCTAAAAATACTGCGTGAAGGCTTAAAAGGCAAAATTGACGATGGTGTATTGGTCAGGGTTTCAACCTTAATTGAAGATGAGTCAGAGGCACCTGCAGCGTATGAGTTGCAAGAACAATTTCTGGCCGACTTATTAGTTGGCGTTGTAGAGTCGGCACCAAGATTGTTAGTTAATTGACTAGGTCAATATTTATTAATTTTTTGACTATCGTATGTGGATATCTAAATGAATTTATATTTTTATAGAGGTGTAAGTCCAAATTTTGGCGATGAGTTAAATACTTGGATGTGGCCAAAGCTGATCGAAGGTGTTTGGGATGAAAATGACAATTCAATTTTCTTGGGAATAGGATCAATTCTTTATGATTCTTTTCCATCGGATAAGAAAAAAATTGTATTCGGTGCTGGTTATGGAGGATATACCAAACTTCCTATTATTGATGAGAGCTGGAAGTTTTATTTTGTCCGAGGCAGGAGAACAGCCAAGGCATTAGGAATTGATGAGAAACTTGGAGTTGGTGATGCAGCAATACTACTTAGATCCTGCGTAAAACAGAAAGTTGGCAAACGTCACAAAATTTCATTTATGCCTCATTGGAAGAGTACATTTGAAGGAAATTGGGCATTGGCTTGCGAGCTTGCCTCGATTAACTATATTGATCCATGTGCACCAGTAGAAACAGTTTTGGATAACATCCTGTCTTCTGAGCTTGTAATTACAGAGGCTATGCATGGTGCAATTGTGTCTGATGCACTTAGAGTACCTTGGATACCAATACAGCCACTTAATAGCATTCATGCTATGAAGTGGTTTGATTGGGCATCAGCGCTTGATATCGATTTATTACCAAGGCAAATGATAAGTTCATCTCTACTAGAGTCGATTACACTATTTTTTGATACTCACAACCCCAAAATTGCAGATAAATTTCGGCGCAGAGGTCGTTTACTTCTAAATGTTGCGCCTGAAATATTTGCTCAAAGTGCTGCTAAGAGACTTATTGAAATTAGTAAATTCAACCCATCACTCAGTTCAGATTCGGCAATAGAAAGTTCGCATAGTCAGATGTTATCTAAGCTTGATGAACTCGTTTTGGATTTAGGAAAGGGTAAACTCGTTTATTAAATTTGTTATATGAGCATTGAAGATAAAAATCAGCAAACATCTAAAAGCCTTTTTGTAGCAGAGGTGATTAAGGAGGAAAGCGCTATCTTAGTCGATGGCGATGCAAAGTATGCGCACATAAAAGTAAATCGGTCTACTGCCGCTGTGCGTGGTGCAGCATGGTCTGCAATCAATAGTTTTGTACCAACATTACTTAATAGCATTGTCTTTATTGTGAGTTCGCGCTATTTGATGCCGCATGATTTTGGTGTAATCGCGCTGGCTGTAAGTGCAGTATCTTTAGCGAGTGCATTTGCTCCTGCAGCATTAGGTGAGGCGCTTATTCAGCAGTTGAATATTCGCAGAAGTCATCTTGATACGGTGTTTTGGGTTTGTGTGAGTTTTGCTTTAATAATCTACGGTATTTTGGTTTTTCTATCTCCTTTAATTGCTGCAAAAATGGGTCAGCAAGCAGTATCGGTTTTTTTACCAGTCATTGGCTTAAAGTTGTTATTTGATCTATCTGCAGCAGTACCTAATGCACTCATTGCCCGTGCAATGTCATTTCATCTCATTGCAATGCGCACTATAGTTGCAACAGTTTTTTCGAGTGTAATTTGTATTGGTTTGCTAATGTATGGTTATGGAATATGGGCTTTGGCAATTTCACAATTAACAGTGTCAATGGTCAGTTGTCTTGCTGCATTTCTTGGCGCTAAATGGCTACCAGGCCTTGACTTCAGTGTTAAGTCATTACGTGATTTATTTGAATATGGCTTATTTGCATCAGGGAATAGATTTTTGCAAGCAATGAATCTTGACCAACTCATCATTGGTTCAATGATTGGGGCCGCACCATTAGGCATTTACAATTTCTCACGACGATTATTTCAGATGTTAAATGATGTTATTGCAGGTGCGCTTAACTCAGTAAGTCATGTGCTCCTATCTTCACTGCAAAATGAAAAAGAAAAGGTACGCGAAGCCTTTCTTCTAGCTACTTATGGATCATCCTTAGTTTCATTCCCAGCCTTCGTTGGGCTGGCCGCTATTGTGGGTGACGCAATTCCGTTAGTTTTTGGCAATCATTGGGTAGAGGCAATAACCCCCACACGTTGGTTTTGTTTAATTGGTTTAATGACATGTATCGGCGTAATACAGTCCTCGTTAATTAAAAGTCAGGGTAAAAGCAATTGGTGGTTTTACTACCAGTTGTTAAAACAGCTAACAACCATTGGAATTATTCTAATTTTTTTTAAAAAGGGAATAAGCATCATTGTTTTAGCCTTAGCACTCCAGACATTAATTCTATGGCCAATTACATTAGTAATGATTTCAAAAATTGTGAATATTAAGATTACTACTTATTTCCAGCAATTTATAGGACCATTCCTTTCTTCTTTAATAATGCTTGCTGTAATTCAAATGTTGGGATATTTGCTCCATGACACTTCTACCAGTTATCGTCTAATTGTTGAGATTATTATTGGGGGGTTGGTCTACACTACATCAGCATCGATTCTATCGAAAAAAAAATTATTAATACTTGTAAGTATCTTTCGTCAGAGAAACAAGTAATGAATAATTCAAATCAGAAATTTTTATTAAATGATTAATTCTAATTTTAAAGTTTCAATCATCATTCCCGTTTTTAATGTTGAAGATTATCTTGAACAGTGCTTGCAATCGGCTGTAAATCAAGATTACGACAATAAAGAAATCATTATTATTGATGATGGTTCGACTGATTTGTCAGGAAAAATTATTGATGAGTTTAAGAGCCAATATCCATTTATTCAGTCAGTAAAAACTAAAAATCAAGGGCAGTCATCTGCTAGAAATTTAGGGCTTGAAATGGCCGTGGGCGATTATGTTTTATTTTTAGATAGTGATGATTGGTTTGAAAAATATACCGTGTCTTTGTGTCTCAAAACGATTATTAACCACAGCCTTGATATGGTTTTATTTAGTGGTCAAGCCTTTTTTGATGGGGAAACCGACAATAAAATTAATTCAAGTAAATTATATTCAAGAACAGCTCAGTTAAATAAGGTTTTGTTGTCAAAAAATGTATTCACTGAAGAACTTCGATTTAATAAATATATAGTGCAACCGTGTATGTATATGTTTAATCGGGTTAGATTTCAGGAATTAAGGTTTTATTCGGGAATTATTTACGAGGACAATTTGTTTACGACTCAATTGCTTTTACAACATAGTGATGCAGTTGCAATGTGCTTGCCGGATATACTTTTCCATCGTCGGTTTCGGCCACAGTCTACAATGACGCAAAACAAACAGCAGCGCCATATTGACGGGCACTTGATTGTGATTGATGAGCTAATAAAAATGATTCCTCAAAATGACACGCTCGAAAGAATAGCCTTAAAACAATTAATCACAAATCTGCTTTTTGATATGTTGCATTTATTAAACCCTGTGTATGGGTGGCATATTCCTCTTAAGCTTAGATTAAAAATTCTAACTACTTATTTTAAGTATGGGTTGTCTCCCTTTAAATTGAAGCTGTTTATAAAATTTATGATGCCTAGTAGCTTTAGTTATTGGAAGAAATTTAAGGAAAGCTATCTTTAACTTTTTAAAAAAAAGCAATAACCATCTAACAAAATTTTGTCTAAAGGTCTACTGTGAAAGTTTCAATATATACACCAACAAAAAATAGAAAAGAAGCACTATCAAGGGCAGTTGATTCTGTTTTGAATCAAACCTATGAAAATGTTGAAATGATTGTGGTGAATGATGGCTCTACGGATGGAACTGCGGAATACCTTGAGCAAAAAGCAAAAGAAGATAACCGCCTCAAGTTTTTTAATAAGACAGTTTCAGAAGGTGCGCCGGCAGCAAGAAATCTTGCAATATCAAGTGCAACTGGGCATTTTTTAACAGGTTTAGATGACGATGATGAGTTTGTACCAGAAAGAATACAATCGTTTGTTGAGTTCTGGGAATTTTTGAGTCGATTTGGCTTAAAGCCTTCCTGCATTTACGCTCAAGATATTTTTACTCGCTATGGTGAAGTTCATATGATTAGCCAAAAAAAAGGTATGGTGAAAGCCGATGATTTGTTTGAGTTTAATTATATTGGAAATCAGGTTTTTGCACCGAAATTCCATTTTGTTGAGGCGGGTATGTTTAATCAGAGCATGCCTGCTTGGCAAGATATGGAAATGTTTATGCGTATATTGAAAAAGTTTGGAACGGCCCATTTGTTGGATTGTGCCACACAAATTTATGATGATTCTCCAAAGCAAGACCGTATATCGGTGAAGGCAGAAAGCAAGGTTCGGGATGCATATAAAAAGTTTGCTAAATTGCACGCTGAAGGCTCACCTAGAAATGCTCAAGTCCTAATGTTGCAAATGTACTCAAAGTTTTATGGGGTGCGGCCAGGAGTTACAGACTGGATTGCTTTCGGCAAACTGGGCTTTTGGCCAAAAGGCATGCTTAGATTAGCACTTGCTACATTTAGACCGTAAACAGATTGTAATGCTGTGTGTTATTTTTAATTTTAGTTACTTTTAGTTCTTTGATGATTGGTTTATTGGTATGAAATCTTACAAAATAAGTATTGCAGGCACAGGCTATGTTGGCCTTTCAATCTCCATTTTACTGGCGCAACATCATGAAGTTGTGGCGCTGGATATTGTGCCCGAAAAAGTTGCGATGCTTAATAATAAGCAGTCGACAATAGCAGATGATGAAATTGAAGCGTATCTAAAAAATAAAACTTTAAACTTTAGAGCTACGCTAAATAAGCAAGAAGCCTATGAAGGTGCTGATTTTGTGGTAATTGCCACACCTACCGATTACGATTCTGATACAAATTCATTTAATACAAGTTCTGTTGAACAAGTGATTCAGGATGTAATTGCCATTAATCCCAAGGCGGTAATGGTGATTAAGTCTACGATTCCAGTTGGTTTTGTGGCTAAAGTTAAACAAAAATATCAGTGCGAAAATATTATTTTCTCCCCCGAATTTTTGCGTGAAGGTAAAGCACTTTACGATAATTTATACCCTTCTCGTATTGTGGTGGGTGAGAAATCAGCGCGTGCAGAGGTTTTTGCAAGTTTACTGCAGCAGGGCGCACTAAAAGAGAACGTACCCTTATTATTTACAGATAGTACTGAAGCCGAGGCAATTAAATTGTTCTCAAATACTTATCTAGCAATGCGCGTTGCTTACTTTAATGAGCTAGATACCTATGCAGCTACGCATGGCCTTGATACTCGCCAAATTATTGATGGTGTGTGCTTAGACCCTCGCATTGGGCAGCACTATAACAACCCTTCGTTTGGATATGGCGGCTATTGCTTGCCGAAAGATACCAAGCAATTGTTAGCCAATTATCAGAATGTGCCGCAAACGCTTATTCAGGCGATTGTGGATGCAAATGCGACCAGAAAAGATTTTATTGCACAGGACGTGTTAAAACGCAACCCGAAGGTGGTTGGTATTTATCGGTTAATCATGAAAGCAGGCTCAGATAATTTTAGAGCCTCTAGCATACAAGGCATTATGAAGCGGATTAAGGCTAAAGGTATTGATGTGATTGTTTATGAGCCTGTTATTACCGAAGGTGATTTTTTTAGATCGCCAGTGGTTAATAATCTTGATGAGTTTAAACGTCGCGCGGATGTGATTATTGCCAATCGTGTGACCGATGATTTGAACGATGTGCTGGATAAAATTTACACGCGTGATTTATTTGCAAAGGATTAGTGATTATTTTGATCTATTTTTCAGCAACAAATATAAATTTAAGTGAAGTGTTTCTAAATTGAAAAAACAAGTACATGACTCTTTTCTGAACTCATCCCCTCTTGCCATATTTGGCATTATATTGGCAATGATTGTGGGTGCTTTTGCGGTCTATTTTGCAAATCTTGTTGGTGAACGATACGGTGTTTTACTGGCTTTGCCTGGCTTTTTTATATTGGTTTTTTTATTCGCCTTTGCTCGGAACACACTTTTTTACTTAATTATTTTGTTTCGTTCAGTTATGGACCCCATTTTGGATGCGACTAAACTCGGTAGTTTTGGTTTAGGTGCCGTCATAAATGCCTTGGTTATTGCTATTGCATTAATTGCGATATTTGATAAACCTAACCCAGTGCGTAAAGTACTTAACGAAACGTGGCTGCCATTTTTTGTGATTTCACTAGTGGCATTAGTGATTGCACCGAGTTTTATAAACGCACTTAAAACCTATTTGGCGCTACTTTCTTATGCCTCTGTATTTGCCTTGGCTATAACATTAATAAGAAATGAGGAGGACTACGGACGTTGGATCTCAGCGGTATTCTTATCTTCGCTGATACCTGTTTTTTTTGGTTTTTATGATGCTGCTTTAGGTGGTTTCGCCAGTTCAAATGGTTTTCGAATAAATAGTACTTTCAATCACCCTAATATACTGGCATTTTATCTGGTACTCATGATTTCAGTCGGGTTTTATTTTTATAAGGCTAAGGTCAGTTTTATTCCAGCATGGTTGCGCAAGTCATTACCAATTTATATTTTAATCATGTTTTCTTTGTTACTCATGACCAAAACTCGTAGTGCATGGGTTGCTTGTTTTGTCTTTTTTAGTGTGTATGCCATTATTTATGAGCGGAAATACTTAGTATTTATCGGCTTGTCGCTTGTTGGCGCACTGATGATTCCAGAAATACGCGACCGTGTTTTAGATCTTAGTCAAGGTAACGAGGTGGTTAACTATAGTAAATTGAACTCCTATGCCTGGCGGAAATTGATCTGGGAAGACGGGTTAAATTGGATGTCACCCAGCCATTATTTTTTTGGGTATGGATTAGAGTCATTCAGACTTTACTCGGTTAACTTTTTTTCCATGGCAGGCGGAACCCAAAGTGGTGCACATAGCGTATTTGTGCAGCTCTTTTTTGAAACAGGAGTATTTGGCCTTTCCGCTTTTATATGGCTTCACTTGAGAGTTGCCATGCTATTAATACCATTCTATAAAACCAATAAGTTGATGATTTTTTCAGGCTGGATGTTTTTACTTGAATTTGCCTTTTATTCATATGCGGACAACATGCTGAGTTATTTAAGTTTTAATTGGTATCTTTGGTTTGTATTGGGGGCGGTATATGCCGTCAATCTTTCAAAACACGAAAAATTAATATTGGATAGTGCTAAATCAGACTAAGGATGTTTAACAAATGAATAACTACTGTAGTAATTAGTGATGAACTCTGACGCATCTTGGATTGAAGATTTAAAGCGCTATGCAATTAAGCGCCCATTTTTTAAAGAGCAGTCGATTTGGGCTGTTTGGGTATATCGATTCGGTAGGCGGGTCGATGTTAAGCCGTTTGGAACCGTTAGACAAGTTTATACAGCGGTGTATTGGCTTCTATTTCGAATAGTAGAAACCATTACTGGTATTAGTTTGCCAAAAGATGCAGATATTGGCCCAGGTCTGCGTATTTGGCACTTTGGAGGTATTTTTATACATCCTCAAGCTGTTATTGGCAAAAATTTTACTTTAAGGCAAGGCGTTACAATTGGCAATCGAGTAGAAGGTGGCCCTGTGCCAACTATCGGTGACAATGTGGAAATTGGTGCTTATGCTCAATTGCTTGGAGGTATACGCATTGGTAATAATTGCAAAATTGGTGCAATGTCAGTGGTTTTGTGTGATGTTCCTGATGGGGCAACTGCTGTTGGTGCTCCTGCTCGGATTATCATTCACTAGCCGTAATTTACTGTTGTAGAAAATGTAAGCAAGTTAAATTTTATGACTGATGTAGTTTATTTTTTAAACTGCTACGAGACTGAGTTTGCTGTTATTCCATAAAGGAATGTGATGCAAGGTGCGAGATTTAGTGTATTAGACGGATGGCGTGGCCTTAGCATATTGTCAGTACTGGCCTGTCACCTGTTACCGTTAGGTCCAAAGACATTGCAATTAAATTTTGCGGCTGGCGTGCTTGGCATGTCCTTATTTTTTACGTTGTCTGGCTTTTTAGTGACGCATTTTTTAATGGGTCGCCCGCAGGTGATTGATTTTTTAATTCGAAGATTTTTTAGAATCTTACCTTTAGCTTGGCTTTATATTTTAATTGCACTATTGCTCAACCCAGTAAGTAGAGATGCATGGTTAGCCCATCTATTCTTTTACGCAAATTACCCACCAAAACCTTTAATACCAGTGACGGACCACTTATGGAGTTTGTGTGTAGAAATGCATTTTTATATTGGTTTGGCGTTGTTAGTAGCGAGTCTAAAGAAAAATGGATTGTTATTAATACCATTGATATGCCTGGGAATTACCGCATTGAGGGTTCTGAATAATCAACATGTTTCAGTTATCACGCATTTTAGGGTCGATGAAATCTTGGCAGGCGGGATACTGGCTTTGAATTATAATCGTAAATTGGGCGATAAGCTTCATCAGTTTATGAGCCAGATTAATTATGCTTACGTTTTAGTGCTACTTTTAATATCATGCCATCCAGCCGCAGGGTTTATGAACTATTTGCGACCGTACTTTGCCGCGACTTTAGTTGGCGCAACCTTATTTAACCAAAATACAAACTTTGCTAAATTGCTAGAACATAAGTGGCTTTTTTATATAGCCTCAATCTCTTATGCACTTTATGTCATCCACCCCTTATTATTGTCAACGTGGTTAGGTAGTGGTGATCTAATCGATAAATACAGTAAACGACCACTGTTATTTCTAGTGTTATTTGCATGCGCACATGTTTCAACATTTTATTATGAGCAAAAAGTTATGGCCTGGGGTAAGCGCTTGTCTAAACGAATAAAATTGACAAAGGTGAGATGATGAAGAAATGTGCGTTGAATTTTTTAACACTAATGTTAATGATGAATTTTGTGGGAAAGCCTGCATATGCAGAAACATTAGCTACAGATCATATATTTGCTGCGAATAGTTTTTGGTATAAGCCCATACCAGTAGATGTGAAGTTACATGAAAATTCTGCCGCATTTGTAGCCGAATTTTTAAGGCAGAAATCGACTTATTATGGCACTGTGGGGATCAACACTACCGCCTATTCTAGCCCAGTTTATTATGCCGAGGCTAATGCACCAACTGTACAAGTTAATCAGTGGGACTGCCAAAATAAAGGCTATAAAGACCAGCAGTTAGCCAAACAATGGTCTGCAGTGCCTGTGCCAGATTATGCCCAAGCGGCTAAAGGTACTGATGAAGAGATGACAATTTACCAAGCGTCAACTGATACTCTTTGGGAGTTTTGGAAAGCTCGAAAAATAGATGGACAGTGGCAAGCATGCTGGGGTGGTAAGTTATTAAATGCATCAAAGAGTGACGGGATTTTCCCTGAATATTTTGGGACAACTGCAACTAGTTTACCGTTTATTGGCGGGCAGATTACTGCTGAAGAATTACAACGCGGTGAGATTAAGCATGTGATAGGCATTGCCCTGGTGGACCTTGAAAAGTTCAACATTTATTCATGGCCTGCGCATCGTTCAGATGGGCATAACCCAAAAAACCTGCCTAATCGTATTCCTGAAGGTATTCTATTTAGGCTTGATCCGTCAGTAAATGTAGATGCGTTGAAAATGCATCCAGTGGGTAAGACTATTGCAAAAGCAGCACAAAAGTATGGATTTGTTGTTTGGGATAAGGCTGGTGCCATAACCTTGCGTGTGCAAAATCCACTATCTTACACATTACAGGGGCAAGTGAATCCATATGTTGAACTATTTGATGGCACTCCTCAATATGCGATTTTGAAGGGCATGCCTTGGGACCGATTGCAATTTTTGCCTATGAACTATGGTAAGCCATTGAATTTATTTTAAAATAAGGTACTAACTTCAAATTATAATAAATCTCCATATTAAATATTCAACAAACAAAGTAAGTGCTAAAGTTTTACTAAAATAATTCGTAATCCCGATTCCTTATAAAATATTGAAAAAATGACAGTCATATTCATCATACTTGCTCATAAAGAGCCAGAACAAGTTGCTAGGCTTGCAAAGAGGCTTTCACCTCACAAAGTCCTAGTTCACATTGATTCAAAAGTAAGCCCCAGTAATTATCAAAAATTTGAAAATTGTCTTGCGGATGAATCGAATGTGAAATTGCTGAAGCGATTCCGTTCTGCATGGGCATCGTGGGGTATCGTAGAGGCATCGCTTGAGGGTTTGAGAAGTGCCTTGGAGTTGACTGACTGTGACTGGACTCATGCTATGGTCATCAGCGGTGAAGACTATTCAATTGTTAATTCAACAAAAATTAGTGATTTTTTGTCTAAATACAAAGATTCCTCCTTCATCCCAAATTGGGAGCTACCTCATAAAATTTGGGGTAAAGATGGCGGTATGTACCGTCTAAAATATTGGCATAAACCAATTTGCAAACGTCGATTTTTCATTCCAGTACCTAGAAAGTTTCCGGGAAATTTAACTCCGTATGGTGGTTCAATGTTTTGGTGTTTGAATAGAGAAGTGGTTAGGTACGTTATAAATTACGTTGATAAATTTCAGAAAGAGGTCTCTTTTTTCAAAAATGTATGGATTCCAGATGAAATCTTTATTCCAACAGTAGTTATGAATTCACCGTTTAAATCAACTTGTATTAATGAAAATTTAATTTACATTCGTTGGAGTATTCTTGGGTCACCCCACCCTGATTATCTAGATGCTTCTGATGCAAATGAAATAAAAAAGGCAGGCTCTGAGCCTTCTATTAGGGGAGGTAAATCCAGAATTAAATTGTTTGCAAGAAAAATTGATGCTTCAAAAGGTATACCACTAATGAATATTTTAGATAACGAGACTTAATATTTTAGTATTTAATACCATCTACTGGATAAAACTTTGAACAAAATTAAAATAGCCTACCTTGTTAGCCAATATCCTAAGGTGAGTCATAGCTTTATTCGCAGAGAAATACTTGCGTTAGAAAATGAAGGTCTTGCGATAGAGCGCATTTCAGTTCGAGGCTGGGATGGCGAACTGGTTGATGCTATCGATATTCAAGAGCGCGAGAAGACACGATATGTATTAAAAAAGGGTGTTTCTGGGCTGTTGCCTGCAGTGGTACAAGTGTTAAGAGAGCATCCATCCTTGTTTTTTAAAACACTTTGGATAGCAATCAAAATGGGCATTCGGGCGGATAGGGCGTGGCCCTATCATCTGGTTTATGTGGCCGAGGCTTGTCAGGTTTTACTTTGGCTGAAAGATAGCAAGGCACAGCATATGCATGTGCATTTTGGTGCTAATGCTACAGAGGTTGCCTTACTTACGCGCTCTTTAGGTGGGCCAACTTATAGTTTTACAGTGCATGGGCCAGAAGAGTTTGATAAGCCTGAGTTTATTAAGTTGGCTGAGAAGATAGAGGCATCTGCATTCGTAGTGGCGATTTCATCTTATTGCCGTAGTCAGATTTTTCGTTGGATTAAATATTCACAGTGGTCCAAGGTGAAAGAAGTGCATTGTGGTATTGAGCAGGCTTTTCACACTATTTCGCCAGTCTCCATGCCTACTAGGTCAAGGTTGGTTTGTGTCGGACGCTTATGTGAGCAAAAAGGTCAGCTTTTGTTGATCGATGCAGCGAATATTCTAGCCAAAAAAGGTATCCCTTTTGAATTGGTTCTGGGTGGCGATGGTGAAATGCGCGCTGAAATTGAGTCGCAGATTAAACGCTATGGCTTAGAACAAAATGTAAGAATTACGGGTTGGATATCGAGTGACCAAGTTCGTGAAGAGATTCTAAATGCAAAAGCCTTGGTGTTGCCGAGCTTTGCAGAAGGTTTGCCTGTGGTGATTATGGAGGCCATGGCGTTAAGGCGGCCTGTTATCAGTACGTACATTGCAGCTATTCCTGAGTTAGTAGTTAATGGACAGCATGGCTTTTTGTTCCCTGCGGGGGATGTTGATGCCTTAGCAGAAACACTTAAGAAGTTTTTACTATTACCTATTCAACAATTGCAACAGATGGGTGACGCTGCCTATGCTAGAGTTATTGAGCGGCATTCTGTAGACGTCGAAGCCAGAAAACTTGCACAGTTATTTAGGGATGAAATCTCAAAAAACTCAGTATCTAAAGAGTTAGAGGTAACTGCGTGATGTTGAGTTTTATCGAAGTGATTTTTTATGTGGCCATTGCTGTTTTATCTGTTCCAGTTTTCACGTTCTGTTTGCAGGTATGCTTTGCAATGTTGCCTTACAAGCATGAGTCACGTAAAGCCACAGCTCAACCTTCAGTGGCTATTTTGATTCCAGCACATAATGAATCGAGTAGTATTTTACCAACGTTGATGTCGATTAACGAGCAGTTGGGTGCTAATACAAGCGTGTTAGTTGTGGCAGATAATTGTAGTGATGACACCGCCGAAATTGTAAAGAGTCAGGGCATGGAAGTTATTGAGCGAACCCATGCTACAAATCGAGGAAAAGGTTATGCACTGGATTTTGGAATTCAGCACCTCACTAAAAATCCACCAGACGTATTAATTGTGCTTGATGCTGATTGCGTACTTGAAAAAGATACGATATCTATTTTGGTGAGTGATGCGATTTGCCATCAGCGACCAATACAGGCGCTTTACCTTATGCAATCTCAATCACATGCTTCGCTTAAAATTAAAATAGCCGAATTTGCGTGGCTTGTAAAAAATTGGGTTAGGCCACTTGGCCTACATCGCTTAGGCTTGCCTTGTCAGTTAATGGGGTCGGGTATGGCTTTTCCTTGGCATGTGATTAAACAGGTGAATCTTGCCAGTGGGCATATTGTTGAAGATATGAAATTAGGGGTTGATCTGGCAAAGTTGAATCTCGCCCCTAGATTTTGTCCGGAGGCGTTAGTTAGAAGTCAATTTCCAACGAGTGAAGAGGGCATTAAAACGCAACGTACACGTTGGGAACATGGGCATATTGGCATGATAGTGAAAGAAGGGCCTTTTTTAATAGGGCAAAGTATTAAACATCTCAATTTAAAAAAGTTAGCCATTGCTTTAGATATGTGTGTGCCACCACTGGCACTTCTTATATTAATTATTGTGGGCTTGAGTGGCTTGGGCGTTACTTTTAGCGTATTCACCCAGCAACTATTTCCATGGTTGTTGCCAGTTGTCTTTTTATTAC
>NZ_JABFRA010000029.1 GCF_013141425.1 Methylotenera sp. | reverse complement strand
GAGTTAGCTAGCGGTGTTGCTACAAGAGGGCTGGCAACATATAAGGACTACAAAGAAGTTATTAATGATTATTTAATAGCGTGTTTAGGCAAGCGCAAAATAACTAACATTGATTTTACTGCGTTAAGTGAACTGGAAGCTTTTCGCAATGAGCGTATGCAAAAAACACCTTCACGTAGCACTATGCTTACTCATAATGCAGCTTTAAACAGAGTATTTGATGAAGCAGAGATACGTGGTTACATAACTAAAATTAATCGTCCTACACTTGTAGCAACAGGTGCAAAATCAATTCGTCGTCCAGCTTTTGACATTATTGAAGTACAGGCATTACTAGGTAATTTTGAGGCTTGGATTAAACGAGCACGTACACCAAAGTCACGCGCATTGCGATTTGTGCTATCTCAATATGTAAATGTATTGCTTGATACTGGTGCAAGACCAGGCAAGGAATTACTTAATTTGAGATGGAAGCAAATTAAGCCAAGTATTAAACCTGAGGTAAAACATACTGGGCAGCTAGATGAAGAGGGTGAAGAAATTGTAAGTCATAATTTAAATCGTTCTGTAGTAATGACAGTTTCAGGCAAAAATGGCGAGCGTGAAATAGTAGGCATGTTACGTACAGTAAATGCACTAAAGGAAATTGGAAAGCGTAATTATGCTGTTGAAATGTCCGTAGCTTATCCGCTTAAAAATATTGTAGTGGCTAGTAATAACGACTTGGTATTTACTATTAAAAATGGTGTTAAGCCAACTAGCTTTAATGCATTGTTTGAAAGTTATTTGGAAGAACATAATTTATTAGTTGACCCAAAAACAAATCAAAATCGTGTTTTATATAGCTTGCGTCATACATACGCAACTCTAGCTTTGACGCACGACAAAGTACCAATACATACACTTGCAAAACAAATGGGTACTAGCGTAGTAATGATAGAAAAACATTACAGTCATTTAGATGTTGTAAAAGCAATAGAGCAATTGCGAGGCAATGAAAGTAGGCAACTAATTAATGCAGGTGGCGTAATAGATGCATTTTATGCAAGTAAAAAAGCACCATAGTGTGCAAACGCATTAAACGTGCTGTAAATGCTTAACGAAGTAATTGAATATCGTTTATACGCACTTAAGTTAAAACAGCCTGTATGGCGGCTAGTGCAAAGGCTAGATGTATTAGCACTTGCAAAGCCGTGCTACTATCTAGTTCACTCATTAAATTCAATATTTCACACACTAAATGGTACGTTCAGAATTAATCCAAATTATCGCTAGTAAATTTCCACAACTAACGCTTTCTGATGTTGATGCTAGTGTGATGACAATTATTGACGGAATGACTGATAGTTTAGCTAAAGGCGACAGAGTAGAAGTAAGAGGTTTTGGCTGTTTTGTAATTAATTACAGACCACCACGTATTGCACGTAATCCAAAAACTGGAGCGCGTGTTGAAGTGGCTGCAAAATATGCACCGCACTTTAAAGTTGGTAAAGAGCTTAAGGAAATGGTGGATAAGTAGCGTTACTTACATTAGCAATACAAACAGATTTATCAACTCATCTCGCGCAATGCACCTCTAATGCAAAAACTAAATCCCACAAAAATTGACGCATTAGTAGCCAAGCTGGCTAATGGCGGCAAGGTTAGTGGGCGTGATTTAACGAACGTACTAGGTGAAGGTGGTTTGGTTGAGTATGAGCAGTTATGGAGTGAGGAATTAGAAAGGCGTAAGTTTTTTGACAACAAGCCAATGGCACTAGCAGACTATGAAGCAATGCTTAAACGTGCTGATTTTCTAACAGCACGTGCAGATAAGACAGCTACAGTAAACAGTGCAAAAAATTTACGTGTATTGGCAAAGCAAGAATATCAAGCAGCACTAGCGTATTTGAAAACATATATTGGGAATAATGCAAGTGCAGAGGTTTGGTTGGATAGGGATGTGTTTGGTTTGGTTGGAATTGGAAGTAACGCAAATCAAGTGCCGCGCTTAGTAACAAGCAGAAGTGAACATAAGCTAACAGATGGGGCTAGTGCAGCAGTAAGCAAAGAAGATGTAAAGCGCACAGTGTTGAAAAATACATTGGATAGACTTGTGGCAGCAGAGAACACAGATGAAGCATTAGCTATCAGTGCAAAACTAAAAGTGATGTTGGAAAATTTAATTAAGCGCAGCAGAGGCTGGTAGGCTACACGTAGTTTTTTTGCACAGTTTACTGTATATGGTTTGCAAAGAATAAAAATTAGGTTCAGTATCACCCCCATCTAATAAATTAATTGGGAGAGTTGTTTTGGATTACTCAACACCACCTTTTTGGACAAATCAGCCACACACAAACAAATACGCAAAACCCAAGCTTCCCTCACATCATGTTACTAAAGCTACGGTAATAGTTGTTAAGAATGCGTTTTATCGTAATGCTGTATTTGATGGAATTTTTTTAATCAGCCCAAATAAAATTCCACCTTTAGATAAAGCAAAAGAAAGGGTGGAAGTTGAGTGTAGATGGTTTGATGCAAGATTAAAAACACGTGGCATTAGAATACTTGTTGATAATACAAATGGAAACGCAGTGATTGATTACGACTACACTGGTGATGTGGTTTGTAATTTAGCGGTTTAATAGATTCAATTATTAGGTAAATTAAAAGTCAACAGAAGATTTTTACATTAAGTCAAATTGTGTTGTTAACTCGACAGTAGGCTTAACAAGCTTAATTCGTTCATTACTTCAAATCTACCGCAGCACGTTTCATATCAGCAGTAACGTTTATGTAGCGCATTGTTGTTTGCGCTTGTCAGAGAGACATTGCTAATATTAAATATTGAGTAGGTTCAAAAATATTGACCAAATTTTAAAAAGGGTGCATTATTCAATCAACTAAAAATAAGAATGAAAGCATAAAATGGTGAACTGCATCAGTTGCGGCAAAGATATTGCTGACAACTCTAAATTCTGCCGCTTCTGCAGTGCTCCACAAGTAGCAAAACCTTCAGTGCCTTCATGCAAGAAGTGCGGTAGTGTATTATTGCCAAATGCTAAATTCTGTAAAGGTTGTGGTGCGAAGGTTGAGCAGATAGATAATCTTGCAACACCAACACCAA
>NZ_JABFRA010000128.1 GCF_013141425.1 Methylotenera sp. | reverse complement strand
TCTTTTTCGCCTGCACGGCCCTTCATCAACAATGCGCCTTCTTCTTCTGTCAATACACCTTTTGCAACCAATGCATTAACAATGTCATCCGTCGAGTCTGCCATTGCATTTGCGCCAAAGCCCATCATGAGCGAGCCCGCTAAGGTTGCTGCTATTAAGCTACTTAATTTTTGGTTCATTTATTTCCCCTATATCGTTTTTAAAAATTCAGTATGTGAATTATTTGTAATGCGTTTTTTCAACAAGGGGAATTTTGTGATTATTGTGTGACAGTTTCATGACAGATAACTATTTAGTGAAAATAAGCCACAGTGATGTTGTATTTTCACCACAATAAAAAAACCGCCTGCTAAATTACGTTGGCAGGCGGCTTTATAGGATTTGGTAGGAGTGGTCAGTGACCGCTCCTACATTTATTCAACTCTCGGCGCGCATGTGCGGAAATAAAATCACATCACGAATGCTTGCACTATCGGTAATCATCATCACTAAGCGGTCGATACCGATACCGCAACCGCCTGCTGGTGGCATGCCGTATTCCAAAGCGCGAATAAAGTCCGCATCATAGAACATCGCTTCATGATCGCCCGCTTCTTTAGCTTTCATTTGTGCGTGGAAGCGTGCCGCCTGGTCCTCAGCATCATTCAACTCACTGAAGCCGTTTGCGATTTCGCGACCAGTCACAAATAATTCGAAACGCTCCGTAATTTCTGGATTTTTGTCAGATGCTCGCGCCAATGGTGAAACCTCGACTGGGTAGTCAATAATATACGTTGGCTCCCACAATTGGCTTTCAGCGGTTTCTTCAAACAAGGCTAATTGCAATGCGCCTAAACCCGCATGGTCAAATGGTTTAACGCCATGTTTCAAGATTTCAGCACGTAGATAAGCTTCATCACTCAACTGTTCTAGTGTGTATTGCGGTGCGTATTTTTGAATAGCGCCAACAATCGTTAAACGTTGGAATGGCTTGCTTAAATCTAGCTCACGGCCTTGATATTCCAGCACCGCAGTGCCACGTGCCGCAATCGCAGCAGTACGAATACAGTTTTCAGTAAAGTCCATCAACCAGTTGTAGTCGGTATATGCCGCGTAGAACTCCATCATGGTAAATTCCGGGTTATGTCGAACGCTCAAGCCTTCATTACGGAAGTTACGGTTTACTTCAAACACACGCTCAAAACCGCCGACAACAAGGCGTTTCAGATATAGCTCAGGCGCAATACGCATGTACATTTGCATATCTAAAGCATTGTGATGCGTAATGAATGGTTTAGCAGATGCGCCGCCTGGAATCGGATGCAACATCGGCGTTTCAACTTCTAAAAATTCATTTTGAACCATAAAGTTACGAATTGCAGAAACCACTTTGCTGCGTGCTACAAAAGTCGCACGTGTTTCTTCTGAAGTAATCAAATCCACATAACGTTGACGATATTTCACCTCCTGATCTTGCAAGCCGTGGAATTTTTCTGGCAATGGGCGTAAAGATTTTGTCAGCAAACGAATCTCGGTGACTTTAATTGAAAGTTCACCCGTTTTAGTTTTAAACAAGTGACCAGTTGCACCTAGAATATCGCCTAAATCCCAATGTTTGAATTGCTCATAGACCTCTTCACTAATCATGTCTTTGGCTACATACAGTTGAATACGACTACCCGCATTTGCGCCACTGCCATCTTGAATGGTCGCAAAGCTTGCTTTACCCATCACACGTTTCAGCATCATGCGCCCAGCCACTACAACATCAACAGGATTAGCCTCAAACGCTTCATTTTCAAGCGCTGAATATTTCGCAATTAAATCAGCCGCTTTATGCTGTGGCTTGAAGTCGTTAGGAAATGCTACGCCACCAGTGGCTTCGCGAATAGCTTTCAGTTTCTCACGGCGCTCGGCAATCACATGGTTTTCGTCGACTGGCAATACATCATTATTTGGATTTTGCTCGTTACTCACTCTTAAACTCCCTGCTTCAAACTGACTTGTATAAATGGGTCAAGGTCGCCATCTAGCACGCCTTGCGTATTACCAATTTCTACATTGGTACGTAAATCTTTAATGCGGCCTTGGTCTAGCACATAACTGCGGATCTGATGTCCCCAACCGATGTCAGTTTTAGCATCTTCAAGGGCTTGTTTGTCTGCATTACGCTTGTTTAGCTCTAGGTTATACAGCGCACCTTTCAGCATATTCATTGCTTCGTCGCGGTTGCGATGTTGTGAGCGGTCATTTTGACATTGCACCACGGTATTGGTTGGAATATGTGTAATACGCACGGCAGAATCGGTTTTATTAATGTGCTGCCCACCAGCACCACTAGCGCGATAAGTATCAATGCGCAAGTCAGCTGGGTTAATGTCAATTTGAATCGAATCATCCACTTCAGGGAAAATCTGCACACTGGCAAATGAGGTGTGACGTTTAGCGTTGCTATCAAACGGCGATTTACGCACTAAGCGATGCACGCCGTTTTCGGTTCTTAGCGTGCCGTAAGCATAGTCGCCAGTGACCTTAATGGAGGCACCTTTAATGCCTGCCACATCGCCATCAGACTCTTCTAGCACTTCTACTTTAAAGCCTTTGCGTTCGCAATAACGTAAGTACATACGGAGCAGCATGGCCGCCCAGTCTTGCGCTTCTGTACCACCGCTACCCGATTGGAATTCGATAAAGCAGTTATTCACATCCAACTCGCCAGAGAACATACGGCGGAATTCCATTTCAGCGACTTGTTTTTCTATGGCTTGCGAATCGGCATCCACGCTTAGTAAAGTTTCGTCGTCGTTCTCTTCACGCGCCATTTCAAATAGCTCGCGGCTATCGTTTAAGCCACTGTCGACGGATTGCAAGCTATTAACCACTAGCTCCAATGCGCGTTTTTCTTTACCTAGTTCTTGGCTTTTTTTGTTGTCATCCCAAACTTTTGGGTCTTCCAACAAGCCATTGACTTCTTCTAGGCGTTGAGACTTAGTCTCAAAGTCAAAGATACCCCCTAAGAGAGTGATTGCGCTCGGCTAAATCGGCAAGGCGATTTGCGATGATATTGAGTTGTTCTGCTTCCATGTTAACTTCAAGAAATTCTAAAAATGAACATTATACAGCAAAGACTTACAAGGATTGATGTTGCCTGAGCTTGTCGAAGGAAGCGTTAATTTTAAGCTTTAACGACTTCACCATCTTCTTTTACAAAAGTTCCAATATTGGCGGTTTCCAAAATATCCAGCACCAGTTCAGATGGTCTGCATAATCTCACGCCCTTAGTCGTCACGACAATAGGGCGATTTATCAGAATCGGATGCTCTAACATCACATCAATCAAGGCTTCATCCGGCAGATCAGGATTGTCTAAACCTAATTCCGCATATGGCGTGCCTTTTTCGCGTAGCACTGCACGCACATCGCCACCCATTGCTGCTATTAAGCCAGCTAAACGCTCGCGGCTTGGTGGATTTTTTAAATACTCAATCACTTCAGGCTCTTCTCCGCTAGCGCGTATCATCGCCAAAGCATTTCTAGACGTTCCGCAAGCTGGGTTGTGATAAATAGTCACTGTCATTTTATTCACCTAAAAAATTAATCTGCTTCGTACCAGTTGCGGCTTCTATTTACAATCGCAACCACTGATAGCATCACTGGCACTTCAATCAGCACACCCACCACCGTTGCCAACGCGGCACCAGAATTAAAACCAAACAATGCAATTGCAGTAGCCACCGCCAACTCAAAGAAGTTAGATGCCCCTATTAAGGCCGATGGACCAGCCACGCAATGCGCAACTTTTAATTTCTTGTTCAACCAATACGCAAGCATCGAATTGAAATAGGTTTGAATAATAATCGGCACTGCCAGTAGGCCGATTATTATCGGTTGATTTAAAATTTGCTGACCTTGAAAGCCGAACAGTAAAACCAGTGTTGCCAATAGTGCCGTAAGCGATATAGGGTGTAAACGCTTAAGCACATCATCCAATACTTGTGCACGCTTAGAAAGTAAATATTGACGCAATAGTTGACTAAAAACTACTGGCACCACAATAAACAGCAATACCGATAAAAATAAAGTATTCCACGGCACCATGATGCTGGATAAACCGAGCAAAAGCGCCACAATGGGCGCAAAGGCAAATAGCATAATGGCATCATTTAGAGCAACTTGTGAAAGCGTAAATTTCGCATCACCGCCGCATAAATTACTCCACACAAACACCATGGCAGTACAAGGCGCGGCGGCAAGTAAAACCAAACCAGCAACGTAACTATCAAGCTGTTCTACAGGCAATAAATCGGAATATAAATGACGAATAAACAACCACGCCAGCAAGGCCATCGACAAGGGTTTGACCAGCCAGTTAATAAATAAGGTTACGCCAATGCCTTTACCATGGGCCAAGACTTCTTTCATGGCAGTAAAATCGACTTTGAGCAGCATGGGGATAATCATCAGCCAGATCAGAAGTGCGACAGGCAGGTTCACTTCAGCTAATTTTAAACCACCAATCGTTTGAAAAAAATTGGGAAGGATTTTACCAAGTAAAATACCAACGACAATACAACCAAGCACCCACCACGTGAGATTTTTTTCAAATGGCCCTATTTTTGGTTTTATATTCGATTTAACTATTGAGTCCTGTTGTTGGACTGGCTTATTCATTTTGAACTTTCCAATGACGCTTGAATGTAGCCCGAAATTATATCGTAATAAATTATATCGTAATAAATTTATACTTTTATGACATTAACGCTCGCAGATTTAAACGCGGGCGGTTAAAATGTACTAATAACAAAATTGAAACAAAACTGTAATAAACACGGGAGAGAGAAAAATATGGCGAATGCTACTTTTGGTCGATTAATGGCAGCAATTACACCGCGTAACGACAATTACTTTGTACTATTCAACAATCTTGCCGATTGTGCAGTTAAAGGCTCTAAAGTACTGGCATTGATGACTACTGTTAGAGATGCTGAGAGATTTGACCTACACTTTTCAGAACTCAGAAGAATCGAATCTGAAGCTGACGAATATACAAAAGAAATTCTGCTCTCTTTACATAAAACTTTTATTACCCCGTTTGATCGTCGCGAAATTCGAGAGTTGGCCATGGCCTTAGACGACATTATTGACTACATGGAAGATATTCCACAAAGTGCCAAGATATATGGCCATACCAGCTTTACACCTGAAATGGTAGCCTTGAGCCAAATATTGTTGCGCGCGTCTGAAAAAGTACGAGATGCAGTCAACATGCTATCGGATATGAAAGATGCCGGTCGCATTCTTCGTACTTGTGAAGAGATCAGCGCGATTGAAGGTGAAGCAGACCACGTGATGCGCGCTGGCATGCAACGCTTGTTCGCAGAAGAAGCTGACGCTCGCACATTGATTCGCTCAAAAGAACTATATGACTTGTTTGAAGAGGCTGTTGATAGCTGTGAAGATGTTGCCGATGTAATACACGGTGTCGTGCTAGAGCGTATTTAAGGGGCAAATTATGGATCACGCGATTCTCATCATGGCGTTGCTCGTGATGGTTGCCCTCATATTTGACTTTATGAACGGCTTCCATGATGCAGCAAACTCCATTGCACTCATGGTTTCAACGCGCTTGCTTACACCACAGGCAGCTGTGGCATGGGCAGCTTTCTTTAACCTCATCGCTTTTCTGTTTTTTGGATTACATGTAGCTGATACGGTAGGTAAAGGCATCATTGATCCCAACATCGTCAATAATGCCGTGATTTTTGGCGCACTCAGCGGTGCGATTGCATGGAACGTTATCACCTGGTGGTTTGGCATTCCATCCTCTTCATCGCACGCACTTATCGGCGGCTTGCTCGGCGCAGGGGTTGCACATGCTGGGACCAAAGGCATCATCATTGGAAGCAAACTAATCACTACGGGTATTGCAATTGTCTTATCACCTCTCTTTGGGATGTTTCTTGCACTATCCTTATCTGTCATTGTGCTATGGGCATTTGAAAAATCTTCACCTTATAAAACTGAAAGTCGATTTAACAAATTGCAATTCATATCGTCGTCTTTATTTAGCTTAGGACATGGCGCAAACGATGCACAAAAAACCATGGGAATCATCACCGTACTATTGTTTGCTAATGGCTATTTAGAAGGTGATTTCAATGTGCCATTCTGGGTTGTAATTTCATGCCAGATTGCGATGGGCTTAGGTACGTTGATGGGTGGCTGGCGTATTGTGCGCACGATGGGTATGGGCATTACCAAAGTTCGTCCAACTGGTGCGTTCTGTGCACAAACATCTGGTTCCATCGCCTTGTTTTTAGCAACTTCTCTTGGTATCCCAGTTTCTACAACACACACTATTACAGGCGCAATCGTAGGAGTCGGCGTAGCACGTCGCGCTTCCGCTGTTCGCTGGGGCTTGGCTTCACGCATTGTATGGGCTTGGATTTTAACCATTCCTTGCTCTGGATTAGTTGCCGCCATCTCTTACCACTTTGGTAAAACCTTTCTCTAATTAGCAACTTACTATTAAAAACCATTAAGGGTCTCTGCGGAGACCTTTTTTTATTTCGGAAAGTCATTTTTTTGTCATTTTTCTGTCATATTTGGTCACTAAAATTCATATCAGTTTAAAAAGCTATTTAACTCAATATAGTTTAATTTTGATGGAGATTTCATGAACACAATGCTAACCAAATCATTACGTATCGCAACTTTAGTTGCGGCTACATTTTCTACATCCCACGTACTTGCTGCCGATAAAATCATCAAAACTGATGGTTCAAGCACCGTTTACCCAATTACTGAAGCCGTGGCAGAAGAGTTTCAAAAAGTGCAAAAAGTAAAAGTCACTGTTGGTGAATCTGGTACTGGTGGTGGCTTTAAAAAATTCTGCCGTGGTGAAACCGATATTTCAAATGCTTCACGTCCTATTTCGCAAAAAGAAATAGATGCTTGTAAAGAAGCTGGCATTCAATTCATTGAGTTGCCAATAGCTTTTGACGCTTTAACCGTAGTAGTTAACTCCAAAAATGACTGGGTTAAGAGTTTAAGCGTAGATGATTTAAAAAAAATGTGGCAACCAGGTTCTGCTGTAAAAAACTGGAAACAAGTCAATGCTGCTTACCCTGATAAAGCCTTGGCTTTATATGGTCCAGGTACCGCCTCTGGTACATTTGATTACTTTACTGAAGCTATTAACGGTAAATCAAAAGCGAGCCGTACTGACTACACTCCTTCAGAAGACGATAACGTTTTAGTGCAAGGTGTTAGCAGCAATACAGGTGGTTTAGCTTACTTTGGTTATGCTTATTACGAAGAAAATAAAGATAAATTAAGAGCGATTCCTATCGTTGCTAAAGCAGGTGCGCCAGCTGTACTGCCTTCACCAGAGTCTGTAAAAGATGGTAGTTATCAGCCACTAGCTCGCCCAATCTTTATCTACGTGAATGCAACAGCAGCAGCATTCAAACCCGAAGTCAAAGCCTTTGTAAATTTCTACTTGGATAATGCACCAAAATTAGTTGCTGAAGTGAAATATGTACCATTACCAGCTGAAGATTACGCCGCAGTAAAAGAGCATTTCAAAACATTAAAACCAGGTACTGGTTTTGGTGGTAAAAATGAAGTGGGAATTAAAGTAAAAGATTTAATCAACAGAATTAAGTAACTAAATCTTAATTGCAAAAAAGGGGCGGTAAACCGCTCCTTTTTTATTAAGTACTTCTATCAAACCACTTAATATCGTTACAATCATAAAAGTCTTTATATGAACATTGCTACCACCATGCGCCACAATTCTTCAGCAGAAACTATTAGCCCTCGACTTGCCAAAAACGTGCGTAGAAATATTAAAGAGCGCATCATTGAGCTTATCTTAATGCTAGCGGCACTCTCTGCTGTCTTCACTACCTTTGCGATTGTCGCGATTCTTTTATACGAATCTTTCGGCTTCTTCAAAACAGTTTCATTGCTAGAATTTTTTACTGGCAGAGAGTGGACGCCGCTATTTGAAGATGCACATTACGGCATTTTGCCACTGGTAGCAGGCACACTGACTACATCTGCCGTTGCACTTGCTTTGGCAGTGCCTGTAGGTACGATTGGTGCAATTTATCTTTCTGAATTTGCTTCACATAAAACCCGTGAAATTACTAAACCGATTTTAGAATTATTAGTTGGTGTACCCACAATAGCATTTGGTTACTTCGCACTGCTTTTTGTTACACCGCTTTTGCAAAAAATATATCCAGATTTACCTGGCTTCAATATGTTAAGTGCTGGCTTGGTAATGGGCGTGATGATTATTCCATATATTGCATCCGTGGCGGAAGATGCAATGCGCGCTGTGCCAATGAGTATGCGTGAAGGATCTTACGCAATGGGTGCAACTCGTTTTCAAACAGCTCTCCGCGTGGTAACGCCTGCAGCAACATCGGGCATTGTAGCTGCTTATATTTTAGCAATTTCTCGCGCTGTAGGTGAGACTATGGTTGTAGCAGTAGCTGCTGGCCAGCAACCAAATTTAACATTTGACCCAACTGAAGGTGCTGCTACTATCACCGCTTATATTGTGCAAGTGGCAATGGGTGATTTACCGCATGCCAGCATTGGCTATCAAAGCATTTTTGCAGCTGGCTTAGTGCTATTTGGCCTGACCTTAGGTTTTAACATTATTGGTCATGTGGTACGTAAGAAATATAGGGAGCAATACTAATGTCACTTTCACCAACACCAGCCAAAGCGTCCGTACTTGAAAATCTAGATGCAGTGCGGGAGATGATTCGTCGCCATAAGCGCAATGATATTCTATTCGCCGCAATTGGCTTAATTGCACTCATGCTGGGCTTGCTTACCTTACTAACATTATTTATTGATTTAGTAATGGATGGTTATCCTCGCTTCAACTTGCAGTTTTTTAGTGACTTTCCTTCTCGCCGCGCTGGCAGTGCTGGTTTACTCTCGGCATGGGTAGGCTCAGCATTAGTCATGCTTGTTACTTTTTTAACAGCCGTTCCCATGGGAGTTGCTGCGGGTTTGTATCTTGAAGAATACGCACCGAAGAACTGGTTTTCAGACCTTATTGAAATTAACGTATCCAACCTTGCTGGGGTGCCATCCATCATATACGGCTTGCTTGCGTTAGGCTTGTTTGTTTACGGCTTAGATTTAGGGCAAAGTATTTTAACTGCTGGTTTAACACTGGGCTTATTAATATTACCAATTGTCATCGTTTCAACTCGTGAAGCAATTCGTGGCATTCCAGTGGCCATTCGTGAAGCCGCTTATGCAGTGGGTGCAACCAAATGGCAAGTAGTGAGTGACCACGTGGTTAAGTACTCTCAAGGCGGTATCTTAACAGGCGTAATTATTGGTATGTCACGTGCAATTGGTGAAACAGCTCCTATTATTACGATAGGCGCGCTTACATTTATTGCATTCTTACCGCCGTCACCTATTACAGACGTTGCTCCATTCCTAAATTTTGAATGGCTAAGCTCAAGTTTTACCGTACTACCGATTCAAATGTTCAACTGGCTATCACGTCCTGACCACGCCTTTCATATCAACGCGGCAGCCACAGGTGCGATTATTATTTTGGTCACGCTTTTGATGAACGGCACGGCTATTTACTTGCGTTATAAAATTCGCAAAAACATTAAATGGTAAAAATTAAGAATTCAAAGCAATTTAAAGAATATATTGACTAGGAAAAATATGGTTACAAATACCCAAACACCGCTAAAAGCTGAATCAAATAACCTCAACTTTTATTATGCAAACGGCCACCAAGCACTTAAAAGCGTGAGTATGCCGTTGTATGAAAATAAAATCACTGCGTTAATTGGCCCCTCTGGCTGTGGTAAATCAACATTTTTGCGTTGTTTTAACCGTATGCATGACTTGTATCCTGGCAATAAGTACGAAGGTCAAATAGTCATGCATCCAGATAACACCAATATCTTAGCCAGCGGTGTTGACCCGATTGAAGTGCGTATGCGGATTAGCATGGTGTTTCAAAAACCAAACCCATTTCCAAAAACTATTTTTGAAAATGTCGCTTATGGTTTACGTGTGCGTGACGAAAAAAACAAACGCGTTGTTGCTGATAAAGTTGAAGAAGCACTAAAGGGTGCGGCACTATGGAATGAAGTAAAAGACCGCTTGAATGACTTAGCATTTAACTTATCTGGTGGTCAGCAACAACGTTTGTGTATTGCACGTGCGTTGGCGACTGACCCAGAAATTATGTTATTTGACGAACCAACCTCTGCGCTAGACCCAATCGCAACTGCAAATATTGAAGAGTTAATGAGCGAACTACGTAGCAAAATTACAATTCTTGTAGTCACACATAACATGCAACAGGCCGCCCGTGTATCTGATTACACCGCCTATATGTACTTAGGTGAGATGATGGAATATGGTGATACTGACAAAATATTTACCCGCCCAACACGTAAAGAAACTGAAGACTACATTACAGGTAAGTTTGGTTAAATAGGCACATCAAGCCAATTTTAATTAGTAGGCTACTTATATTTTATTTACACCCTGTAAGAATTTTAAAGGATTTAATGATGCAATCTGAACATATTTTTAAACAATACGATGCTGAATTAGAAGCTGTGCGAGCCAAAGTGCTTGAAATGGGTAGCCTTGTTGAGCAGCAAATTGTCGACGCACTTGAATCACTGGTTTCTTCCAACCCGAAGCTCGCTGAAGCGGTAATCAAAAAGGATCAGCTCGTGAATGCCTTGGAAATACAAGTAGATGAAGATTGCAGCCACATTATTGCACGTCGTCAGCCAGCCGCAGGGGATTTACGCATGATTTTGATGATGATTAAAACAATCACTGATTTAGAACGTATTGGTGATGAAGCTGCAAAAATTGCGCGCTTTACATTAAAAACTGTTGAAACTGATCGCATGTGGACACCACGTTTTGCCGAAATCAAAACCATGGCGAATTTGGCACGTGAGATGTTACATATGTCACTCGATGCCTTTGCGCGCTCAGACGCCACCAAGGTATTGCCGATTGCACAAATGGACGAGCAGGTAGATGATCAATATCAAATGACGATTCGTCAGTTAATCACGTTTATGCTGGAAGATCCGCGCACCATTTCCATGTCGCTAGAAGTATTGTTCGTGTCTAAAGCTATTGAGCGCATCGGCGACCATGCGAAAAATATCTCTGAATATGTAGTTTATATGGTGAAAGGTAAAGATGTGCGCCATATCAGTATGGAAGAAATGGAGCAGGAAGCTTCCAGACCTTAATCAAATTCATTATGCTTAATCAATTAAAGGTCAGCTTTGCTGGCCTTTAATTTACGCGCAGTAGTATTTTGCGCAGCTATCAGTGAATTACTTGATTATTGATAATTTCTGTTCGAAGCTGAGAGTATTCGATGACAGAGGGTTCTCTACCCATTAACTTGGTATAAAATTTAATCATTTGCTCTGCCTGAAGTTTAGCAGTCCATTTCTCTAACACATAAGCTTTTGCCTGTAATCCAAGTTCAAATCGGTGCTCAGGATTCAACAATAGTTGATGTACTCTTTCAGAAAACCTCTCAGTATTATCTGCCGCAATTAGTGCACCTTTACCTTCAATTAAGATAGAAGCTGTACCTAACTCTGCAATTGCAACCACTGGAGTGCCTTGTGCCATGGCCTCCAATATCACCAGCCCCTGTGTTTCACTCTTGGATGAAAATACAAAAATATCTGCAGATTGATAACATGCATTTAACTCAATATTACGATCTAAATAACCGATAAATTGAACATTATTTTGTATATCAAGAGTGTTAGCTAGTTGATGTAAACTAGCCTCAGCGGGGCCCTCACCTGTAACAACCAATAGAATATCTGGGCATTTTTCTCTTAATAGCTTAGTCATGTGCAATAAAAAATCAATATTCTTCTCATAAGCAACACGACCAACATATAACAACATGGGACAGTCTAGAGCAATACCGTATTTCAATCTAAATGCCTGACCATCGGCCTCTTTGAAACTGTTCTCTTGTAACCCAGTAGGAATGACCTCTGCTTTTACTTTTACACCGTAAGCACGCAAAACATCCAGCATCGGCTTAGAGGGGGCCACAATCGCATCCACAGCATTACACTGGCGTTTGGATATTAATCTAGCGAGGTTACGCGCAAATAATTTTGGCATCCAAGGTAAGTAATGATGTAAATAATCTTCAAAAAATGTATGGTAAGTTTCTATACAAGGCACAGAAAGTTTTTTGGCTAATTTTAATCCTAAATAATGCGCTACAAACGGCGTATGTACATGGATAATGTCATACCCTTCTTGCGCTAGACTTGGCAATAACTTCATTGCCTCACCATACTTCATGAGCTTGTCTTCAGGGTCAAAATATATGCTTCGCGCTGAGATCCGCTTAATCCAGGCTTCATCTTGCGTGGCTACTGCATAATCTGGTGCAAGCATATGAACCTCATGGCCTAAATATTGCAATTGTTCCACGAAAGTTCGTATAGAGGTTGATACACCGTTGATGCGGGGGAAATAAACGTCCGAAATAAATAGAATTTTCATAGTGGTTTTTATTATGCAATTCAGATAATCAAATAAATAAATTTGTATAAACAATAACGTTGGAATATGACGCTTTAATGAACAATTTCAATGAATTTTGTCGCTAAAAAATAATGTAGCTGTAATTTTCTGTTCATATACCCATGGCAAATTACACAGAATGTTTTATTCCAAATATCTAAAAAGATGTCATTGGTGGCTGCCATTTTTATGCTACTCACTAGATGCCAACGCGTGGGGACTGGTAACACATGTTTATTTCTCACATTCATTACTTTGGGCAATGCCATTGCTAGACTCTCGCTTACGAAATGTTATCCAGAAATTTCCTGAATTGGTGATGGCAGGCGCTTGTATTCCAGACCTGGCAATTGTGAGTCATCATTTTAGTCATACTCACGGTTGGGAACATGCGCACAAACTATTAATGGCAGCAGAAACCGATGTTGAAACTGCTATTGCCATAGGATATATGAGCCATTTATATATAGACGTGATTGCGCATAATCATTTTGTACCAGCGCACGAAGCAATGTGGCACAAGAACCAAGTGCTCACGCATATCGCCTCAGAATGGGCAATGGATGCGCACTTAGCACCTTTAATAAAAGTTTCTCCGCGTTACTTAATTAATAAACACAAGTTAGCAATAGTTAAATTCATCTCAGCGCAATTTGATTGCCCTGAACCCATGACCTGCTCAGCTTTAACACGATTGGCATTTTGGGATGGAGTATTGCGATTTGTACGATTGCCAGAGTTGATTTATAAAGTTGTGCGATTATTAGACAATAATGCATTAAATAAATTTATTTATTACATAGCAAAAACACAAATTGCTATAGCTAATATTGGCGAGGTATTAAGCGGAGGAGTTCCTGAACTAGAACCTGAACTTAAGAATTTAAGTGTCGAGCAATTGGACGTATGGCGTGAAGAATGCTTAATGCATTTAAAAATGCTGCACCCGTCACCGATTCAATATTTTACAAAAAGCGCATGATAGACTAACTAAACAAAATTTCGAATACCACTAAAAGAATGTAAATGACAGTCCTGCAATCAACCCACCTATCAAAGCACCCGCAATCACATCGCTAGGATAATGCAAGCCCAATACTACTCGTGATAATGCCACCATTGCCATAAAAGGCACTACCACAAACGCCAGTAAGGGATAATAGTCAATCGCCACTAAACCAAATACCACAGCGTGCAAAGTATGGCCCGATGGAAAACTAAATTTATCTAAAGGCGTGCCAGCCAACCAAATATCCTGATGTACTTCATAAGGTCTCGGGCGCAGTGTTTTTCCTTTTAACCATTTGTAAATAATTGTTCCCACTAGGCCTGCGAGCGCCATATGAGCTACCGCCTGGTATCCTTCGGCCCCATTCAGGACTAAAATACCAATCATCAACACATACCAAAATAAGCCATCTCCTAATCGACTTATCAATCTAAAGCTGTTGCGTATCAATCTGTACTGACTTGTATGATTTACTGCAACACACAAGAAACTATCAAACTGATGCATACGATTGATATAAAAACGCATATCGAATGACATTTGAACCTCCTACTCAATCTACACTTGTTGTGTATGAGGGCTAGAATGTCATTGAATTATTAAAGATTCGTGAATGCAATGTGAAGGTTTATTGAAACCTTTGGAATGTAAAAAAACACAACCTATCTATCTTGTTGCTTGCGTGACCACTTCGGCGATCTGTTCTGCAAGTTTTTGCACTAAAGTCGCATTTTCGCCTTCCACCATCACGCGAATTTTAGGCTCAGTGCCAGAGGCTCTTAATAACACGCGCCCACTGCTTGCTAGCTCGGCTTCCGCTGACTTTACTGCCGCCTGAATTTCCGCATGATGCCCTAAATCGATTTTTTTTGTCGTTTTAACGTTAATTAACACTTGTGGGTATAACACCAAACTCTCACCTAGTTGCACCAAGGTTTTACCGCTGAGTTTGAGTGATTGCAATACTTGTAAAGCCGCAATAATTGCATCGCCACTGGTGTGTTTATCTAGCGTAAGAATATGCCCAGAGTTTTCACCACCGAGTTTCCAATGTCTTTCATTGAGCAATTCCAGCACATACCGATCACCTACTTTGGCACGCGCAAAGGGAATCTGATGTTTTTTTAAAGCATGTTCTAAAGCCAGATTGGTCATCAAGGTACCCGCAACGCCACCCTGTAATTTGCCTTTGCCGTATAAACCCATGGCAATAATATAGAGCAATTGGTCGCCATCGAGCAGTTTGCCTTGCGCATCGACCATCATCACACGGTCACCGTCGCCATCAAAAGCAATGCCTAAATCTGCTTGATGCTCCACTACTGCCTTCTGCAAGGCCTGTGGATGCGTTGAGCCAACTTGCTCATTTATGTTCAAACCATCGGGCTTGTTGCCAATAGCGATAACTTCAGCGCCTAATTCATGAAATACGTCAGGCGCTACATGGTAGGTAGCACCATGCGCACAGTCGAGCACAATTTTTAAGCCCCGCAAATCCATATTGCTGGGAAATGTACTTTTGCAAAACTCAACATAACGGCCCGCGGCATCGTCAATGCGGCGAGCTTTGCCGAGCCTGGCAGATTCCATCACTTTCATCGGTTTGTCTAATTCCGCCTCAATCGCGTGCTCGATGTCATCGGGTAGTTTGGCACCATCTCCAGAAAAAAACTTAATACCGTTGTCATAATAAGGATTATGTGAGGCTGAAATCACGATGCCCGCCTGCGCACGCAAAGCACGGGTAAGGTAAGCCACGGCAGGCGTTGGCATGGGGCCTGTCAGCAACACGTCAACACCTGCAGCAGACAATCCAGCCTCTAAAGCCGCCTCTAACATATAGCCTGAAATGCGCGTGTCTTTGCCGATTAACACCGCAGGATGAGCACCTTTTGCGAGGTTGCTGCTGACAGAGGTGAGCACTTTACCTGCCGCATAACCTAAGCGCATGACGAAATCAGGCGTAATGGTTGACTCTCCAACACGGCCACGGATGCCATCTGTACCGAAATATTTTTTTGTCATTATTTTTGCCTGTTTAATTACTGAATTTATTCGCTAGCTATTGTATCGCAGCCACAACTTTTAACGCATCTACCGTGGCTTTAACGTCATGTACACGTAGTATTTTTGCGCCTTTCATGGCGGAGATAACGGATGCAGC
>NZ_JABFRA010000060.1 GCF_013141425.1 Methylotenera sp. | reverse complement strand
CGCTCACGCTTTGCTAACCAGCCCACTATGATGCCATTATCTGCGATTGTAGAGAGCCCAGTACCATCGTAAGCGCCAGGAAATTCAAGTTGTGGAAAGCGGTCAGTCACAATAATAAAACCTTGCTTGCGCAATGCTAACATACGTTTAAAGCGGCGCAAGCGCCTAAGTGAAAACGCGTAAATAATCAGCGCAGTAAAAAGCCCTGGAGATTTTTTATCACGCAATGCGCGGGTTTTGTCGGTTTTTTTTACAATAATGCGGTCTAATAGGCCACCTATCAATGGCAACTGTGCAATTGCGCGCCCAATATTGCCAGACTGCTTACCCAAATGCGCGGCTTCTGCCGCACCAAAATTCCGCACAAAGGCTAATATTTCTTCACTAACGGTAGATTTCCCCGAACCATCGCAACCGATAATCGCGATGAGCGGTGCAAGATTTTTAGGGGTTTGTTGCGTCATAAAACATGCCTATTTCATTGGTATTTAGATGGAATTATAACACGTAGCCAGACAGAAAATATCCGTCTCATTGACATCAATGTATGTCAGCCAATACAATTCCCAACCTCTTAACTTAACAGTAGTAGTCAATTTTAAAGTTAACCCACAATGCTTGCTTTAAAATCTGCATGATCTGACTGTCGGCATATCTTGATACATTTTATGTAAAACCTCCTTAATTCACAATAAGAAAATTCTACCTATAAATGCAATGCTTTGGGGTGGGGATTACCACCGTAGCGCTCTAACTATGGTATTATCGATGTAAATAAACACTGATATGTGAATAATCCATGGCACTCAAAACTCGTATTAAAAAACTCCTACCCAACTTTTTCCTTGCTCATTTAGGCATCCATGACGGTATAGGAAAATTCAGTTTCGACAAGAATCTTGATATAAAAAGGGACATTCAAACCAAATACGGGTTTAATGGTGATCTCCTGGAAATATTTACGAACAACAAGAATAAAGTTGTTCACAAATGGCATCATTACATACCAATATACGATCGGTATTTTTCACATTTTCGTATGAAAAAAATTCGATTCTTAGAGATTGGAGTATCTAAGGGCGGTAGCCTTCAATTATGGCGAAATTATTTTGGTGAAGACGCAATCATTTACGGCATTGATATTGATCCCAATTGTGCTCAATTTAACGGAATTGCTGGTCAAGTAAGAATTGGTTCCCAGGACGACCCAAAATTCTTAGAATCTGTTATCCATGAAATGGGCGGGGTAGATGTCATCCTTGACGATGGAAGTCATCAAATGGATCACATACTAAAAACCTTCAAGTTTTTATTCCCCAAATTAAATGATGGCGGGATATATATGGTTGAAGATTTACACACTGCCTATTGGAGAAATTTTGGCGGCGGGTATCAATCAAAGTTTAATTTTTTTAGCTTTGTTTCAGAATTAATAAACGACATGCACCATTGGTATCATTTTGGCGGTGTAAAACATCCTGCTATTAGCAGTTTTTGTCCTGCTATCCATATTCATGACTCTATAGCTGTGTTTGAAAAAGAAGCTGTTCACGAACCTACCCATTCTAAAATATCTTGATTCATACTGTATTTTCTTGTAAAAGTTAGTTTATCAGGTGGGTGTAAGTAACACTTGACGCCACAAATGTGGCCAATTAGGTCATGACTAAACTAAATTAACTAAATGAATCAATCCGATACATTTTTTTTCTAACTCCATCTTTTATACCTAACAACATAAACTTAAAACACTCAAAACCATTATTTAGAAAAAATGGATAAAAAAGCATTCTGAATATGATCTTAAGAACACTTTTAACCTTCCAATACGTTGGCACATAACTTCGATTAAATAAATACAGCAAATTTCTAAACCAGTAATAATGTCTTATCGGCACTGACACGGCTACGTCAAAAATAATTAAAAAACTTGTTCTACCCTCACCAGATCTGTGAGCGAGCCTAGCCTTATTGTTACGCACAATCAAAAATCCATTACCTCTTAATCGCCAACAATACTCAAGGTCGACATGATCTATAAACAATTCATCTAACATCCCCCCAATTGCTTGGAAGGATTTTTGGGGAATCAGGCTGCCTGAGCTTATCATTGAGTCTACAATATCAATCCCTTCAAAGTCAGGAACTATCTTCCCTTTCTGAAAAGGAGCTACTTTTGATTTATTGCCATGAAGTTTTTTTGTATATCGATCATAAGATTGAGGCCCAATCATTCCAATGTTATAGTTAGCAATGCCTAATGCTAAATAAGACTCATATAACAACTTAACCATATCTGGATCTGGCAAACTGTCCTGATCCATTTGCAACACAAAGTCTGCGCCATTCTCATACGCCCAAGTCATGCCTAAAGTTTGAGCCCTTGCTATGCCTAAATTATCTCTAAAATTTAGTACCTTTATCCTTGGGTGACGATAAATTAAATCATCTTTTGAGTTATTGCAAATCACTACAAAACTGGTTTGCCTCAGCAACTCATTCACAGCAGGACTTAAATCTTGTTTTGTTGAGTTATAGGCAACTAAGACAGTATAGATTTTTGAGTTATTACACATTTAAGTTTAATTGGTTCGCAAGCAAATGAGTTAAATTAGAGAATGTATAGATTATGAATTATTTTCGCTACTACATTAGCACCACATGATTCTATACTATAATCTAACGGTTAAAGGAATCGTTTAGTGGCATTTTCCTTAAATGCCAATTAAATTTCAATGTCACTCATCTAAGATATAAAATACTGCTCTATATTTGTTTGATAGCATTTATTTTGTTGACAGTAACATCAAATTTAAGAGGGGCCATGAAATTTAATAGTTGTTGTAAAGCTCGTATAAAATCAGTCAGTCCAATGGTTTTTTCTAGCACGCAATGTGATGAGCTATTTTCCGCAGTACTTGTACATGATGAACATTACCCTGATGCTAAGCTACCCGAAGCGATTCATCTTGATTATAGCCAGGAGCAACTTTCACAGTGCTATCATATATGCCAACAGTTATGGCTCGACGGTGTTGACAGAACACAGTTATGCCTGATGGTAGAGAAAATTTTTAAGCAAGGCTTTCTTAGTGCTGAGGATAAAATTACCTACCATGGTATGCGCGCTAAGATTAAGCACTTACGCTTTGCCTATGTCACTTTTGATGAAAGACATCGCTACCCTACAATGTTTCATTGGATGACAG
>NZ_JABFRA010000041.1 GCF_013141425.1 Methylotenera sp. | reverse complement strand
GCAATCAGCCCTAAAAGGCGCAGAGCTTATTACCAAAACTGGCGCAGAGCCGCTAGTAGGCGCACCGCTGAATGAAATTGCCAAACAAATGGTACTCACAGAAGCCGTAATTCGCCGCATAGCCGCACATTATGATGAAAGCGTACTACGCGCCATGCAAGATTTAGGTGAATTAAGCTTAGGCACAATCGAGTCCACAGAAGACGCCGCAGCAAAATTACGCCCAATTTTAGGCGCAATTGGCAGTGAAGTGATTGTAGGTTTTGATGCAGAAGCCAACGAATATCGCCTAGAAATCAACAAATACGTGCATGGCAACTTGCAATGTTGCGTAATCAACGCCGAGTTTTTAGGCTCTGGCGATTACCGCCAAATTAGCAAAATGTCAGCCATGTTACAAGGCTTGCTAGGCGAGGGCGCCACCATTAAACGTGGTGAAAAAGAAAGTGCCGTGAGCACCTTTAAACAAGCGCTAGATTGGCTGCTAGAAGAAGGCAAACACAACCTCAACATTCAACGCTATAAAGGCTTGGGCGAAATGAACCCATCGCAACTATGGGAGACCACCATGGACCCAACCGTGCGCCGCCTATTAAAAGTGCAAATTGACGACGCCATTGCCGCCGATGAAATCTTCACAACGTTAATGGGCGATAACGTAGAACCAAGACGCGCCTTTATTGAAAGCAATGCGCTGGGTGCGAATAATTTGGATATTTAAAAAGCGTTTTAGGGAATCTAAACATGTTTGCGATTAAACAACAAGAAGAGGCGATTAACTATAGAAACTCTAAGTGGGCTAATATAGCCACGATTCCATCTTGGGTGAATATAAACGAAGTTGGCTTAGATCAATTTTTCACGCAGGAGGAAGTCGCGGAATTTTGTCACGACTCCCTACTTAATTATCTAATTAAAGAAGGTGTTGATACTAATGATTACACCTTTATAGAGCCTTCAGCAGGAACTGGCTCATTTTTTAAGCGGCTACCAAAAGACAAAAGAATTGGTCTAGATATAATGCCGCTTTGTGAGGGTGTAGAGCAGCAGGATTTTTTGTCATGGATGCCTAATAATCACGGAAAAAAATATATATTCGTAGGTAATCCTCCTTTTGGTTATAGGGCTTGGCTGTCTCTTGTATTTCTTAATCATGCAGCACAATTTGCTGACTATGTTGGATTTATATTGCCAATGGCATTTCAGAGTGACGGAAAAGGCAGTCCAAAAAATCGCGTTAAAGGCATGACTCTCGTCCATTCTGAAATAATTCCATCAAATAGTTTTTTTAGCCCTGATGGTAAGTTTCCTAAAGTTAATGCTTTATGGCAAATATGGAAAAAAGGCGAATCCATAGCGCCTGAAAGAAAAACCTGTAATCAATGGCTTGATTTATTTACAGTTGATATGAGAAAAGAAAGATTATGCGGAATGCAAAAGCTGGATCAAGCTGATTATTTCTTGCAAAGAACTTACTTTAAGGAGCCGCCATCTTTAGTTAAATCGTTCTCAGAAGTTAAATATGTTTGTGGATATGGGTTGATAATAAAAAAAGAAAAGGATTATGTCGTGGATGTATTGAATGGAATAGACTGGTTTGAATACAGCAATCTAGCAGCGCATAATTGTCGACATATTAGTATGTATCATATAGAAAAAGCACTTACGGATAGGGGTATTCTTGATGTGCGATTATAAAAAAATATTTAGTGAAGTTCTTGCCACCCATAACAATCATGCTAAATGGGATGATTCTGCATTTGGAAGAATTAAAACTATATCCAATACAAAAGTTGGGACAGTAGGCCAAGATTTCGTTGAAAAAATGTGTAAAGCTCTGGGCATTGATTGCTTTTTTCCATTGAATGAAAACGGTAAAAGGCTAACTCAAAGTCCTTGGGATATGAAAATTAACAATGTTACTTTTGAGTTGAAAACTGCCACAGAAGATACTAATGGAAAGTTTCAATTTAATCACATTCGTTACCATAGACCCTATGAAGCAGTGTTGTGTTTAGGAGTATCTCCAAATAGCCTGCATTTTGGGGTATGGTCCAAGGCAGACGTTGTTACTGGGAAAGCTGGGAACCTTGTAAGTATGGAAAAAGGGGCCAACGCGTCTTACAAACTAACAAAAGCACCAAAAGATTTAATTGATATTAAAGATTTTAAGAAAAGGATTGAAGAGTTTACCGCGGCATTCAAATAAGTATAACGCTTCTTTTGCTTAGAAAATAGCATAAAACAATAAGACAATTTGGATGCTCTAACTGATTATTTTATTCTGCAGTTTATTCACCACATTCACTTCACCGCGCACTTTAAAATACGCGCCTGCTTCGTCTGAATGTTCTTCTAGCACTTGGCAGTTGGCGTAGATTTCGCCGCGGTGTTGTTGGGCTGTCCATGGTAAAAAAAGCTCGGCTTCTATTAAATCTTGCTGAAAAAACGTGACGATTATTTGGTGTAGTTTGGCTACATCGTCTGGCCTGCGTGCACTCATGACTATGCAGTCTGGGTATTTTGTTTTTAAGGCCGCTTCGCATTCGGCTTGTGCGGTTTCGTCCCCTACAAAGTCAATTTTGTTGAAAATTTTAATACGCGGTACAACATTTGCGCCAATATCTTCAAGCACTTCATTGGTTACTTCAAGTTGGCGTTCAAAGCCTGGGTCGCTGGCGTCAATTACGTGTAGCAGTAGCGCGGCGTCTAAGGCTTCATCTAAAGTGGATTTAAACGAGGCTACAAGGCCGTGTGGCAGGTTTTTAATAAAGCCGACGGTGTCACTCACCAGCACGCGTGGCACGCTCTCTGGGTGCAGCGCACGCACGGTGGTGTCTAGTGTGGCGAATAGTTTGTTGGCTACCAGCACTTCGCTGCCTGTGAGTGCGCGCATTAAGGTTGATTTACCCGCGTTGGTGTAGCCTACCAGCGCTACGCTAGTGGAATTTTGTTGCCCATGCCGCCGTGCGCTTTGGGTTTTGCGTTCGGCTTCCATGGCTACAATTTCAAGCTGTAGTTCGGCAATGCGGTCGCGAATTTTGCGTTTATCAAGTTCAGTTTGCGATTCACCCGCACCACGGCCGCCTTCGCCGCTACGTTGGCGGCCTTGTGAGCCAGCTAACTTGGCGGCTTCACGCAGACGTGGTGCCATGTAGCCAAGGCGGGCGATTTCAACTTGCGCCTTTGCGGCGCGTGAGCGTGCGTTGCGGTGAAAAATTTCTAAAATCACCATGGTGCGATCCATCACAATGCAGCCTACTTC
>NZ_JABFRA010000050.1 GCF_013141425.1 Methylotenera sp. | reverse complement strand
ATCTAAAGCATCTGTAGTCACCCCATGCACCACATGTGGTGTAATAAAATCCAGCACCTCAGAAGCTAATTTTCCTGCGATGCGCATTTTTTCAATATCTTGCTGGTTTTTAATAGTAATTGCCATGTGATGAGAGTTAAATGTTTGATGGTGAAGGCTCATTTTAACACACTCATTCAGGAGTTTTACAGCGGCAAGAAATTGATATGAAGCTTTTGAAGTTATGGGAATGGCTTGGCTAAATTAACAATGAAAATGAGGAGGTACTCAGAGTCTATATTGATGCCGACACCAGTTTTTGCAGAAATCACAATGTCTCTGGCTGCGTAAGTAAAACGGTTGAATTTATCTGCTACTGGCATACATACGTAATGATGGATTGCCAATGCCAGCTTACTTGTAAAACACAAAAGGCACTCTATAGAAGAGTGCCTTTTGTATGGTTTGCAATTAAAAATTACTGCTCAATACCAATTTGATAAACTTCTTCTTCAGCGTTTTCTGCCAGTTTGCCTGTAACCGCGTCAACTTCGACTTCCATTTCCTTACCATTTTTAGTTTTAATATCAAACTCATAAGAAGGGTTACCATTAGACTCAATTGAAAATTCGCTGTCAACTATTTCACCTGAGAACTTAGCAAGCGCTGTTTTTTTAGCGTCTTCTTGAGTAATCTTGGCTTTCGCTTTAAATGCAGTATCATCTGCATTTTCCACTTCTTGCTCCTCTTCAATCACCTTACCAGTTTTGGCTAGACATTCAACTTCCCACTCTTTGCCATCTTTGTCTTTAATGTCGAATTCATACTGCGCTTTACCCCCACTGATTTCAGCTTCTAGCGTAAGTACTTCACCAGGATGTTTTGCTAAAGCAGCTTTCATGCAAGCTTCCATTTTTCCAGAAAACGGATTGCCTGCGTGAGCAAGCGTACTGATAAAAGTTGAGGCCAATGCAATTACTATTAATTTTTTTGTTCATATAAACCTCCTTCGTTACATTAAAAATTTTGATTGGACAGATGATGTCAAAATTGGTTTGGAAAGTCAATAACATGTTGATTTATATGTAATTTATACAAAAACAACCGATTTATGGTTGTACGCAACCATTATTTGGCTGTGTACAACCAATATGCCAAAGTTGGCATAAAAGCATAGTTAATAATTGAAGAAAGCGATGACTACCATGGCTGTATATTAATAAAATGTATCGACGCACAGGCACTTTGTGGGATGGTCGTTATAAATATTGCCCTACCCAAACGGAAACCTATTTATTAGTTTGCTAACGTTGTATTGAATTAAATACCGTACGGGCTAATATGGTGAGCCATCCTGCGGAATATCGCTGGAGTAGTTATGCGGCCAATGCGCAAGGCGACCAACGGTAATTACGCCTTGGGTAACGATTTGTTTACTTCACCAATAGCGCAGGCTTTGGGTAGGCGTGTAACGGCGTGTAAAGCAGGATGACCTAAACTAAACCTTGAATAATTTGCGCATTTAAATGCACTAAAAGTAATTTTAGTGTATATTGTGTGCATTATGACGCGCAAAAATTCAATTACACAACCAATCACTAACTTAGAACGACTCGCTGTCGAACTGCGTAAATCTCGGCGTGAACGCAATATGAGCCAGCAAAGTCTTGCGGAATTTGCCAATGTAGCAAGGCGAACAATCACTAATGCTGAAGCGGGGAAAAATATAGGGTTGAAAGAGTTGTGCCAAATTGCAAATGCGCTAGGCTATGAGCTGACTTTACGCCCCAAAGACACAGTGGTATTTGAAGAGCTATCGACGATATTTAGGGATGAAGCATAATCATGGCTGATCCATCACATTTAGCTAAACCATTTGATATAGAAAAGCTATTTAATCAAATTCATCAGCTAGAGATACATACGCCACAAGGCTTGAGTGGCGTGCTGACAAAAGAAAGTCGTTATGTCTTTAACTATCATCAGGTGGCTGATGAAGCGGCCATTTCATTGGTGATGCCAGTACGCCAAGAAAGTTACACGCACGGCGATTTAATGAGTGTATTTGCCATGAATCGCCCAGAGGGTTACTTGCGCTATATTATTGAAGAGCGATTGCGACGCATGGGGGCGCCTAGTGATATGTTTTTACTGTATTTGGCAGGGAGCAACCAAATTGGGCGCTTGCAATACGCGATACCTAGCGAAACGCCGCCAGAACATAGCGGAGAACAGCTAGAGGCTTTGTTATCACAACCATCTGCTGCGCTGTTTAAAAGATTAGTTGATCAATACGCATTAGGTTCTGGCATTTCTGGTGTACAGCCAAAAGCTCTAGTACCAATTGTAAAAGTGCCAAACGCAGGCTTAGAGATAGCTAGCAATTCAATACCTCAGCCAGCAGAGCATGCGGCAGTGCCATTAAAAACCGTCATTGTAAAAGCAGAAGGTGATGATTTCCCTGGTCTGGCCTGCAATGAGTTTTTTTGTATGTCTGTGGCTAAAGAAGCGGGCTTTACTGTACCAGATTTTTGGCTTTCTGATGACGGCTTGCTGTTTATTATGTCTCGTTTTGACCGCAAACCAGATGGTACGGCTTTAGGCTTTGAAGATATGGCGGTACTCACAGGCCGCACTGCTAATCAGAAATATGAAGGTAGCTATGAAATGATTGCAAGTGCGGTTGAGATATTTGCAGGCGAAAACAGTGTGATTACCCTAAGAAGGCTGTTTGAACGCGTTGCACTTTCTTGCTACCTGCGAGATGGGGATGCACATCTTAAAAATTTTGGCATGCTTTATGAAAATCCAACCCAGCCAAGAACGTTAGCGCCTATTTACGATGTGGTATGCACTGATATTTATCCTGAGCTAGACGGAAAAATGGCCTTAAAGTTAAATAAAAGTAAGGCTTACCCGACTGATATTGAATTATGTGATTATGCTAGGCGTTTGGGCATATCCAATGAGGATGCAAAGCAAGTAATCCAGCGCATTGAAAATGCATATCAAAAAATAGTGGGCGACTTTAAAAATGACGTGCGCTTTCAGCACAATGATTTGTTAAAAAGCATTCAAAAAGCGATTGAAAGTTAGTGTTCAGCATCAGCTGTATTTTTAACAAACGGCGACCACATCAAATAGATAAACTGACTTTTTGAAGTTGGCTATAAATAACCAACAAATGGTTGCATACAACCACCAGTTTTTATTTAAGCTTTAACCATATCATTCACAATGAAATTAAATAAACCGTTTAACTGTTTGATTATGAATAGCTAAAAATTTAG
>NZ_JABFRA010000033.1 GCF_013141425.1 Methylotenera sp. | reverse complement strand
TTGGTGGCCGGGACGGGAATCGAACCTGTGACACGCGGATTTTCAATCCGCTGCTCTACCAACTGAGCTACCCGGCCGTACTTCTTACTACAATTGCTTACATGGTAAATGTTTGCAAGTCGCGCATTATAGCAAACTTCCAAAGTTTTGGACAAAAATAATATCAACTTTAGTTTTTATTTAGAGTATATGGGAGCTTCTCATGTAAAATCTGGTGCTTCGTAAACTGGCTTGCACAATTATTTAGCTTTAATGAAATTCGATATTATTTCCCCGAATCAGGCGCTTAGATGCCCACTTTTAGATAAAATCAACCACAAAACTAAACCGCTTGGCGCATTGGGGATGTTGGAGTTGGTTGCTTTGCAAATTGGGTTGATTCAACAGTCACTTATGCCTCAACTGCTGAACCCAACGATGTTGGTGTTCGCTGGTGATCACGGTGTGGTCGAATCTGGAGTAAGCCCATATCCACAGGCAGTTACAGCTCAAATGGTACTGAATTTTTTGCAAGGTGGTGCGGCAATCAATGTATTTTCCACGCAAAATAATATGCGATTATGTGTAATTGATAGCGGGGTGAATTATAATTTTCAGCCGAATTGCGCTTTAATTGATGCGAAAATTGCTGCAGGAACGCGCAATTTTACCCGTGAAGCAGCGATGACCTTAGGCCAATGTGAACGGGCGATTTTAGGCGGTGCAGCTATTGTTGATGCCGAAATAGCTACTGGCTGCAATGTTTTCGGTTTTGGCGAAATGGGTATTGGAAATACCTCTTCAGCCAGTTGTTTGATGAGCGTTTTATGTGGCTTGCCAATTGAGCAATGTGTGGGCCGCGGTACGGGCTTGGATGACGCGGGGTTGGCACATAAAACGAACATTCTGGGGCAAGCGATTGCACATCATGGTTTAAATAATAGCGATGCGATGCAAGTATTAGCAACTTTCGGTGGATTTGAAATTGCCATGATGGTGGGAGCCATGTTGCAAGCCGCGGTTAAACAGTGCACGTTATTGATAGATGGTTTTATTTCGACTGCTGCATTGCTAATTGCGGCTAAATTACAACCGGACATTTTGCATTATTGTGTATTTACACATTGTTCTGATGAATCTGGTCACAAGAAAATGTTGGATTATTTAAACGTAAAACCCTTGTTAAATATTGATTTACGCTTGGGCGAGGGTACTGGCGCGGCTTTAGCCTACCCATTAGTATTAGCCGCGGTCAATTTTTTAAACCAAATGGCCTCATTTGAATCTGCTAGTGTTTCACAAAAAGTATGATATTTGCACTTCAAACTCAATGGCATTATTTTTTAACGGCAGTGATGTTTTTCACACGCATACCGATTCGTTTTAATAATTTTGATAATGCCGATTTGAATAAAGCCACACGTTATTTTCCATTGGTGGGCATTTTAGTTGGGGCGGTTGGCGCATTCGTTTTTTGGTTAAGTGATTTTTTATTACCCTTAGAGATAGCACTTTTATTAAGTATGGCATCCACAATTCTACTTACTGGTGCATTTCATGAAGATGGCTTAGCTGATGCAGTAGATGGCTTAGGAGGTGGCTGGAGCCGTGAGCAATCACTTACTATTATGGTGGATTCAAGAATAGGAAGTTATGGCGCAATCGGGTTGGTATTGGTTTTACTAACTAAATACCAGACACTAAGTTATCAGTCGGTTGCATTAATTCCTGTATCACTTGTAGCTGGACATGCATTAAGCCGTTTGTGTGCTGTGCTTGTGATGTTTACACAAAGTTACGTAAAGGCAGAAGGTAAATCTAAGCCACTTGCTACGCAACTCAATATGAGTGAGCTGATTATAGCTACTTTTTTTGGGTTGGCGCCCATGGCATTTTTAGAAATGAAGTTTCTAACCGCACTAGTGCCAGTAGTAATGGTTTGGTTGTGGTTCAGCGCAAAAATTAAATCCCGTATTGGGGGCTACACTGGCGACTGTTTAGGCGCGATGCAACAACTTACTGAAATTACCTTTTATATTGGTTTGCTAGCAAGTACAAGCTTGTTTGCTAAGCCATTTTAAGTAGAATGAAGCTTACTCTAGTTCGCCACACCTCATTAGATATTGCGCCTAGTATTTGCTATGGGCAGAGTGATGTTGGCGTGTCAGCTAATTTTGATAACGAGCGTCTGGCATTGCAAAACAAGCTGGCTGCTTTTCAGTTTGATGCGATTTATGCGAGCCCATTAAAGCGTTGTCATCAGCTTGCACAAGCATTATGTATAGATAAAACTCTAGGTTATCCAAGTGAAAATATAAAACTTGATGAACGCTTAAGAGAGTTACATTTTGGTGATTGGGAAATGCATGCCTGGGATGCGATTCCACGTGATATTTTTGATGTTTGGGCGAATGATTATGCTAATTTAGCACCCCCAAACGGTGAAACATTTTCACAGCTACATGCCAGAGCTAAAAGGTTCGTGGAGGATGTGAGCAGTCACTACCATGGAAAAAGTATATTAGTGGTAACGCATGGTGGGTTAATTCGCGCCTTGGTTGCTGAAGTGCTAAACATGCCTTTGAAGCGTTTGTTTAGAATCAACATAGACCATGCGAGTGTGACGCAATTAGAATTTAATGGCGAAGTGCCTAAAATAAACTTTATGAATTTATAGCGATGGTTATTTAAGATTTAACGGCAAACCAGCAGCAACAAATACTACATTATTTGCTAGTGCCGCGATGGCCTGATTAAGCCGTCCTTGCTCATCTTGAAATTGACGGTTGATTTCACCAAGCGGTACAATCCCCATGCCCACTTCATTGCTCACTAAAATAACTTTACCGGGTAAGGTGGCAATCAGCTTTAAGAATCTTTCACGTTCATATTGCCAGTCTGAATCTTTGGGTGGATTACAGTCAGCACATATCCATTGCGCCAGCCACAAGGTTAGGCAGTCCACAATTACACATTGATTGCTTGCAGCCAAGCGAGAGAGTTCTTTCGTGAGGTGATGTGGTTCTTCCACCAAAATCCAATGTGCTGGGCGTCTCGCTTTGTGGTGTTGTACGCGCGCTTTGAATTCATCATCGTATATCTGCGCGGTAGCTACATAAGTAACTGGTAAGTTGCTTTCGCTCGCTAGTTTTTCAGCATAAGCACTTTTGCCAGAACGCGCCCCACCTAAAATTAGTGTGATGTCAGTCATAAGCGTCTCAAGGAAAAAAGTTAAATTTTTAGAATATAAAAAAGCCGCGCTAGCAGATTAACTAACGCGGCTTAATAAAATTTCCAAGCAATTA
>NZ_JABFRA010000140.1 GCF_013141425.1 Methylotenera sp. | reverse complement strand
CTCTTAATCCGTTTGTCGCGAGTTCGACCCTCGCACGCCCTACCAAATAAATCAAGGATTTAGATTAAAATCTAAATCCTTGATTTATTTAAATTTGCCTAAAAGGTACAATTTCAGTACAGTGAGCATATTAACTGTATCTCGAAAGCGACCATGGCAACGATAGTAAAGACTCCCTCAGGAACTTGGAAAGCCATGATTCGTAAGAATGGCTGGCCGACTAGCACTAAAACTTTCCGTACCAAAAGAGACGCGGAAGACTGGTCGCGCCGTACTGAAGATGAAATGGTACGTGGAGTATTTATTCAGCGCGCGCCGTCAGAAAAAATGACGATTGAAACGGTCATGCTTCGTTACGTTAAAGAGGTCGTTCCCACCAAAAAGCCTAGTACACAAAAACGAGAGGTTACACGAGTTAAGCAGTTGTTGAGTCATTTTGGCAATTACTCATTAGCAGCAGTGACTACCGAAATGGTCGCGGCCTATCGTGATTTAAGGCTAGAGCAAGGTAAATCAAATAACACGGTGAGATTGGAGCTTGCGCTACTTGGACACCTGTTTACAGTTGCTATTAAAGAATGGCATATTGGCTTAACTTACAGCCCCGTTGCCAATATCCGCAAACCCAGTCCAGGCGCAGGCCGTAATCGACGAATCAGCCTAGCTGAAGAAAATCTATTGATAGAAACAATGGATAATCACAGCAACCCGATGCTGGGCTGGATAACGCGGATTGCGATTGAAACAGGCATGCGCCAGTCTGAAATTCTCACACTTAAGGTGAGCCAAGTAGATTTAAAGAAACGCGTGATCAGGCTTACGGACACCAAAAATGATGATGCACGAACCGTGCCGCTCACTAAAAATGCCACTTTAATTATTAGTGAAGCACTCCTAAACCCTCTTAGACCCAAAGATGTAGAACTAATCTTTTTTGGGGAACAAGGTAAAAGTGGCCAGCGCTCACCTTACGCCTTTAATAAAGTCTTCGGTGATTTAAAAGCCAAAATTGGCATGGCAGATTTACACTTCCATGATTTACGACATGAAGCAGTGAGTCGCTTTGTTGAGGTCGGACTAAGTGACCAAGAAGTGGCTTCTATCAGCGGTCATAAGTCCATGCAGATGCTCAGGCGATATACGCATTTACGCGCTGAGGATTTAGTTCAGCGGCTGGATAAACTTGCTGATAAATGACTCTGGTAAGGTCTTCTTTTCTTTAAAGACCCTTTTAATTTGACTAATGAGCTTTATATTCATGGCAGTATGCTTATATTGTTGTAATTGATCTATAATTTCATCAAGCTTGGATATGATTATCTCGAAGTTTGGCTTTGGCTTAAATTCTTTTTTGAGTTCATCAATTTTTAATATGGATTGTTCGATGTTCTCAATACGTATTTTGATGGCGTGTACCGTGTGTACGAAAAGTCCAATTTTCAATGCAATCTTAACTGGTGATAAATTTTTTAACAATAATGAGTTAACTGTTTTGATAAGAAGTGCTTCATCAGGGAGCATGTCGATAACTTCACCTGTTGAAACGCATACATTTTTTTCACGTTGATGGGTATTGCGAAGACTTTCTAATTTTCCCCATGCTCTTTTAATAGAGTACATCCTCTTTTCGAGTTTGTCTTTAATTTCATCAAAACTTAATTTTTCACGCACAAATAGCAAATAAACTTGTTCTGGCAAGCTAATAGGTGGGTTTTCTTTGCCACGGGTTAGTCTGAGTTTTGTATGAACTAAATCATAGACAGCTTTTCTAGTATCCATTTCATAGCCTTTAGAAAAATCATCCAGCTCAAATTGAAATGCAAAGTTTGATGATTTCAATCTCAACGGATTTCTAGCTATTAGCTCATGTTGAAAAATTTTTAAGTAAGGTAAGTCAGTTTTATATTTGGAAGTTGAATCGCTAGGATTATGGTAATTACAGTACTGATCATTTAATCTGAAGTCGTGTTTAGTATCAGTTTCTCTGGCTTCCAAATAATCCGTTGCACATAAGGATAAGCGCCAACAAAACTTACAGTATTTAGAGGCATTGCCTTTAATCTTTACATAGGATTGTAAACTTTCGTAGTTTTTGTGCATTTCTCGGGTAGGCACAAATTTTTTTAATGTATCGATGATTACTAGCGTAGTTTCAAGTGTATTGGCACATTTGGCACTACGGATAGCAAATCGAACATTTTGATACCACAACTCCATATTTTTTAAAATTGTGTGCGTGTCAGTGTCAACAGATAAAACCTTAGCTTTGATTTTAGTATCCACCAAATCTGCAGTAATCGTTGGACTTCCCTGAGAGAAATCACGTGCTGCAGATTGCTTTATATTAAATCGATACCTTGGTTTTGTGTGACCAATAGTCGATAACTTAAAGCCCAACAATAATTTTTTAACCAACTCGTTCTTCTCTAAGGAAATTACGACTTCCAAAGGTTTATCTAGCTGACGGCCTACCAAATTCCATAAACTTCTTGTTTTGATGTTATGAGACAGCTTTAAAGCGTCTTTGAATTCCATCAAAGCATTTGCAAAATCAGCGTCGCAGCCATAGTAAGGTTGTAACACTGCCTTGGCTGAATTAAGTAAATTGCCATCCATACAATCATCCTATTTGTAGAATATTCTGTAAATTTGCCTAGTGACATTGTAAGTATCATGTCTACATCAATGATAACTGAGATTAATAAATAATGAGCACAACAGAATCAACCATAATTCAGCAGTATGGAATTTTGCTTTCTTTTAAAGATTGTGCAGCGCTATTAGGTCGCAGTAGTGAAGGCCTAAGAGTGACACTTTCTCGCGACAGCGAGCTAGCCCGTAAACTTAAACCAGCAAAAATTAAAATTGGCCGACGGGTGCTTTTTCGTGCAAGCGCATTGGCTAAATTGTTAGATGAGGCTTGATTTTCAAGCCTGTTATTTAACGTTACAGAATTTCGTAACTGGCATCATGGATGAGCGCCAGACAAATCAGTAAGTAATTAGTAGTTAAATTTGAAGGATAAATTATATGAGTAAACTTTTCAAAAAAATGCCAATCGAGAAGCGAAAAATCTCTCGCATTGAAATTCGCCTAACTGCAATAGACGCAGCAACAATCAGCGCGTCAGCCGAAGCGCGCAATCTAACTATGTCAGACTTTATGCGCCGAGCCGCACTAGGGCGACGCGCCGATGTGTATTTTGAAACAGAAATTGTTGTTTCACTGCGCGAGGTCGCTCAATCAATTCAAGCCATACACGCAGCCTTTGTTAAGCATGGCATAC
>NZ_JABFRA010000027.1 GCF_013141425.1 Methylotenera sp. | reverse complement strand
TGGTGACGCTTGGTTGAATGTGCGGATTGCGGTGAGTGGCGTTAATGGCTTAACCAGCATTGACAGCTTGAATGAGATCAAAGCACGCATGCTTTCTGGTGAAATTAATCCTAGTCAATTAAGTATAATGCGCGAAATCTTATATTCAACTACAGCGGCAACTGATATTGACACCGCGGTATATAACGGTAATCAGGCCGATTACACCATTACCTACAATGCCAATGGCTCCATTACCGTAGCCCATACCAATGTGGTGGCTGGCGTGATAGATGACGGTGTGGATACCATACGCAACTTCGAGCGCTTACAGTTTGCAGACAGTGTGTTGGATTTAACTAATGAAGCGCCTGTAATTGCGGGTGGTGATACTGCGACCGTGAGTTTTGCTGAAAATAGTACAGCATCAGTCACAACGATAGTCGCAACTGATGCCGATGTGCCTGCACAAACGCTTTTATATAGCATTAGCGGCGGTGCAGACGCAGGTTTGTTTAACATTGATTCAGCAACAGGTGCGCTCACTTTCGTTAGCACCCCTAACTTTGAAGCACCAACCGATGCTGGCGGTGATAATGTGTACGACGTAGTTGTGCAGGTAACGGATGGCATTGCAACAGATACGCAAACGCTAGCGGTAACTGTGACCAACGTGAATGAGGCTAGAACAGGCTCTATCAATATTGTTAACTACACACCAAGGCCAACTGGCAATGCAAATGCGGTAACCCTTATCGCCACCAACACAATTGCTGACCCAGACGTGCCAGCACTGGTGCCAGGCTATCAATGGCAACAAACTGTGGATAATGGTGTGACCTGGACGGATATCGTTGGAGCGACTAACGCTACGCTGGAAAATCAAAGCAATATTTCGGCGCGCGTAGTTTCAACGTACACCGACCCATTTGGTACAACTACTGTGGCCTCAACTGAAACTGCCCGTGTTGGTAACGGTAACGCCAATATTCTTGCAGCAAACGGTGGCAACGACTTTGTGCTAGGTTTAGGCGGAAACGACACACTTACAGGCAACGCGGGCAACGATGTTGTAGATGGCGGCACAGGCAATGATACGATTAATGCCACAGTCAATGACGGTAACGATACTTACGTTGGTGGTGCAGGTACAGATACTTACAATTTATCAGGCACTGCTACTGGCGCGAATGTTGACTTAACTGCAGGCACAGTTTCTAGTTCACAAACAGGCAATGATACCTTGGCTACTATTGAAAATGTATCAGGCAGTTCAGGTAACGACACCATTAAAGATGGTGCTGGTGCTAGCCAATTATTAGGCAATGGTGGCAATGACACCTTTATCTTAACCGCCGATCTTGCTTCCGATGACATTCGTGGTGGTGCGGGGGTTGATACCGTAGATTATTCAGCGTTATCCACTAATTTAACAGTAACGTTGGATGGTGGAAATGCCGTAACAGTGGCAGGAACAGGCAATGGTTTATTTGGGTTGTTCAATCGTGACCAAATCCGTCAAATTGAAAACTTCATTGGTGGCTCAGGTAACGATAATATTACCGGTGATAATTTAGCCAATGTGTTGTCTGGCGGTCTTGGTAACGATACTCTACGTGGTGGTCAAGGTGCGGATGTGTTGACAGGTGATGTAGGCAATGATGTGTTTGACTTTAATGCTAATAACCAAGCAACGGGCGATCAAATCACTGATTTCCAAGGTGCTGGGGTGGCAGGTGGCGATATTATTGACTTAGCAGGCTTTGCTGGTACCTTTAGCTTCATCGGTACGCTAGCTTTTGATGCCAATGGCACCAATCAGTTGCGCTATGAGTTAGATGGCTTAGGCAACACAGTCGTTCAAATCGATACGAATGGTGATACAGGTTTTGAGTCTTCCATCTTATTGGTCGGGGTGACAAGTGCGCTAATCGCTACAGACTTTGTGTTGTAGTGCTAAGAAACACCACCACTAATTGCCAGTCATATTGGTAGTTAGTGGTGGTAATCAAGTAGTGATTTATGTCAATCGCTCTAAAGTTTTATAGTAATAAGGTTTACTTGTTAGAAAAATAGTAATTTAATATAAGGAGAATCGATTCACTCATCAATTAAATTGTATAAAACCCGCCATTGCAATCCCTACTTTATTTGTAAGTTAAAACCCTACAAATCACTACATAGAAACCCTACCTTTTTTGCGAAAAAATGGGTTTTTGTGATGGAATCCCGAAAATAACTACATAGAAACCCTACTATGTGGCTACTAATAAACCCTACTTAGCCTATACGTACTTTTCCTACGCACCCGAAAGGGCTATTTCGCTAATTTTTCAAACGTTCAATATAGCGACCATCTTGTTAATAAATGTAAAAGTTCCTAGCTTAAATTTTATTTAACAAATTTAGTTTGAATTCACTTTATTGATGTACTGAATTTCTTAGGGAGAAATATCATGGCAACAAATTACACACTGAAACCATATAGCTTTAATTTCCGCGATATGGAGTTTTTAACGAAACAAATTAACTTCCGTCCATTATTTGACGTAAATGGTAATGCACTGATTGCATGGAATGGTACAGGTGCTATAAATGATGTAAATGGCAACCAGATTTGGAATGGCGTTTACGAAGTAGACCTAAACGCCCCAGGAATACACAATGCAGCGGAAGCAATCGCTGCATACGGTCAATCTTACGCTTCATACACTGCTTCCCAAGGTTTGCGTAATGTTAGCGGTGAATTCAATAACCTGTACCTTGAAAATGCTTTATGGGGTGCAAACGACACGCCATTCTTGCAACGCACGCAAGTGATATTTGATCAATACGTTAAACCATTAGCCGCTACTGATGCACATGCATTTTATGCTAAGAAATTTGCTATATCACCAATTCCAGCAAATGCAGACTACACAAAAACTGAAACTTCACCACCACTCGCAAATGTGGTCGATTACACGCCACGTATGATTAGCCAGCTTACTACAACAGCTGGTGCAACTTTTGCAACTGAAGTAGGTGGCACACACTTAATTAAAGATGCCACCAATGGTTTCACACAAGTGGCTAATTACGGTATGTTGGAAACATTAGGCCAACAAGATGCTCAACATTCAAAAAATGAGGATGGCACTCCTAATGATGAATTTTTCGTTGGTGCGATTAACCCGGGCGTATCACCAGTCAATGGCTGGTTTGTATTATTTGGTCAATTCTTTGACCATGGTCTGGACTTTGTCGGCAAAGGTGGTGATGGTACTAAAATTACCATCAACTTATCACAAAATGATCCAATGTATGGCGTAATTGATCCAACGACTGGTCAACC
>NZ_JABFRA010000141.1 GCF_013141425.1 Methylotenera sp. | reverse complement strand
GGAAGAAACGCAAAACAAAGCCAAAGCAGTATTACGCGCGGCCGAGTTGGTGCAGGCTGGTTTGGATTTGAATATTGATGCTGCACCGAAAGCGGGGAATTAATATGTTACTCATGATAGATAATTACGATTCTTTCACTTATAACTTAGTGCAGTATTTGGGCGAGTTAGGGCAAGACGTTCAGGTGTATCGCAATGATGAAATTGATTTGGTAAAAGTGGCCTCACTCAAGCCGGACCATATCGTGATTTCTCCTGGCCCCTGCACGCCAAATGAGGCAGGGATTAGTGTGCCGCTCATTAAAGAATTTGCAGGTAAGATTCCATTGCTCGGTGTTTGTTTAGGTCATCAAAGTATTGGCCAGGCTTTTGGTGGGCGTATCATCAAGGCTAAAACGTTGATGCACGGCAAAACTTCGCTTATTCACCATAAAAATATTGGGGTGTTTAAAGATCTACCAAACCCTTATATAGCAACGCGTTACCACTCACTGGTGATTGAAAAAGAAACCATTCCAGATTGCTTGGAAATTACCGCATGGACGGACGATGGCGAGATTATGGGCGTGCGTCATAAAACCTTGCGTGTAGAAGGCGTGCAATTTCACCCGGAATCTATCCTCACGGAATACGGCCATGAGTTGCTGGATAACTTTTTGAAGGAAAAATAATGGCGGAAGATAAAGTCATCGATATTTCTTTCAAAGAAGCCTTGCAGCATTTGCTGGATCGCAAGCACTTCACGCACGCGCAAATGCTGGAAATCATGCGCATGATGATGTCTGGCGAACTAACTGCTGTACAAATCTCTAGCTTGTTAATGGGCTTGCGCATGAAAGGCGAAACGGTGGATGAAATCGCCGCGGCTGCCAAAGTCATGCGTGACCTTTCAACTAAAGTTACTATCAATGACACAAGCCATTTGATTGATACTTGCGGTACAGGTGGTGATGGTATTCAGACATTCAATGTATCAACTGTGAGTGCTTTTGTTGCAGCAGCAGCAGGCGCAAAAGTTGCTAAGCATGGTGGACGCTCAGTTTCGTCTACTTGCGGAAGCGCGGATGTGTTGGAGGCATTGGGAGTTAACGTCAACTTGTCGCCAGAGCAAGTGGCTAACTGTGTAGATAGTATTGGCATCGGCTTTATGTTTGCTCCTAACCATCACAGTGCCATGAAGCACGCGGCGCCTGTACGCCGTGAAATGGGTATTCGCACCCTATTCAACCTGCTTGGCCCAATGACTAACCCTGCCGGCGCTAAACGGCAAGTGATGGGCGTGTTTCATCAAGATTTAACGCTTCTGCTGGCGCAGGTTTTGCAGCGGTTAGGCAGCACACACGTCATGGTGGTGCATGGTACAGATGGCATGGATGAAATTTCATTCACTGGCGATACTTATGTGGCCGAGTTAAAAGACGGTGCGATTAAGCAATACACCATCAACCCAAGCCAGTTTGGTATGCAAGTGCATGATTTAAAAACCATACAAGTGCAAAATGCTGAAGAATCAAAAGCGATGATTTTAGAGGTGCTAAATGGTAAACAAGGCCCTGCTAGGGATATTGTATTATTAAATGCTGGTGCGGCCATTTATGTATCTGGGGTAGTAGATAGCTTGCAGAGTGGCATCAATAAAGCGCGCGAAGTGATTGATAAAGGCAGTGCGAGGACAAAATTAGAACAATTAGTTAAGGAGGCGGCATGGCTGACCGAAGTCCCGAGCAAACACGGCAATACGCCGAAATAAAACTAGATGAATTTTTTAAAAGCGTACCCCCAGAACTTAAAGCACATGTCGTTACTTTACCAAAGCGTATTACGCAAATTAGCGCTCGCCCCGTTATTCGATTAAAAGAAGTATTAAATACCGCAGACCAAATTTTCGATCATGCAGGAAAATTTGCTGCCTGTACAAGAGGATGTGGACACTGTTGTCATGTTTCCGTACCCATTACGCAATTTGAGGCGCGCTACATCGGTGAAAATCTTGGCATTCAGCCTGTCGAGCAGAAGCAGACAATAAGGCACGCTTTAACGGAGTTCGGCAGCCATACACCTTGCCCATTTCTTAAAAATGCTGAGTGCTCAATTTATGAATGTCGCCCGCTAACATGCCGAATGCATATGAATTTTGATGTAGATAACTATTGGTGCTTGCACGAAAATTGGAATAAGCCTGAAGCTAAAATTCCGCGTCCCACTATTCAGCCTCTGGTTGATGCCTATCATCTGGTCGTGAATAATGTTGCACCAATTATGGCGGATATTCGTGATTTCTTCCCGCACGGGCAAGGCGCAGCGTGAAAAAGCAATTTTTACTCTATTTAGCAATCTGTTTAGCACTTAGTTTTAATGCTTGCTATGCCCCGAATAATGCGCAACCGCTTGAATCGGCAACCGTTTCTTCGGCTGTTACGATGGATGCCGGAGCAATTGTTGAAGCCTATGGTGCGCATCGCAATTTACCGCAAGTGCAAGGTAGTGGTATTGTAGTCAAGCTGTTAAAAGACGATACGAATGGCTCGCAGCATCAAAAGTTTTTGCTAAAAGTGAGTGACAATATTACGATTCTAATCGCCCATAATATTGATTTAGCGCCACGTGTAGACACTATTCAAGTAGGCGACACGGTGGCATTTAAAGGTGAGTATGTGTACACACCAAAGGGTGGTACAGTGCATTGGACGCACAAAGACCCACGCGGCAATCATGAAGGTGGTTGGTTGCAACTTAACGGAAAAAAATATGAGTGATATTTTAAAGAAAATCTTAACAACTAAAGTACAAGAAGTCGCCGCAAGCAAGGCTAAAACAAGTTTAGAGCAATTGCAAAAGCAAGCCGAAGCGCAAGGCGACCCACGTGATTTTGTGGGCAGCATCCATAAAAAAGTCATGGTGAATAAACCAGCCGTGATCGCCGAAATTAAAAAGGCTAGCCCGTCAAAAGGCGTTATTCGTGCCGACTTCAACCCTGCTGAAATCGCCAAAAGCTATGAAAAAGCAGGCGCAGCGTGTTTGTCAGTACTCACTGACGTTGAGTATTTTCAAGGGTCAGCTGACTACTTAAAACAGGCGCGCAAAGCCTGCAAGCTACCAGTATTGCGCAAAGATTTTATGATTGACGAGTACCAAGTATTCGAAGCGCGGGCGATGGGTGCGGATTGCATTTTGTTAATTGTGGCCGCGCTTGAACTCAAGCAAATGCAAGCTTTGGAATTGTTAGCTAACGAGCTTGGCATGGCGGTGCTGGTTGAAGTGCACGATGCACAAGAGCTGGAATTGGCTCTGCAATTGCATACGCCTTTAATTGGCATCAATAATCGTAACCTGCGTACGTTTGATGTGAC
>NZ_JABFRA010000119.1 GCF_013141425.1 Methylotenera sp. | reverse complement strand
TCCTGCACCTTACGCGTTAGCGTATTGCGCCCCATGCCTAGCTGATTCGCCGCCTCAATGCGGCGTCCATGCGTGTGTTCTAGAGCTTTTACGATTAAAATGCGCTCAAATATCTGGGTGCGGGTTTCAAGTATATTTTGTTCACCACGGTTGAGTGCATCCGTCACTTCACTGGCGAGGGCCTCTTGCCATGACAATGCTGCGGGTGATTTACTGCTGTCGTCCTTTAGTTCAGGCGGCAAATCGGCTACATCAATGTTTTGCCCTGGCGCCATCACGGTTAGCCAGTGGCAAACGTTTTCTAGCTGGCGTACATTGCCGCTCCAATTGACTGCACTTAAATATTTGAGTGCAGCCGCTGAGGGTTGTTTGGTTTCTACACCTAGCTCTGTGGCGCTGTGCTGTAAGAAATGTTTGATGAGTAATGGAATATCTTCACGGCGTTCGCGTAGCGCTGGCAACCTGAGTCGAATAACATTTAAACGATGAAATAAATCTTCACGGAATAAACCGTTTTTTACGCGTTCTTCTAAATCTTGATGGGTGGCAGCAATAATGCGAACATTCACTTTAATTGGTTGATGTCCTCCAACGCGGTAAAACTGCCCATCGCTTAATACGCGTAATAGCCGTGTTTGTAGGTCTGGCGGCATGTCGCCGATTTCGTCTAAAAATAGCGTGCCAGTATCCGCTTGTTCAAACCGTCCACGCCTAGAAGCTTGTGCACCTGTAAAGGCGCCACGTTCATGACCAAACAATTCCGATTCCAGCAGGTCTTTAGGAATTGCGGCGGTATTGATGGCAATAAAGGGTTTGTCGCCCCGCGGGCTGTGGCGGTGCAGTGCACGCGCTACAAGCTCTTTACCACTGCCAGATTCGCCATTAATAAGCACAGTCGCATGCGAGCGACTTAAGCGGCCTATGGCTCTAAAAACCTCCTGCATGGCGGGCGCTTGGCCAATAATCTCGGGCGTTACTTCAAGCGTTGTTGTTTCGGGTGCTTGCCTTGTGCTTTCTTCAACTGCACGCTTAATTACATCGATTGCTTGGTCAACGTCAAACGGTTTGGCTAGGTATTCAAATGCACCACCTTGAAAGGCTGCAACTGCGCTTTCTAAGTCGGAATAGGCAGTCATAATAATAACGGGAATATCTGGATATTTTTGCTTGATTTCGCTTAAAAAATCTAAGCCAGAACCATTTGGCATACGAATGTCGCTAACCACCACTTGTGGTTGGTCTCGCTCAAGGGCATTAAGCGCTTCTGCCACCGATGAAAAAGTTTTAAATTCTAAATCCGTGCGCGCAAGGGCTTTTTCAAATACCCAGCGAATTGATTTGTCGTCGTCGATAATCCAGATTGGTTTCACTTTTATCTATCCTAAAAGGTACACGTTTAAAGAGTTTCTGTCATTCTGACGTAGGTCAGAATCATGTACTTAGCTCACATTAGGTGGCATAAGCATGAGATGCTGAAACAAGTTCAGCGTGACAGTGTTGCTTATTGCTTAACAACAGGTTTAATCGCCGTGGTTTCAATCGGCAATAAAATTGTAAAGCAGGTTTTACCAGGCAAACTTTCGCATTCAATCATGCCGTGATGCTGGGTAATAAATGTTTGTGCTAATGTTAAACCTAAGCCCGAGCCACCTTCGCTGCCTGATACCAAGGGGTAAAAAATACGGTCGCGAATGTCTGCCGGTACGCCAGGACCGTTGTCGATAATTTCTAGTTTAATGGCCACGCGGTAGCGTTTTCTGGCTAAGGTTACTTGGCGCTCTGCGCGTGTTCTAAACGTAATTTGGCTAGCGGGAGTGTGGTGTGATTGCATGGCTTGCACCGCATTACGCGCGATATTCAGCACGGCTTGAATGAGTTTTTCGCGGTCGCCAATTAGTTCGGGCAGGCTTAAGTCATAGTCGCGCTTAATTAAAACAGCATTGGGCGTTTCTGCAAGTAGCAGGCTGCGCACGCGCTCTAGTACTTCGTGAATATTGGTCGGCTGATATTTGGGTACGCGATGCGGTATCAGTAGACGATCCATGAGTGATTGCAGGCGGTCGGCCTCTTTAATTATTACCTGAGTGTATTCACGCAAACTCGGCGAAGGCAATTCGTGCTCAAGCAGCTGTGCTGCACCTCGCAGGCCACCGAGTGGGTTGCGAATCTCGTGTGCAAGGTTGCGAAGTAACTCGGCATTGGCTTGCTGTTGTATCAGCATGCGCTCCTCGCGTGCGATGCGAAGCTGCGCATCCATTTGTTGAAACTCGAGTATTAAGCACGCGGTAGGCGCATCTATGGGCGTAGCGGTACAGGTAACGGCAAACGAATGATGCCGATTGGTTGTAATAGTAAATTCATGTTCCCGAAACGGGCTTTGTTGCAAAATTGCGTTATTAATGGCGGCCATTAAAATTTCACAGTCAGGAAAAACATCACTAATGAGCATGCCTGTTACGTGCGTTGCGCTAAAGGCAAAAATAATTTCTGCCCCTGGGTTGATGTAAACCACGCGGCGATTCTCATCGAGCAGTATGATGGCGGTTGCTAGATGTTCAAGCCCTGCAAAATGATTGGGTGTTGGTTGAACCATTAAATTGAGACCATAGTAATATTGAATTTAGCGCCTTTAAAATAAGCTTATCAAGGATATTACTATGTATAAAGCAAAAGATAGACCAACTATTTAAATTGGACTATCTTTGATGTGGATTTGAGTAGAATTAAATTTTAAAACTGAATTAACGCAGGTTATCGAGTTCTTTTTGCAGCAATTTAATGTTGTTTTCGTGGCTATCAACGTCTTCTTGCAAGGCTTTCATTTTTTCTTGAAATTTAGCAACGTTGCGCATGGTAGCGCCAGTCGGCGTTTTGTAGACCTCAGGTTTGGATTCGCCCTCGGCATAGGCCTTTTTGGCTTCTTCTAACGCGGCTTTTTCTGCATCCAGTTCGCTTTGTAGTATCTCTTGGCGCTTGCCATCGCGACTGGTTTGCGTTTGTTTATCTACTTTAGGAAAGCCCTCAGGGGTCGCAGTGCGCTTGTTAGCGCTTGCCGATTCCCCTTTGCTTTTAGGTTTAACGCTTGAAATGGTGTTAGCGTCAGGGTCAAACTCCAAACGGGTAGCGCCTGGCGTTTTGATATTGGAATAAGTAATGCGGCCATCAGCATCCACGCGTTTATAAATTTCAGCAAACGCGTTGGTAGAAAAGGCCGTAATCAACAAACTAACAAGCGACAGAATTTTTTTCATAACAATAGTTTAGTAGAGTTATCCAAGTTAGGCAATGTAGTTAGCAAACGTGTGATTTGTGCTTAGGTTGACGTTAACTAGGGTTCACGTCAAGCGGACAAGAGTAAATGGCAATAAAAAAGGGGCGATATCATCGCCCCTTTTGAGTGCTGCAACTAATGAAATATTAGCAAGAGTAGTACAAACCAAACTCTGCAGGATGCGGAGTCATGCGGATTTTGTTCACTTCTTCCATTTTTAATGCAATGTAGGCATCAATCCAGTCGTTAGTGAAAACGCCACCTTTAGTTAAGAACTCGCGGTCTTTATCTAATTCTGCGAGCGCTTCTTCTAAAGATGCGCAAACGGTTGGGATTTGTGCATCTTCTTCAGCAGGTAGATGGTACAAATCTTTAGTGGCTGGTTCACCTGGGTGAATCTTGTTCTGTACGCCATCTAAACCCGCCATGAGCAAGGCTGAGAATGCCAAGTAGGGGTTGGCGATTGGGTCTGGGAAGCGCGCTTCAACACGGCGACCTTTGTCAGAATGCACAAAAGGAATACGGATAGAAGCTGAGCGGTTTTTAGCAGAGTAAGCCAACTTAACTGGCGCTTCAAAATGTGGTACTAAGCGTTTGTATGAGTTTGTACCTGGGTTAGTAATCGCATTCAATGCTTTGGCGTGTTTAATAATGCCGCCAATGTAGTAAAGCGCAAACTCGCTCAAGCCCGCATAGCCGTTACCTGCGAACAGGTTTTTGCCATCTTTCCAAACAGATTGGTGAACGTGCATACCAGAACCATTATCGCCTGCGAATGGTTTTGGCATAAATGTCGCCGTTTTGCCGTAAGCGTGAGCGGTGTTCAAAATCACGTATTTTTGAATTTGAGTCCAGTCAGCACGTTGCGTTAAAGTGCTGAATTTAGTGCCAATTTCACATTGGCCAGCCGTTGCAACTTCATGGTGGTGCACTTCAACAGGCACGCCCATTGCTTCTAAGGTAATACACATGGCTGAACGGATATCGTGCAATGAATCGACAGGTGGTACAGGGAAATAGCCGCCTTTAACGCCTGGACGGTGTCCAGTGTTGCCGCCTTCAAATTTTTCGCCAGATGCCCAAGCACCTTCTTCTGAATTGATGCGAACTGAGCTGCCGCTCATTGAAACATCCCATTGAATGCTGTCAAAAATGAAGAATTCAGGCTCTGGACCGAAATAAGCGGTATCGCCTAAACCAGTTGATTTTAAGTAAGCCTCCGCACGTTTAGCCAAGCTACGTGGATCACGCTCGTAACCTTTGCCATCGGTTGGGTCTACCACGTCACAGGTTAATACCAGTGTTGGCTCATCCATAAATGGGTCGATATTAGCAGTAGAGGGGTCTGGCATCAGTTGCATGTCAGAGGCTTGAATGCCTTTCCAACCGGCGATTGAAGAGCCGTCAAAGGCGTGGCCTTCAGTAAATTTATCTTCATTAAAGTGAGAAACAGGCACGGTAACGTGTTGTTCTTTACCGCGCGTATCGGTAAAACGAAAATCAACAAATTTAATGTCGTTATCGATAACTAATTTCATTACATTTTCCACTGACATCAGAATCTCCTATTTGAGGTGTGGGTTTGGATATAAATCAAAAATTTCAACTCAGTAGATTAGCAGGAAACGTGCCAATCTGAAAAGGCTTAACCAAGGCTTTTTTCAATAATGGCTCAAATACGAATTAAAACACAGCACACATTTAGTGCAATACGCCAATTTTATGCACCATATAAGTGCATTTGGTTTGCTGAAGAAATGGACCAAAATTTTTATATTTTTCTAAATCGCTGTAGACAAAAAATATTGAATGTAGAATTATGCAAACAACATTCTTTAAATCAGTAAAATAATTGATAGGGTGAACTTATGAGCAATCAGCAAACAATTTTAACGTTAGCGCAAAAGCGCGGGGCAGAAAAAAATCTACCCTATGCAGGTGCGCTGACACCGCAAGAAGCCTTTGAGATTTTGCAGGACGATACTAAAGCGCTATTAGTAGATGTGCGAACTAAAGCCGAACTGGAATTAGTCGGTCGCGTTCCCAATGCGGTGAATGTGGAATGGGCATTTTACCCCGGCATGGTGGCGAATGATGACTTTGCCGAGCAGTTATCCGCAGAATTAAATAAACGCCGTTTTGATAAAAAATCAGTATTGATATTTCTGTGCCGCACTGGCGCACGTTCAAATAACGCGGCTAGCGTGGCCGCTACGCTGGGCTATACGCAGGCCTATAACACCTTGGAAGGCTTTGAGGGTGAGGCGAATGGCGCGAAGCAGCGCACCTTGATTAACGGCTGGAAGCATGCGAATTTGCCATGGTCAAATTAAAATCAGGTCAAATATAAATGAGTCTAACTAAATAATGACCGACCTATATGCTGTCATTGGTCATCCAATCGCGCATAGTAAATCACCCCTGATACATGAAGCCTTTGCTAAGCAGACGAATCAGGATATGCGCTATGAGCCCATTTTAGGGCCGTTGGATGGCTTTGAAGCGACGGTTCACGACTTGATAGCCAAAGGCTATAAGGGCGTAAATGTCACCGTGCCATTTAAGTTTGAAGCATTTAAATTCGCAAAACAACCTTCAAAACGGGCGATTTTTGCGGGTGCTGCCAATACATTGAGCTTTGCTGATGAAGTGCGCGCGGATAATACCGATGGAGCAGGGTTGGTGCGTGACATTGAAGGTAATCTTAAGGTAAGCATCGCAGCTAAAAGCATTTTGCTGATTGGTGCTGGCGGCGCGGCGGAAGGTGTATTGCAACCGTTATTGGAAGCGAAGCCAAAATTACTGGTGATTGCCAATCGCACGCTAGAAAAAGCACAGGATATGGTGAAAAAAGTCGAGCGGCAGAAAAGCGATTCGCCCACCACATTAACAGGATGCACGTTTGCTGACTTGCAATCTCAACAATTTGATATTGTCATTAACGCGACTTCGGCAGGTTTAACCGAGACGGCTTTACCGATTCCCAACAGCCTCTTTGCTAAAAATTGCTTAGCCTACGACATGATGTACGGCCGTGAAACGCCCTTTATGCAGCAGGCGCGGCAAAATGGCGCGCAAGTGGCAGATGGCCTTGGCATGCTGGTAGAACAGGCGGCGGAGGCATTTTATATCTGGCGTGGTGTGCGACCAGAAACTAGAACTGTCATACAGCAAATCAGAAATTTACCGAAAGCCTAATTAAAATAGTATGAAAAAGTGGCTATTTAACAAGCGCCCCAATGCAGCGCCTTTGAGTTTTAGTGGTTACCTTACACGTGGCTTGGCGCTATTTTTTTTGTTACTTTTTTTGTATCAACTTTGGATTTTTCTGCACATTTGTTGGTGGATTAAATTTAACCCATCGTCCAGCGCCTTTATGGAAGACCGCTTGGACGTGATTCAAGAAAAAAATCCGGACGCTGAGTTGAAATATAAGTGGGTGGATTACGCCAAAATCTCTAGCAATCTTAAGCGCGCTGTCATTGCAAGTGAAGATGCCAAGTTTGTTGACCATGAAGGCTTTGATTGGGAAGGCATACAAAAAGCTTACGAAAAAAATCTGAAAAAAGGCAAAATCGTAGCCGGCGGCTCAACCATTAGTCAGCAATTAGCTAAGAACTTGTTTTTGTCCACCAAGCGTACCCCTTGGCGCAAGGGCGAAGAAGCGCTAATCACCGTGATGCTGGAAAATATTCTGAGCAAACGCCGTATTTTAGAGATTTATTTGAACGTGATTGAATGGGGCAATGGTGTGTTTGGTGCCGAGGCGGCGTCTAGACATTATTACAAAACCAGCGCGGCCAAACTCAGTAGCGGGCAAGCGGCAAAATTGGCGGCCATGATTCCTAACCCGCGTTTTTACGATAAGCATCAATCGACTTCCTATTTAAATCGCAGAACGGCCACCATACAAGCCAGAATGCGCTTTGCAGAAGTGCCATAACATTGAAAGTTGATGCCCTGGGAGCCGCATAGATACTGGCTCGCAGGCCATCTGTTTTTTCGGTGATTTTTAAGATTCAGTTAACAATGTAACGATTTTTCTGACAATTGGTGCAACAACAAATATCGCGGGAAACGCGATTGGCCAGGCATGAATAAATGCCCGCCCCCATTGCGAAATAAACTGATTATTAATACCAGCAAATAACGCCGTTAGTACGCCAGACATGATGGCTGCCATGAGCAAGGACATGACAAAGGCAAATAAAATATTTGCGTACTTTTTAGGTATTTTCATAGCAAATTTCTTAAATCAAAAGTCTCAAATAAATTTACAGCATCGCCTTGAGATATTTAGCCGTGTAACTTTCTGTACTTAAGGCCACTTGTTCTGGTGTGCCTTCGGCAATAATGGTTCCGCCACCATCGCCACCTTCTGGCCCCATGTCGACTATCCAATCGGCAGTTTTAATCACGTCTAGATTATGCTCGATAATCACAATGGTATTGCCTGCATCGCGTAAACGATGAATCACATCAAGCAATAGTTGAATGTCGGCAAAGTGTAAGCCGGTTGTGGGCTCATCTAAAATATATAGCGTACGGCCTGTATCGCGTTTGCTGAGTTCAAGCGCTAGTTTAACGCGTTGCGCTTCGCCGCCGCTTAAAGTCGTCGCACTTTGCCCGAGCGTGATGTAACCCAAACCCACATCAAGCAGTGTTTTCAATTTGCGCGAAATAACCGGCTGTGCACTAAAAAAACTATGCGCCTGTTCAACGGTCATTTCTAACACTTCATGAATATTTTTGCCTTTGAACTGAATCTCCAAAGTTTCGCGGTTGTAGCGGTGGCCTTTACACACATCGCACGGCACGTAAACGTCTGGCAAAAAATGCATTTCTACACGTAGCACACCGTCGCCTTGGCAAGCCTCGCAGCGCCCACCTTTTACATTGAATGAATATCTACCAGGCCCATAACCGCGCACGCGGCTTTCTGGTACGCCAGCAAATAAATCGCGAATTGGCGTGAATAACCCAGTGTATGTTGCAGGGTTTGAGCGCGGTGTGCGACCAATTGGGCTTTGGTCAACATCCACTACTTTGTCAAAAAATGCTAAGCCGTCGATTTCGTTATACGGTGCTGGTTCTGTGCTGCTGCCGTATAAATGCTGTGAAACTACGCGGTATAGGGTGTCATTAATCAGCGTCGATTTTCCACTACCAGAAACGCCGGTGATGCAGCTAAGTAAGCCGACAGGTAATTTGAGCGTGACGTTTTTTAGATTATTGCCTGTGGAGTTGCTCAATTTCAGCCAGCGCGCTGGGTCAGCCTGCGTACGTTTTTTGTTATAGAGGATTTGCTTTTTGCCGCTTAAATATTCGCCTGTGAGCGAATTGGGATTCGCTAATACTTCTGCTGGTGTGCCTTCAGCCACAATCTTGCCACCATGTTCGCCAGCACCTGGTCCAATATCCACCACGTAATCGGCCGCTAAAATCGCGTCATGGTCGTGCTCCACCACAATCACGCTGTTGCCAATATCACGCAGGCGTTTTAGCGTTTCTAATAATCTATCGTTGTCACGCTGATGTAAACCTATGGACGGCTCATCAAGTACATACATTACACCTGTTAAGCCGCTGCCGATTTGTGAAGCTAGGCGAATGCGTTGCGCCTCACCGCCTGACAGCGTTTCAGCGGAGCGTGAAAGCGATAAATACTCCAAGCCAACGTTGGTTAAAAACTTCAGGCGGTTGCTAATCTCTTTGACGATTTTATCCGCAATCGCAAGTTTTGCGCCTGTTAATTCAAGGCTATCAAAGAAAGTAAGCGCTAACTTTAATGGCACTTCGCAGACTTCATGAATGTTTTTATTGCCCACTTTTACGTGGCGCGCTTCTTTACGCAAACGTGTGCCAGCACAATCTGGGCAGCTTTGTGTATTTAAATATTTTGCCAGCTCTTCACGTACTGTTTGCGAATCCGTTTCGTGATAACGGCGTTGCAGGTTGTTTAAAATGCCTTCAAACGCATGCTTTTTTTCAAAGAAAACGCCGCGTTCATTCAGGTATTTAAACGGCATCAATTCTTTACCGCTGCCGTTGAGCAAAACTTTTTGTATGTACTCAGGCAATTTTTCAAAAGCGGTATCAAGATTAAAGTTGTAGTGTGTAGCGATACTGGCCAACATTTGGAAGTAAAACTGATTGCGTTTATCCCAGCCTTTAATTGCACCCGCAGCAAGGGATAAATGCGGAAAGGCTACCACGCGTTTAGGGTCAAAAAAGTTGATATTCCCTAAGCCGTCGCACTTTGGGCATGCGCCCATTGGATTGTTAAACGAGAATAGGCGTGGCTCTAATTCGGCAAGTGAGTAGTCACACACGGGGCATGAAAACTTGGCTGAAAAAAGATGTTCTTTGTCGGTATCCATCTCAACCGCAATGGCTTTGCCTTCTGCCAAACGCAATGCAGTTTCGAAGGATTCGGCGATACGCTGTTTCATGTCTTGCTTGACTTTAATGCGGTCAATCACCACTTCAACATTGTGTTTGGTGGTTTTGGTCAGCTGTGGCAAGGCATCTACTTCATAAATCTTGCCATCTACACGCAAGCGCACAAAACCTTGCGATTTCAACTCTTCAAATAAATCGAGTTGCTCGCCTTTGCGATTGCTTACCACGGGCGCCAGTATCATGAGCTTGGTTTCTTCAGGCAAGGCTAGAATATGGTCAACCATCTGGCTCACGGTTTGCGCTTCTAGCTTAATGCCATGTTCTGGACACTCTGGGTCACCTGCGCGGGCGTAAAGCAAACGCAGATAATCGTGAATTTCAGTCACGGTGCCGACTGTTGAACGCGGATTGTGCGAGGTGGATTTTTGCTCAATCGAAATTGCAGGCGATAAACCTTCAATTAAATCAACATCGGGTTTATCCATGCGCGCCAAAAACTGACGTGCATAAGCCGATAGCGATTCAACATAGCGACGCTGGCCTTCAGCATACAGCGTATCAAACGCTAATGATGATTTACCAGAGCCCGATAAGCCCGTAATAACCACCAGTTTATTTCTTGGAATATCCAGAGAAATATTTTTTAAATTGTGCGTTCTTGCACCACGTATTTTGATGAATTCCATAATGCTTTTACGAAAATTAAGGCAACCTGCTAATATACCTACTTTTAAGCGTTTAGCTAACTATTTTTCAGGCCTTCTAGTTTACATGTCCAATTCAAAGCATCATTCAGACAATCAAACACACGATCTTTTCGCTGATATTGCGGTAGATACCCTGACGTCACTTGATATTCCGAACGACAAAATGACGCCTGTTGAAATGCGCGCTACGCTGAGTTTGGCTTCTATCTACGGTTTGCGGATGTTCGGCATGTTTTCTATTTTGCCAATATTTGCTATTTACGCGTCGACTCTACCTGATAAACCGAGTAGCTTGATGATTGGCATTGCATTAGGTGCTTATGGTCTGACACAAGCGCTATTTCAATTGCCGTTTGGCATGGCATCCGATAAATTTGGTCGCAAGCCAATGATTTATTTAGGGCTGGCGATTTTTGCAGTGGGGAGCATGGTGGCGGCATTGGCCATGAATGTTGAGGGCATTATTGTCGGCCGAGCAATTCAAGGCGCAGGCGCTGTTTCCGCAGTGGTAACGGCATTATTGGCAGATTTAACGCGCGATGAGAATCGCACTAAAGCCATGGCAACCATCGGCGGCACCATTGGCGTGGCGTTTGCACTTTCACTGGTGGGTGGGCCCCTTTTAAACCAATGGATAGGCGTTCCCGGTATATTTTTGATGACGGCCGTATTAACTCTAACGGCGATTGCTGTAGTGAAGTTTGTTGTGCCTGATCCTGTGCATAGCCATTATCATTCGGACGCCAGTGCTGCGCCAGAAAAGCTAAAAGGCGTGCTGAAAAATACGCAATTATTGCGCTTGAATTTTGGGATATTTGCCCTGCATGCCGCGCAAATGGCCATGTTTGTCGTAGTGCCGTTTGCCATTACAAAATCCAGTAATTTGGAGGTTAATCAGCATTGGTACATTTATTTACCAGTGTTGCTGTCCTCTTTTGTGTTTATGGTGCCAGCGATTATTTACGCAGAAAAGCAAGCTAAAATGAAACAGGTGTTCGTGGCGGCGGTAGCAACCATGTTGCTTGCGCAGCTTGTTTTTGCAGGCTCAATTCAACATTTCTGGGGTATTGTGTTTTCACTCACGCTGTACTTTATCGCGTTTAATGTACTCGAAGCCTCGTTGCCCTCAATCATTAGCAAAATGGCGCCAGCGGAAGCTAAGGGCACGGCGATGGGCGTTTATAACACCGCGCAATCTTTGGGCGTATTCGCAGGTGGCGCATTGGGAGGGTATTTGTCGCATCGCTATGGCTTTGCCAGCGTGTTTATTTTTTGTAGCGCAATGATGCTTTTATGGCTAATATTTGCATATTCAATGCAAGCGCCACCAGCAGTTAAAACTAAAATGTACAGTTTGGATGAAACTACACCAGTTTTGAATGCCGATAGTGCTGCGAGCCTAAACGCTAAACTTGTTAAATTAATTGGTGTAATAGAAGCAGTCGTATTGCCGCAAGAACGCACCGTGATATTGAAAATAGATAAATCGCAAGATTGGGACGAAGCCCAAGTGCATAAATTGTTGAGAGGATAAAAATGGCATCAGTCAATAAAGTAATTTTGGTCGGTAATTTAGGGCGTGACCCGGAGGTTCGGTTTATGCCGAATGGTGAAGCGGTCTGTAACTTTAGCATTGCCACTACAGATAGCTGGAAAGATAAATCTGGCGCTAAGCAAGAACGTACTGAATGGCACAACATTGTGATGTATCGCAAACTGGCTGAAATTGCAGGTGAATACCTTAAAAAAGGCCGCCCAGTGTATGTAGAAGGCCGTTTACAAACGCGTAAATGGCAAACCAAAGAAGGTCAAGACCGTTACACCACAGAGATTATCGCAGACCAAATGCAAATGCTGGGTGGACGTGAGGGTGGCTCAAACGCCAGCTATGAGGGTGGTATCGACCAAAGTAGTAGCGCAAGCGATTACAATCAAGCACCGTCGAGCAATCAAGGCGGTTCTTCGTCAGGCCAGTCCGCAAAACAAGCACCAGCGAAATCAACAGGCGGTTCTGGCTTCGATGATTTTGAAGACGACATTCCGTTTTAGAGATGTTATCGCTAATGAATAGGTAACCTAAAATAGTTCTGCAAACGATGATAGATAGCACTGACTCTTGAATATTTTTTGGAACACACCGCTTGTTGCTTTATCGGTATTGGTGGCAGTCACTGGTGCTTTTACCGCTTTAACACATGCATCTCGCATGTGGCATTCTCAGGGGCGTTCAGCACTAGTCTGGATGATTGCGGGAGGCGTAACATTAGGCTTGGCAATCTGGTCGACGCACTTCATCGGCATGCTGGCTTTTCACTTATCTGCGCCCCTGAATTATGATTTATCTCTAACACTAATCTCTGTGCTACCCGCAATCGCTACGGCATTATTCGGTTTTTATGTTTTACGTGGGCCTGATAATGGGCATTTACGTTTCTTTACTGCCAGTGTGTTGATTTTGCTAGGGATTAGTGCGATGCACTACACAGGCATGGCGGCACTGAAAATGTTACCCCCAATCCAATACAATTTCAGCGGTCAGGTAGTAGCGGTGCTTATTACCTCAGCGCTCGCAATATGGGTTGCCTTGTGGTTGGTGTATCGAGCCGAAAAATCACCTCTGCCAGAATATCTTAGCTTTGCACTTGGTAGTGTGTTTATCGGGCTTGCCATTGCCGGTGTGCATTACGAGGCCATGCAGGTGCTTGTGTTAAAGCATGACAGTGTGAGTGTGGTGACCGGCAGCCCAATTGATAAGGATATGCTGGCAATTTTTATCGCGCTAGCCTCCTTTTTTTGGTTTGCTGGCGGCCTACTGGCAGCATTGTTAGATCGACGTCTTATTAATAAGCATAGCCGAGCGCTCACAGAACTCCAACGTTTACACACTTCATTGGAAAAATCAGCAAGTGAGCAGGCCGCCTCCATGTTGAACGATTTAAGCGAGAGCGAAAAGAAAATGCGCTCTGTGGTTGAAGGTGCGTTGGATTGCATTGTCATGATGGATGACAAAGGCAATATCGTAGAATTCAATCCCGCCGCGGAACGCACCTTTGGCTATAAACGCGAAGATGTACTTGGTAAAAACCTTGCGGAAGTGATTGTTCCGCCTGCAGCAAGGCAGGCGCATAACAATGGATTCAACCATTTTGGCAAAACGGGGCAGTCCACCATGCTTGGTAAGCGCATTGAGTTAAATGCCATGCGCGCCAATGGTAGAGAGTTTCCGGTGGAGTTGGCTATTACCGCGTTCGATTGGACGGGCTCACGCATGCTAGTGGGATTTTTACGTGACATTACCGAACGAAAACAAGCGGAGCATGAGATTAACAATCTCGCTTTTTTTGACCCACTGACTAAGTTACCTAACCGACGGTTATTGCGTGAACGTTTAGAGTCAACGCTTTTGGCAGATTCTACTTATAAAACCTATAGTGCTATTTTGTTCATTGACCTCGATAATTTTAAGATACTCAATGATACGCGCGGGCATGACGTTGGTGATTTATTGTTGATTGAAGTGGCCGAGCGCTTAAAATCTTGCGTGAGGTCTGAAGACACTGTTGCGCGTCTGGGCGGCGATGAATTTGTGGTTATTTTGGAAAATTTAAGTGCTGATATTGAGCAGGCGACCGGCCAAGCAGAAGTTGTCGGCGAAAAAATCAGAAAAACCTTGGGTCAGCTCTATCTCATTCAGGACTTTGATCATTACAGCACGCCGAGTATTGGTATCAGCATGTTTCACAGCCAGGAAATGTCGGTTGATGAATTGTTAAAACGAGCCGATACCGCCATGTATCAAGCCAAACAAGCGGGGCGCAATGCGGTGCGCTTTTTTGATCCTGCCATGCAGGCGGCGCTAGAAGCACGTGCCGCACTTGAAGAGGATTTGCGCTTTGCCTTAGAAAGTGATCAGTTAAAACTTTTATTGCAAATGCAGGTAAATGAGGCGAATCAGATTATTGGTGCTGAGGCGCTAATTCGTTGGGAACATCCAGAGCAAGGCATGATCTATCCTTCTCAATTCGTACCCTTTGCTGAAGAATCTTTGTTGATTCTGCCCATCGGCCAATGGGTGCTTGAAACGGCCTGTTTGCAGTTGCTGGAATGGCAAAATAACCCATTAACTCAGGATTTGAACTTGGCGATTAATGTCAGTGCAAGGCAGTTCCGTCAAGCAAACTTTGTCGAGCAGATTCGATCAACACTGGCCAAATTTGAAATTCCGCCGAACAAACTCAAGTTGGAGCTGACCGAAAGCTTGGTGTTCGACAATATTGCCGACTCGATTAAAAAAATGCGCGAATTACGGGCCATCGGCATCCATTTTGCGATGGACGATTTTGGCACTGGCTACGCTTCGTTAATCTACCTAAAAAGCTTGCCGCTTAGTCAAATCAAGATTGATCGCAGTTTTGTGCGTGATATTGCCATCGATAAAGACGATGAGATTATCGTGCAAACCATTATCAGCATGGCGCACAATTTAGGTTTAGAAGTGATTGCAGAAGGGGTTGAAACGGTTGAGCAGCTTGAATTCTTGCGTAAGAGTGGCTGCAAGGCTTTTCAAGGTCACTTGTTTAGCAAGCCGCTTTCTCAAGTGGATTTTAATCGACTTATCAGTCAAGGCGTCAGTGATAACGACAGATTCCCAGCCATCACCTATAGCCCGCTCGCCCTTTGGAGCTAGGTAAATAGCGTAAATCCTTTAATCCCAGCGTTTTAAATTTTAATGCCCGTTAATTTTTGGGGATTAGCCTAGTCGCCAAATAAGGTATAATTCGTGGTTATCTAACTGTTTGCTGAGGTATTTTATGCCTATTTACGATTATCAATGTACAAGTTGCGGCCATAAGGCTGAAGTTATGCGCAAAATCAGTGCGGCAAGCACTGAAACCTGCCCAGAATGTGGTACAGAAACATTTAGTAAACAATTGTCTGCACCTAGCTTTCAGCTAAGTGGCAGTGGCTGGTATGCTACCGATTTTAAAAACGGCGGTAGTAAGGCAAGTCCGAGCAAACCCGACAGTGCAAGCGGTGAGTCTGCGACCGAAAAAAAATCTGAAGTTGCTGCTACGCCAGCGCCATGTGCCACGGGTTGCGCCTGCCATTAAGTTAATTTAAAAACGCATGAAAAAATATTTTATTACCGGTTTATTAGTGCTTGTGCCGCTGTTTATCACCGCTTGGGTGCTTTCCGGCATCATCGGTATGATGGATAACAGCTTATATCTGCTCCCCGAAAATTGGCGACCCAAAGCACAATTAGGGCTGGAGATTCCTGGGGTAGGCGCGTTACTTACCTTGTTGATTATTTTTCTCACAGGCGTTATTGCCACCAATATTTTTGGTAGGCAATTGATTTTGCTGTGGGAGGCCCTCCTTGCACGGGTGCCCGTGGTTAAGTCAATTTATGCTAGTGTGAAGCAAGTTTCGGATACGCTATTTTCAGACTCTGGCAACGCTTTTCGCCAAGCCGTTTTAGTGCAATTTCCGCGTGAGGGTACTTGGACAATCGCTTTTGTCACAGGCAAACCAGGAGGCGATGTGGCGAATCATTTGCCGGGCGATTTTGTTAGCATTTACGTGCCAACCACACCAAACCCAACAGGGGGCTACTTTTTGATGGTGCCGCGTGCTGATTTGATTGCGCTGGATATGAGCGTCGATGAGGCCTTAAAGTACATCATTAGCATGGGCGTTGTAGCCCCGCCCGATAAATTTAAAACAAAAACACAGCAAAAAGTATCGCAGTAGCAACTCATTAGTATTTATAAACCATTCGATTAACCGACTTTATAACAAGACTTAACATTATGCGTACACATTACTGCGGTCATTTAAACCGCTCACACATTGGCCAAACAGTTACTTTATGCGGTTGGGCGCACCGTCGCCGTGACCACGGTGGCGTAATTTTTATTGACTTGCGTGACCGTGAAGGCTTGGCGCAAATTGTAGTTAATCCTGACGCAAAAGCCGCGTTCACCATCGCTGAAAGCATACGTAGTGAATACGTGCTTAAAGTGACGTGTGTGGTTAATGCGCGTCCAGAAGGCGCCACCAATGCTAATTTAGCCACTGGTGAAGTCGAGATGATAGCCACTGAGATTGAAATTCTCAACGCCTCACTCACCCCGCCGTTCCAACTAGACGATGACAACCTCACTGAAACTGTGCGTTTAGAGCACCGCTACATTGACTTACGTCGCCCAGCAATGCAAAAAAATCTGATGCTACGTTATAAAGTTTCTAAAAATTTACGCGATTATTTAGATGCGAATGGCTTCATAGAAGTTGAAACACCGATGCTGACACGCTCAACCCCAGAAGGTGCGCGTGATTACTTGGTGCCAAGCCGCGTTCACGCTGGTCAGTTTTTCGCATTGCCGCAATCACCACAACTGTTCAAACAATTATTGATGGTGTCAGGTTTCGACCGTTATTTCCAAATCACTAAATGCTTCCGCGATGAAGATTTACGTGCTGACCGTCAGCCAGAATTCACGCAAGTAGATATCGAAACATCGTTTATGACTGAAAATCAAATCATGGACATTGTTGAAGAGATGATTCGTCAAATGCTGAAAAAAGTGCAAAACGTAGATTTGCCAGCCGCATTCCCACGTATGTCATTCCACGAGGCAATGAC
>NZ_JABFRA010000006.1 GCF_013141425.1 Methylotenera sp. | reverse complement strand
AAATGGTGGAGCTGGCGGGAATCGAACCCGCGTCCGCAAATCCTCCCCAGACAGTTCTACATACTTAGCCTTGTTGTTTAATTTAATCTGCACCACACCAACAGACAAGCGGTTTACAGACGAGCTACCTTAAGGTTAATGATGTACTAAGTGGCCCAGCACAACACGTATCCCGTGTATATGACACTACGTATGGGTTACCCCAATCCAACCCACGGGAGAGCTGGTGTAGCGTCCAGCAGGATTAAGCTGCTAGAGAGTAAGTTTCGTCGTTTGCGACTATACTTGTTTCAGCTGTATTTACGAGGTAATCTGAGCCTCGGTATGCCCTGCACTGCTTTGTAACCCACGTCGAAACCTGGTCAGCCCCAAATCAGTCTAATTATGACTCACCAAACTTAAACTTAGTTCATGCTCAGCTCATCAAGAGCTTAATTATACGCGCTTATGACTGTATACGTGTATTGATATTTTTATAGGATTACGCATTTAACCTTTTGGCACAACTTATGCGTTAAAAGCACCTGCCCTGCAGGCCAATAGGGACGCGCTTCGCAGGGCAGCTATTTTTAGCTTATCTGATTCAAAAGTTATCTATCTTCCAGCACTTCTAAAAAGGCATCACCGTATCGTTCAAGCTTAGCCTGCCCAACACCAGAGATTTGGCTCATTTCAGTCAGGCTGCCAGGTTTTTGGTTGAGTATTTCTAACAACGTGCTGTCGTGAAATATCAAATAGGGCGGCACACCTTGTTCTTTAGCAAGTTCCATACGTTTGGCTTTCAGTGCATGCCACAGCGGGTCGTCAGCCACTTCTTCGTAGCCTTCTTTGGCACGACTGCCGCGTTCGGCCTTACTGACTTTACGCGTGGCAACTACTTCTGAATCTTGGCGCAACCACACTTCTGCCTCGCCTTTTAGAAAGGGTTTTGCAGATTCAGCCAATTTCAATCCGCCAAAAGCTTCAATATCGCTTTCTAAGTAACCACCTGCGACTAACTGCCGATAAACACTGCTCCATTGTGGTTGCGATATGCCTTTACCAATGCCGAATGTGCTTAAGTTTTGATGACTAAATTGCTGAATTTTGGGTGTATTTCTACCCAACAACACATCAATTAAATGCACCACACCAAAGCGTTGCCCTGTGCGATACACGCAAGAAAGCGCCATTTGTGCGGCTTGCGTAGCATCCCAAGTATCAACGGGGGATAAACAATTGTCACATTGTCCGCAATCGCCAGGATGTTGTTCGCCAAAGTAACGCAACAAGGTTTGGTGGCGACAGATGGTTGATTCGCAAAAACCTAAAAGCGCATCGAGCTTTTGCCGCTCCACGGCTTTGCGTTCTTCTGGCGCATCGCCAGAATCCAACATTTTGCGCATGCTCACTACATCGCCCAGTCCATAGGTCATCCAAGCGTTGGCGGGCAAGCCATCGCGCCCTGCGCGTCCTGTTTCTTGGTAGTAGCCTTCCATACTTTTGGGTAAGTCTAAATGCGCCACAAAGCGCACATTGGGCTTATCAATACCCATGCCAAAGGCCACCGTGGCCACCATGATTACGCCTTCTTCACGCAAAAATCGGCGTTGATTTAGGTTGCGAACACGTGCGTCTAGGCCCGCATGGTAAGGCAAGGCATCCCAACCGCGCGATTTTAACCACTCGGCGGTTTCTTCTACTTTTTTACGACTTAGGCAATACACAATGCCCGCATCATTCGCATGTTCGCTCTCTAAAAAAGCTTCTAACTGCTGACGGGCGCTTGTTTTTTGTGACGCGCCCTTTTGCGTAACGCGGTATTTAATGTTTGGCCGATCAAAACTAGAAACAAACTGGCGCGCATTTTCAAGCTGCAAACGCTCAATAATTTCCGCCCGTGTCGGCGCATCGGCAGTCGCTGTAAGCGCAATACGCGGCACCTGTGGAAAACGTTCATGCAATACGGTCAGCTTGCGATATTCTGGGCGGAAATCATGGCCCCATTGCGACACACAATGCGCCTCATCAATCGCAAAAAGCGCAATACCCGCGCCCTGTTCAATTTCGTCTAGCAACGATAAAAAACTGCTCATCAATAAACGTTCAGGCGCCACATACACAATCTGCAAATGGCCGCGCATGAGCTGCACGGTAATATCCCGCGTCTCATCTGCATCTTGGCTGGAGTTCAAAAAAGCAGCTCGCACGCCGAGTTGCTTGAGCGCATCTACTTGATCTTGCATTAAGGCAATGAGCGGCGACACCACAATGCCAACACCCTCACGCAACAAGGCTGGCAACTGATAACACAAGGACTTTCCGCCGCCAGTCGGCATCAATACCAGCGCATCACCACCGGTGGTGACATGCTCGACGATGGCCTGCTGTTCACCTCTAAATGTGGAATAACCAAAAACATCGTGCAGGGTTTGTAAAACGGAGATATTTGACATGGTGCTATTGTACACCTCTGACAAACACTCTATTAAGCGCATGCTAAGGATAACAACACCTAGCTTTAAGAAAAACTAGTTTTAACTGTACCAAGATGAACACTTCGGTACGCTAATTAACTACCACTGAAACCTAACTTTTCATATTCCAAACATGCGAGTTGGTAAGCCATTTACCGTCAGAATGCTGCTCAAGCACACTCATAGTAATGCCGCCAAAAGTGGACGAATCATTGCCATTAGCACTCCATTTTGATACCTGGTAGATTATTTTATCCGAACCGCCAACCTCAATAATTTCCAAGTGATGATTGTGAACACCATTTTTAATGAATTCCATGAATAAATTTTCAATTTCGTCATGCCCACTAAGCATCACTCCATTCCCAGGCGACAAAGTAGCATTTTCAGCATACAGTTTTACCAGCACCTTAATATTCTTATTATTAAGCGCCTTATTCCATAAGGCATTGGCTGACTCAACGATCAACTTTACTTCAATATTCATTTTAACTTTCCATTTTAGCAATGTATGCAGTTTAAATAGGATGCAATTTGATAAAATTGCATCCTCTGTAGCATACCTTTGTTAATCGGCTAACGCCTTTTTAGTCAATTTGTTACACCTAATGTTGCCAGAAAATGGCTTAATTACAAGTAGTGGCGCCTTCCACTTGATGTTGCTCTTGCTCTGAGATAATCACGCGACGGTCAGGCGCTAAACACGCAATCAATGCTTTACCTTTAATGCCTTTGCAATCGGCTGCTGGTTCAGATTCACCTTTGCCAACGGCCTGTAAACGGCTCGCATCAACCCCTTGCGAGACTATATAGTCTTTTACTTCATTGGCACGACGTTCTGACAGTTTTTGGTTATAGTTTTCAGAACCAATGCGGTCAGTATGGCCGTTGACCAAGACCAGTGTGAACTCTGGATGCGCTTTCAATTTTGTGACCACCTCGTCCAGAATTGGCTTGGCACCATCTTGCAAATTAAATTTATCAAAACCAAACAGTTTTTCTGCTGATATTGTTACTGTTTCAAATTTTGGTTTACAAGGAGCAGCTACTGGAATTGGTGCTGGGCTAGGCGCTGGAGCTGGTTCAACTGCAGCGACCGGCGCTACATATGGCGCAGGAGTAGGCTCAGGTTCTGCGGCAATCACTGGTGCCGCCACTGGCGCACCAAAGCGGAAAATTGCACCTAAACTAAGTAAGGTGTTGCCAATTGTGCCCTCTGCATCAAATGAAGTACCTGGGGCTCTAGCATTTGTACGCGTCCACTGGTGGCGTAGGTCAGCTTGTAAGCCAAAATTATCGCTAACTAAATATTGCGCACCAACACCAACATTGGCCAACCATGAGTTTTTACGTTTGTCTGTCAGTGTCGGAATATTATTGTAATCCACTACATTATGTGCGGCGCCTACCCCAGCCAATACGAATGGTCGAACGTTACTGCGACTAAACAAATACAAGGCATCTAAACCTAAAGTTGTCTGTGTGTATTGGCCACCAGCACCTACGATATTAGTGTCTTCGTGTGCGCGGTTATAACCTAGACCACCTTGAATATCCCAGCTTGGGCTTATTTCTTTACCTAATCGTAGAAAACCGCCACCGCCATTAGTTGCTTCTAAATCATGATGTGTATTCAGGTAGCTAATGCCTGGCAGAGCATACCAAGCACCGCGGTACAAATCTTCCGCTGAAGAAGAAAGTGCAGTTAAGCCTAATGTTGTAGCCACTGCAATTTTAATAAGATTTTGTTTCATTTTTTATTACCCCTAGTTTTAAGTGTCGAAAATAATTTGCGCCAAACGCCAACGCCTTATGTTGCGAATAGTACGCAAGCACTTTCAATCACTCTGTACGCTAGACCACATAGCGTATTATTCTTTTTAGTTGAGCCAAACCATAAAAAAAGCCCAGTCACTTCTGACTAGGCTGCTAAATGTGAAGCTGATGGTGTAATTATTTATTATGTGCCCGCATAATACGGCCTTTTTCACGCTCCCAATCGCGCTCTTTTTCGGTATCGCGTTTGTCGTGTTGCTTTTTACCTTTAGCTAGGCCAATTTGCACTTTTACGCGCCCTTTTGAAAAGTGCATATCCAATGGCACGATGGTGTAACCAGAGCGCTCTACTTTTGCAATTAATTTTAGAATTTCTTCATTATGCAATAATAGCTTACGTGTTCTAATCGCGTCAGGACGGACATGTGTAGAAGCTGCGCCAAGTGGCGTGACATGGCAACCGATTAAATAAATTTCGCCGCGCTGAATAATGACATAGGCTTCTTTAATATTTACGCGGTTTTCACGAATGGCTTTGACTTCCCAGCCTTCTAATACAACGCCCGCTTCGTATTTATCTTCGATAAAGTAATCAAAAAAGGCTTTTTTATTTTGTGCAATGCTCATAAAACTAAAAATTTCTTGGCGAATGACTTAAAATAACATTTTACTCTAGTTATCACTTAGAGCTAATCCGAATTATTTGGCAACTTTACTTCACCTTCAGGAACCCATGGCGCAAGTTCAAAAATCCGTACTTATTCACCACTCGGCTAGCCGCATGTATGCGCTGGTAGATGATGTAACCAAGTATCCTAAATTTTTGCCTTGGTGCGGGGGCGTGGATTTAATCAAGCAAGATGAGGCTTCCACCATCGCCACCTTGCATATTGCCTACCATGGCCTGCACCAAAAATTCACCACCGAAAACCATAAAACTTATCCCAGCTTAATGGAAATCAAACTAAAAGATGGCCCCTTCAAACATCTAGAAGGCGTTTGGCGATTTACCGTGCTGAATGAAAATGCATGTAAAGTTGAGTTCATGCTTAATTACGAATTTGCTAATAGTTTTTTAGAAAAAATTATCTCGCCTGTGTTTAGCCATATTGCCAATACCTTTGTAGACGGCTTTGTGTCGCGGGCAGATATTGTTTACAAAGACTAGCTACGAAATTTGTGACGAAAATTAACCATTAGGAATTGAAATGAATCGCTCTGAGATTATTGTGGAAGTGGCCTATGCAGAACCTAAAGAACAACTGATTGTTCCGTTTAAGGCAAAAGATGGCATTACCGCAGAACAGGCCATTAAATCTTCGGGGATTCTAGAAAAATTTCCAGAAATTGATTTAGCGGTAAATAAAATTGGTATCTTTGGCAAACTAGCAAAACTAGACACACCATTGCGCCACTTGGACCGTGTTGAAATCTACCGCCCACTGATTGCCGACCCTAAAGAAGTACGCAAACAACGCGCGGCCGATGGGAAAGTCATGAAAAAAGGTGGTGGAGATGCACCGCCTGAAGCTTAATCCAAAAGTAATACAGACGAGTTAATCGCAATATTTTTCTACATCGCGCTGTGCGTCGGCCTTGCCTTGGCTAATTTCTGCATCACCTAAATATTGTTTTTGACCATTTTCATCAGTTTTAGCAATTCTGCCACCATTGGTAAATGTCGCTAAGTTTTGCTTTGCTGCCGTGCAATTTGCTTGCTTGGTTTCTAATTCGGCTTTCTTTTGTTCGTCTGCTTTCTTTTGCGCTTCTGCATCTTTAGCACGTTTTGCTGCAGCCTCTTCTTTATTCAAAGGTGCTTTTTCGGTGTTACTCTTATCGGCCTCAGCGCTTTCTCCCGCAGTTTTTTCTTTGGCAGCCACAGCCTTATCTTTATTAATCGCCGCTGTAATATTACCCTCCACTGGCGTAAGTGGTGCAAGGCCTGTGGGCTTGGCTACTTTTTTACCTTGCACGCTTTCCAATTTAACATTGGACGGTGGTGGCACATCGCTATAACGCATCACGCCATTTTTATCTTTCCACTTATAGATTTCTGCCGAGGCTAGTGTGGGTAGTAAAACCGCACATAACAAAAAAATACGCAACTTCATAATAAAAGCCCTTTAACTCGATTTAAATACTGGTAAATGATTTTAAAATAATAGTATTGCCAGATAAATATTCAAGCAAGCATTATTATCGTGATTTTAAATAAATCACTTCAGACTTTTATAAATGTACGGAATTTAAGAGCTGGCTTTTGAACTAGTGACTTGAACTACAGACTTTTGAACTAAAAGCCCAGCTTTACTTGATAGGCATAGGCATCACCTCTGCAGGTGGTTTCAACATATTCAATCAGCTTGCTATCCACGCCATAAGTACGTCGCTTCAAAAATAAACAAGGAGAGCTAGCTTTAAAACCAAACAATTTGGACTCTACATCTGAACTAGGCATAGCTTCAATCGATTGCTCTGCCCACCCCAAACTGACCTTGCAAACCTCTTGCAAAAATTGATATACCGAGCCGGTCGCGTCCCAATTTTGCAAAGCAGGCACCGCGCTTACCTCATACCAAGCGACTTCTCTGTTAATTGGCACGCCATCAGCTAGATGCAAACGAACCACCCGTAAAAATGAAACATCAGCTGGTAATTGAAAGATTGAAGCAACGGTTTTATCGAGCCAAATATCAATACTTTCCAACTTAGTTGAGGCGGATTTTCCCAATGCTTGGATTTCTTCAGAAAAACTTGTAATCTTTGCTAAAGAGTTAGCGAATGGTTCTGGGTTATTGACTGAGGTGCCACCTCTGCCGTGCGCGTTTAAAAGTCCAACACTTCGCAATTCATCGTAACAACGCTTAACTGTAGTGCGACTTAGATTCAAAGCTTGCGCTAAGTCGCGTTCGGATGGCAGACCCAAACCGTGCACTATTTCACCCGATTCGATTAACTGCTCGATATGACGTATCAACTGTTTATAATAGGGCTCAGAAGTCTGATCATCAATACTTAGTCGGTCTATCATTTGCCTTACGGTTAATTTTTTTCTTCTATCTTGCATGGATTTTGCGTTTTCAATATTTGCTAGCGCCTGTTTGAACCAGCGCTTTGATAAAAACAATCATACAAGTATTCATGACCAGACTGACGCGAGCTAACAACATTTAACATTTATCAAATTAATTTTTAAAAAAACCGTGTTTTCATTTAAGCCTTTAAAGTTTTTTGCAGTGAACACTCGCGCCTTTTAGCTGAATTCTGTATAATTTCGTTTTGGGTACAAGGATTTACGCATGCGTTTATTGCAACAAGCTCTCACCTTTGATGATGTTTTACTAGTGCCAGCCTACTCTAATGTGCTGCCACGCGAGGTATCACTCGCAACACAACTCACACGCAACATTCAATTAAACATTCCGCTTTTATCAGCGGCTATGGACACGGTGACCGAAGCGCCACTGGCGATTGCGCTGGCTCAAGAAGGCGGTTTAGGCTTCATTCACAAAAACATGACCGCCATGAAACAAGCAGCGCATGTTGCACGTGTGAAGCGTTTTGAATCGGGAGTTGTTAATGACCCAATCACCATTCAAAGTCACATGACCGTGCGTGATGTACTCGAACTGAACCACCTGCATAAAATCTCTGGTATTCCAGTGGTTGATAACGGCAAAATTGTTGGCATTGTGACTAACCGAGATTTGCGCTTTGAAACCAATCTTGATCAGCCTATTAAAAACATCATGACGCCAAGAAATAAATTGGTCACAGTGCGCGAAGGCGCACCAAAGGATGAAGTGATTCGCTTATTACATCAACATCGTTTAGAACGTGTATTAGTAATTGATGCAAACGACACACTCAAAGGCTTGATTACCGTTAAAGATATACAAAAATCAACTGACCACCCGCTTGCATGTAAAGACGCACAAGGTAGATTACGCGTTGGTGCAGCTGTTGGCGTGGGCGAAGGCACTGAAGAACGTGTTGCCGCTTTATCTGAAGCTGGTGTTGATGTGATTGTAGTTGATACCGCTCATGGACATTCGCAAGGCGTATTAGATCGTGTGACATGGGTCAAAAAACACTTCCCACACATTGAAGTGATTGGTGGCAACATTGCCACGGCTAGCGCTGCTCTAGCATTAGTAGATGCAGGTGCAGATGGCGTTAAAGTGGGTATTGGTCCAGGCTCAATCTGTACTACCCGTATTGTGGCGGGTGTGGGCGTTCCACAAATCAGCGCAATCGCCAATGTAGCCAAAGCGCTTGAAAAATCAGGCGTGCCATTTATTGCAGATGGCGGCATACGTTTCTCTGGTGACATTTCAAAAGCCATTGCAGCAGGCGCACACAGCGTGATGCTTGGCGGCATGTTTGCAGGGACTGAAGAAGCACCTGGTGACATCGAGTTATTCCAAGGTCGCTCGTATAAATCTTACCGCGGCATGGGTTCTATCGGTGCAATGCAAAAAGGCTCGAGCGACCGTTACTTCCAAGATACCAATAGCGGTGCCGATAAATTAGTGCCTGAAGGCATTGAAGGTCGCGTACCTTACAAAGGCAGCTCCATTGCCGTGATTCACCAATTAATGGGTGGCTTACGTGCTTCTATGGGCTACGTAGGTTGCTCGACCATTGAAGAAATGCGTAATACGGCCGAATTTGTTCAAATTACTTCTGCAGGTATGCGTGAGTCCCACGTGCATGATGTGCAGATTACCAAAGAAGCACCAAACTACCGCGTTGACTAGCTCAACATTGCTGTAAAAATCAATGCTCTGGAAGCCTCGTATTTATTGGCTTGCAGAGCATGTGTTTTAATAACTACCTGAATAAACATGACACATTCAAAAATCCTTATTCTCGATTTCGGCTCACAAGTCACTCAACTGATTGCACGTCGCGTGCGTGAAGCACATGTTTACTGTGAGATTCATCCTTGTGATGTTTCAAATGATTTTGTAAAAAACTTTGGCGCCGATGGCATTATCCTTTCAGGTAGCCATGCCAGTGCTTATGCAGAAGAATCTGATACCGCTCCGCAAGCCGTGTTCGAACTTGGCGTACCTGTGTTGGGCATTTGTTACGGCATGCAAACCATGGCGCAGCAACTTGGCGGCAAAGTTGAAGCGGGTCATAAGCGTGAATTCGGTTATGCACAAGTGCGCGCTCGCGGTCACTCTGCCCTATTCCGTGATATTCAAGATGAAACGAATGCAGAAGGTCACGGCTTGATTGACGTATGGATGAGCCACGGTGACAAAGTGACTGAATTGCCTGCTGGCTTTAAAGTGATTGCCAGCAACGATACTACGCCTATTGCCGCGATGGCTGACGAAACACGTCAATTCTACGCAGTACAGTTTCACCCAGAAGTGACGCACACCAAGCAAGGTCAAGCCATGCTTAACCGCTTTGTGTTGGAAATTTGTGGTACAAAGCCAGACTGGATTATGGGCGACTACATTTCAGAAGCGGTCGCTAAAATCAAAGCACAAGTTGGTGATGAAGAAGTGATTTTAGGCTTATCAGGCGGCGTAGATTCTAGCGTTGCAGCTGCTCTAATTCATCGTGCAATTGGTGATCAGTTGACTTGTGTTTTTGTTGACCACGGCCTACTTCGCTTAAATGAAGGCGACTTAGTGATGGAAATGTTCGCAGGACGCCTACATGTGAACGTGATTCGCGTCGATGCGACCGATCAATTCATGGGACATTTAGCTGGCGTGAACGACCCAGAAGCTAAACGTAAAATTATCGGCCGTGAATTTGTTGAGGTATTTAAAAATGAGGCCGCCAAGCTCAAGGCGGGATCTGGCGGCCATAAAGGCGCAACATTTCTAGCACAAGGCACTATTTACCCTGACGTGATTGAATCTGGCGGTGCAAAATCTAAAAAAGCCGTCACGATTAAAAGTCATCACAACGTGGGTGGTTTGCCTGAACAATTAGGATTAAAACTACTAGAACCGCTACGTGATTTATTTAAAGATGAAGTACGTGAACTTGGCGTGGCCCTTGGCTTGCCAGCTGATATGGTATATCGCCACCCATTCCCAGGCCCAGGTTTAGGCGTGCGTATTTTAGGTGAAATCAAAAAAGACTTTGCTGATTTACTGCGCCGCGCCGATGCTATTTTTATTGAAGAATTACGCAATACCAAAGATGATGCCACAGGCAAAACTTGGTATGAACTGACCAGCCAAGCGTTTACCGTATTCTTGCCAGTAAAATCTGTTGGCGTAATGGGCGATGGCCGTACTTATGATTACGTGGTGGCTTTACGCGCAGTAGTGACAAGTGACTTTATGACAGCGCACTGGGCTGAATTGCCCTATGCCTTACTCGGTCGCGTTTCAAACCGCATTATTAATGAAGTACGTGGTATCAACCGCGTGGTGTATGACGTTTCTGGCAAGCCGCCAGCAACGATTGAGTGGGAATAATTTAGGAGTACCGAGATGAGTCGTGCATTTGTGAATGAAGAAAGATTTGAACAAGCTGGTGGTGAAGAGCTCGTTGAACGCCCGATTAGCGAACACCCCAATTATGTGACCCCTACTGGCGCGCTTGAATTACAAACCCTTGAGGAATCATTAACTGCAGAGCTTGAAGTGCTTAAGAACGCCGCTGAGGATACTTTTTCAAAAGATAAAAAAGCTGAGTTAGAACGTGACTTACGTTATGTGCGCGCCAGACTTGACTCAACCATACTTATCGACCCGAAAACTCAAAGCCATGAAACAGTATTATTTGGCGCAACAGTCGAAGTAAAAGACGATGATGGTGCCCGCCATACGTTTCACATTGTGGGCGAAGATGAAGCCGATGCTAGCATCAATAAAGTCAGCTGGGTTTCACCATTAGCCAAAGCACTAATCGGTCAAAAAATTGGCGACACCGTGACTTGGCAACGTCCTGTAGGAAATACTAATTTAGAAATTTTGGACATCCATTACGAATCATGATTGTTAGCCAAGCCATAGAACAACGCCGCTCGGTGAAGGTATTTGACCCACACCACAAAATGATCGAGGAAGAAATAACTAAACTCATGTCATTGGCGATATTATCGCCCACTGCCTTTAACATTCAAAACTGGCGCTTTGTTGTTGTGACTGAACCCGTGCTGCGCCACCAAATTCGCGCTGTCAGTTGGAATCAGGCGCAAGTGGAAGAAGCGTCATTGCTGATTGTATTGACTGCGGATTTACAGGCTTGGGCCAAGCAACCTGAACGCTATTGGCGGAATGCACCGAAAGCTGCTTCTGATATTTTAGTGCCGATGATTGGTCACTATTATGGAAATAATGCTCAGGTGCAGCGTGATGAAGCCATGCGCTCTTGCGGAATGGCTGCCACAACTATTATGCTCGCCGCCAAAGAACTGGGTTACGACTCTTGCCCGATGGACGGTTTTGATTTTGATGCCGTAGCCAAACTGCTAAACCTACCTGCAGACCACATTCCGGTGATGTTTGTTGTTGTCGGCAAAGCATTAAAAGAAGCCTCACCCCGTGGTGGACAGCTCAGTTTAAATGAAGTCGTTATTTATAATAAATTTTAGTTTTTGATATTCAGATAAGGTATTAATTTTGTTAATTAGCAACAATATCACCGTACAGTTTGGCGCCAAGCCACTGTTTGAAAACGTATCCGTTAAATTTGGCGATAATAATCGCTATGGCTTGATTGGTGCAAATGGTTGTGGAAAATCCACCTACATGAAAGTCTTAGCAGGCGTACTCACACCGAGCGCAGGCAATATTTCATTGGACAATCACGAACGCATGGCGTTTTTGAAACAAGACCAATTTGCTTATGAAGACCAACGCGTGCTGGATGTGGTGATGATGGGTCACGAGCAAATGTGGAAAGCGAATGTGGAGAAAAATGCCATCTACGCGAATTTAGAAGCCACAGAAGACGATTATATGCGCGCCGCGGAGTTAGAAGGCGTATTTGCTGAATTTGATGGCTACACCGCCGAAGCGCGAGCAGGAGAATTATTGCTGGGCGTTGGTATTCCAATCGAACAACATAATGGGCCGATGAGCGCCGTTGCACCGGGCTGGAAGCTGCGTGTTTTGTTAGTCCAAGCGCTATTTGCAAACCCCGACATTTTGCTTCTCGATGAGCCAACCAATAACTTGGACATCAACACCATTCGCTGGTTAGAAGATATTCTGAATAATCGTGACTGTACAATGGTCATCATTTCACATGACCGACACTTTTTAAATCAGGTCTGTACTCATACCTGCGACATGGACTACGGAAAGATTGCGGTCTACCCGGGTAATTATGACGACTACATGGAAGCCAGTACCGCTGCGCGCGCGCAACAAGCCAAAGATAACGCCAAAGCCAAACAACAAATTGCCGATTTACAAGACTTCGTGCGTCGCTTCTCGGCAAATGCCTCAAAAGCCAAACAAGCCACAAGCCGTGCAAAACAGATAGATAAAATCAAGATTGAGGAATTCAAGCCTTCTTCACGTCAATATCCGTTTATTCGCTTTGAATACGATGAGCGCGAAAAACTTTACCGCAATGCGGTTGAGTTAAAAAAACTCAGCCATGGCTTTGATAAGCCACTATTTAACGACGTGGATATGATGTTTGAAGCCGGTGAAAAAGTGGCTATCATTGGTGAAAATGGTATTGGTAAGACCACGTTTTTACGCTGTTTAGCAGGTGATTTACAGCCTAAACACGGTGAAGTGAAATGGGCAGAAAAAGCCAATATCGGCTACTTTGCACAAGATCACGAATACGAATTTGAAGACGGAGAAGACTTGTTTGAATGGATGACCAAGTTCCGACAAACTGGTGACGACGACCAAGTGGTACGCAGCATGTTAGGCCGTTTGTTATTTGGTGGTGATGACACCAAAAAATCCGTAAAAGTACTTTCGGGTGGCGAAAAAGGCCGCATGCTTTACGGAAAAATGATGCTCGCTAGAACGAATGTCATGCTAATGGACGAACCCACCAACCACATGGACATGGAATCTATCGAAGCGCTGAATACCGCACTGGATAAATACAAAGGCACACTTTTCTTTGTCAGCCATGACCGCGAGTTTGTCAGCTCAATTGCTACGCGCATTATCGAAATTAAAGCCGATGGCATCGTGGACTTTACGGGTAACTATGAGGACTACCTAGCAAGTCAAGGCGTGGCTTAACTCTAAAATACCATGTTCAAACTGCTATGGATCCTCTTTCTTGGGATAGTTTGGTTCTTCACACTGGTAATGCATAGCATGGTATTTAACGCCTTAGGCCTTCGCGGAATTGCCTATTTACTTGTCCTATTCTGGTTAATTTATTTGGCAGGTTTGTGGTTTGAGCAAAACCGCATCACCGATACCGCATGGGCCATAATGCTGGGTTATGCTATTGGCATGATTCGTTTATTAGATTTAATCCCCAATAACCAAGCATTCGCACAATGGCTACGACATGTACCTAAATTCATCATAGGTGGCGTTGCCTTAGGCTTTATTATAATATTTGTTGGTATCTTACCGCTCATCGCCAAAAATATCATTGAAGCACACAAAGCAAAAAACCGTGTACTTGGGCGAGATTATTAAACAAAATAACCCTATAAAAATAATGTCTTTTTGACTTTCGTCAATACTGAGTCTAGGCAAGTGGCGCATATTAGCAACATGCGGTTGCAAGGATGCGCCGCTGTTAATTCTAGCCAAAGGATTCCCATCATGAAATTGCTTACCAATCTTTTTTCTTCCGATTATGGTTTAATGAGTTTAGTTGTTATTGCATTCGTTATTTTTATGAGTGTTTGGTTTTACCGTTTTTTCAAACGCCACATTGAAGAAGATGCTAGAAAAGCTGGGCTATAAAGTCCTAAATTCGATTGGCCCTAATAATCATTGATTTTTGTGTTATTCACGGTTGGCGGGTTTTCCGACTCCTCCTGTTAGTAATTTATTGGTGTGTCACTTAAGTTACGTTGGTTAATTGAAACAATAACGATATTGTCAGGCAAACAGGCCTAAAACACCTGCCTATTTGTAAGAAATAGCATGAATAACGTTGAAAACACGCTAAATGTCATTGAAATTCTCCTAATGGCATTATTTTATGTAAAATCTTTAAAACTTTCGCATCAAAGTAATTGACAGTTAAACGAAATGCACGCAAAGTAATGGTGCTTTTACAAAAACACTTTACAAAGGAATTTTGAATGAATAAATCTGAATTGATTGACGCTATTGCTGCTAGTGCAGGTCTTACTAAAGCGGATGCTGGTCGCGCTATTGATGCAACTACAGCTGCAATTACTGCCGCGCTTAAAAAAGGTGATGCAGTAACTTTAGTAGGCTTTGGTACATTTAAAGTAACACAACGTGCTGCACGTACAGGTCGCAACCCACGTACAGGCGCTGAGCTTAAAATTGCTGCACGTAAAGCACCAGGCTTTACAGCAGGTAAAACATTGAAAGATTCAGTTAATTAATTTCTGTAATTAACTCAATGCAAAAGGGGGCCATGCGCTCCCTTTTGTTTTTCGGCTAACTACTTATTCAATACATTATTAATTGATTGTTAATTGAGCAAAGCTAACCAACAACTCATCACGTATCAGCTTGAAATCATGCTTGCTGAGCCAACTAGGCTTTCTATTGGCAAGTTTGGTATCTTTACCTTCCCTGCGGGGCGATATGCTTATACGGGCAGCGCTAGGCGGTATATAGAAGCCCGTATTGCTCGGCATTTAAGCCAAGACAAAAAGTTAAGATGGCATATTGATTATTTACTAGCGTCGTGCCATGCTTCCATCGTAAATGTAACAAGGCACACAACTCCAGAATGTGAAATAAATCGGCGTACTGACGGGCATATTTTAATTGCGGGATTTGGTGCTAGTGACTGCCATGCAGGCTGCGGAAGCCATTTGAAGTATGTAACTTGATTGAATTAAATCTAGAGTGAATTAAGCCAAGACTTTAATTTAAAATTTAAATCAACGTTAACTGTTACTGGTAGTGCGTATTATAATCTGATGCTTTTCTAAGCGATAACGCATCGTCATGCGTGTAATGCCAAGTAATCGCGAGGCTTCTGAAACATTATTTTTCGCCTCTGCCAAGGCACGTAATAAAATAACTTTTTCCGCCTGATCCAGCGGCATTTGGCTGTCAATTTCAACTACTTTATTATTACTAGGCATTGGCAAGGCTAAGTCAGATTCTGTAATGCGGCTTTCGTGACAAAGCAACATCGCTCGGCTAACCTGATGACGTAATTCACGTACATTGCCTGGCCACTGGTAAGTGTTAATCACGTTCACTGCACCTTCTGAAAACGTAGGGCTAGCAATAAGTCCATAGCGCTTGGATGTTTGTGCGGCAAAATGCTCGGCAAGTAACATCGAATCGCCCTCCCGCTCACGCAAGGGTGGCAAATTAACATTCATTACATTTAATCTGTAATACAAATCCTGCCGAAAGCGGCCAGTCAGCGTCATTTCGTGCAAGTCTCGATTCGTCGCGGCAATAAAACGAGCCAGTACTGGGCGTTCTTTTGTTGAGCCAATACGGCGCACAACGCGACGCTCGAGTACATTAAGCAACTTGGCCTGCAATGGTAAAGGCAATTCACCTATTTCATCCAAAAACAATGTGCCATCTTCTGCCGCTTCAATCAAACCGGGTCTAGTTAGTAATGCTCCGGTAAACGCACCTCTTTCATGCCCAAACAGCTCACTTTCCATCAATTCATCGGGTAATGAAGCGCAATCAATATGCACAAATGGTTTTTCATTATTGGTGCACGACAAATGCAATAATCTTGCCGCTACATCTTTGCCAGTGCCGGTTTCACCGCTAATCAGCACGGTAGGTGGCACTGTATCTGCCGCGACAAGGTCAGCGATGCGCTTAACTTGCGCCTTGACGCTTTGCATGGCTGGGCTATCCCCTAGCAACTCCACCCCTTCGGTTGCGTGTGCATTACGCTGACGCGAATACACTAGACTATTACTTTGAATAACCGCTGTTTCAGCTTTTTGAACAGACAAGAGTAATTCTTCAAGATCAATGGGCTTTTTAAGATAATCCACCGCGCCATGCTTAATGGCATTCACGGTATCACTTATTTCGCCATGCGCCGTCATCACAATCACTGCAATGCTCTTTGCTACGAATTCCAATAGCAAATCCATGCCATTTCCATCAGGCAAACGCATATCAAGCAATACGATATCGGGTATAAATTGTTTAGACACCGTGCGCGCATCGTTCAGATTTTCTACATGCTCACAGATATACCCTGCCTTCTGTAATTTGCGCATCACCGCTTTAGCGAACAACACTTCATCCTCAACAATCAATAATTTTGATTGCTGATTCGCCTGTGTTGAAACTTCGCTATTACTGTGTTGCGCTAATTGCAAGTTATTCCCTAACTATTATTTATTGCGTTTTTAATATATTACTTGCTTCATAAAACATAATGCCGAATAAATCGGCATTATGTTTTTTTGTTGCTTTACTTAATCAACAATTAATCAGCATTTGATGCTGTTTTTTTACCGCCAAATTCATAGCGTACACCAAGCCAACCCGCACGTGGTGCACCTGGCATCAACATTTTTGATGGCTCATCCCCGCCACTAAAGACGCCGTTTTCAATCCAGTTTTCACCTAACATACCGCCCGTTGAGTACTCTTTATCAAAGATATTGATTGCCTTAGCAAAAACCTGCCAGCCACTGTTGCCAAATTTGTAACGTGTATCCAAGTTAACAACGGT
>NZ_JABFRA010000066.1 GCF_013141425.1 Methylotenera sp. | reverse complement strand
GCTACCTTTTTTCACAAACTCAATCGCTTTTTCTTGCATGCCTTTGGTAAGCGCTTCTTGTTCTGAAACACCTTGCTCGGCTGCGTAATCACGTACATCTTGCGATATTTTCATAGAACAGAAATGTGGGCCGCACATTGAGCAGAAATGTGCTTGTTTTGCACCTTCTTGAGGTAATGTTTCATCGTGAAATTCCTTCGCTTTTTCAGGGTCTAAGCCTAAATTAAATTGGTCTTCCCATCTAAATTCAAAGCGCGCTTTGCTTAAGGCGTTGTCACGAATTTGTGCGCCAGGGTGGCCTTTTGCTAAGTCTGCCGCATGAGCAGCGATTTTGTAGGTGATAATACCTACGCGCACGTCTTCTTTGTCTGGCAAGCCTAAATGTTCTTTTGGGGTTACGTAACATAGCATTGCACAGCCATACCAGCCAATCATGGCGGCGCCGATACCTGAAGTGATGTGGTCGTAACCTGGGGCGATGTCGGTAGTCAATGGGCCTAATGTGTAGAATGGGGCTTCGCCGCAATGTTCAAGTTGCAGGTCCATATTTTCTTTAATCAGGTGCATAGGCACGTGGCCTGGGCCTTCGATCATACATTGAACGTCGTGCTTCCAAGCGATTTGTGTGAGTTCCCCTAGTGTTTTGAGTTCAGCAAATTGTGCTTCATCGTTGGCATCGTAGATTGAGCCTGGGCGTAAGCCATCGCCGAGTGAGAAGCTCACGTCGTATTGTTTCATGATTTGGCAAATGTCTTCAAAATGCTCATAAAGGAAAGACTCTTTATGATGCGCCAAACACCATTTCGCCATAATCGAGCCACCGCGTGACACGATACCAGTCATGCGTTTTGCTGTCATGGGGATGTAGGCTAAGCGCACGCCAGCGTGAATTGTGAAGTAGTCCACGCCTTGTTCAGCTTGCTCAATTAATGTATCGCGGAAAATTTCCCAGGTGAGGTCTTCGGCTTTGCCGTCTACTTTTTCTAAAGCTTGGTAAATAGGCACTGTACCAATCGGCACTGGCGAGTTACGGATAATCCACTCGCGGGTTTCATGAATGTTTTTACCCGTAGATAAATCCATCACGGTATCGCCGCCCCAACGTGTGCTCCACACCATTTTCTCAACTTCTTCACTAATTGAAGAGCCAAGTGCAGAGTTACCTATGTTGGCGTTGATTTTTACCAAGAAGTTACGGCCGATAATCATCGGCTCGATTTCTGGGTGATTAATGTTCATTGGGATAATCGCACGGCCACGTGCGATTTCATCGCGTACGAACTCGGGTGTAATCATTTTAGGGATGTTTGCCCCAAAATCTTGGCCTGGATGCTGTGTTTGCAACAGTTCGCTCATATTTTCACGGCGTTGATTTTCGCGAATGGCGATGTATTCCATTTCAGGCGTGATAATGCCTTTGCGTGCGTAGTGCATCTGGCTCACATTAGCGCCAGCTTTGGCACGTAATGGTTTGCGCGTTAAGTTGAAGCGCATTTCAGCTAAGTTTGGGTCGTTTTTACGGGCCACGCCAAATTCTGAGCTTGGCCCTTCGAGTTGTTCGGTGTCGCCACGTTCTGCAATCCAACCTGCACGCAAAGCGGGCAAGCCATTACGAATATCAATTTTTGTGTCTGGGTCTGTGTAAGGGCCGCTGGTGTCGTAAACAACTACAGGAGGATTTTTTTCAGCGCCAAAGGCAGAAGGCGTGTCGCTTAACGAAATTTCGCGAAAAGGCACTTGAATATCAGGGCGGCTACCCTGTACATATACCTTGCGTGATTTGGCAAAGGGCTGAGTGGTGGCTGGGTCAACTTCGGCTGTGGCCGTTAAGAATTTTGGGTTGGCGTTCAAGGTGTGTTCCTATTCAGTTAATTCAAAAGTAGGAAAGCATCTCGATGCTTTGCCTATGTTTATGGATAGGAAAGCAGTTGTGCTTTCCTACGGCGGCATTACCCGCATCAGGTTCAAAGGGTGATTCTCACTATGATTTTTAAAACTAAAAATATAGACCCCTAGCAATCCACGAAAATTACGCTAAATTGCCGATAAATGCAAGTTTTATCGCCAAGCACTTACAGATTAAAATCTGCCAGCTAAACCAGCTTAAGTGGTTATTTTTATTCAGGAAGCTTTGCTAACTCGCATTCTTGATATATAAGAAATAAAATTGTAAATAATAGTTTTTTATCATAAGCAATAGTTAATGTTATTGGTATAATGAAAACCATTAGCAAAATACAGAAAAAGTCGGGGGTTGTATGTCTTTAATTCTTTATCTTTTGTACTACTTAGTAGCAATCGTTGCACTTTTTTTTCATTTCACCGGCCAGTTAGAGCGCTGGGGATTGGAATGGGTTATCATCGTATTGGCTGTTACTGTGTTTCCAGTCGTACTGTATCTTTAATATTTTTCGACTAAAATATTCGTTTACTAATTCTTTATGTAACCAAACTATACATGGTGTGCCATCTCGTCACCTCATGACGCCTGATTGCCTGTATATTTCCTGCTGTTACTCACACTTAACTAAGTTAGTCCAGATAACCCTGTGATTTTTGCAGGGTATTGTGATTTTTCGTGTGAGATTTGCAGTGATGCACTTTAATCTGAACTTTCATTATCGTTGCAAAGTCGATTAATTATCTATAAAACAATAGATTAACTAAAATTTCATGTAGATGCATAACTTGGCACTGTCTTTGCTAACTGTTATGGGATTTCCCAAAATTAATACTATTAAGAAATGCAGATGTCTTTTATCAGACGAACCTTTATCTCTGGCGTAACTAAAAGCTTTTATCAGCAACAGATAATGGGCTTGTTGTTGAGTGCGTTTATTTTAATTTTAATTTATCCAAAAACGGACTTGGATCAGTCGTTAATTGCGCCTTATTTTGATACGGTAACGAAAAGTTTTTCGCTAAAACACCAGTTTTTTCTGGAAGAAATCATGCATGTAGGCCTCAGAAATTGCATGATTATTACTGCCATAAGTGTTTTAGCACTTGGCCTGGCAGGCAATAGAAAAGGGCCTCTCAGAGCATACGTCGGAGCATATTCAAGGCCGTTGCTTTGGGTGTTTGTGGGCATGATACTTTCTACCAGCATAATTTCGATTTTAAAGAGTTTGAGCATTCATGGCTGCCCCAACGATTTAATCCAGTACGGTGGCAATTTGCCTTATTTAAAACTGTTTGAGGCGTTACCTCAAGGCGTTGAAGCAGGACATTGCTTTCCTGCAGGGCACGCCAGTGGCGGTTTTGCGTTGTTGGCATTTTATTTTGCGTTTCGGGATAGTTACCCTAAATTTTCTTTTGTAATGTTGGGTGTTTCTATCGTTCTAGGATTTTCCATGGGTTGGGCGCAAATGATGCGTGGCGAACATTTTTTATCGCATAACCT
>NZ_JABFRA010000063.1 GCF_013141425.1 Methylotenera sp. | reverse complement strand
GTCAACTGAATGATACTGTCACTTTAGGCGCAACCTACCAAAGCCGCACCTATATGAGCAAGTTTGATAAATACAAAGGCTTGTTTGCAGAAAATGGTGACTTCGACATCCCCGCAACTTATGGTGTTGGCATTGCTGTAAAAGCAACTCCTGCACTTACCTTAGCGGCAGATGTGCAACGCATTGAATACAGTGACGTTGATTCCGTAGGCAACTCAATCAACAACTTGATTCTTAAAGGCAACCCGCTAGGTTCAAACAAAGGCCCAGGCTTTGCATGGCGCGATGTTACTGCGGTTAAGGTGGGTGCCAGCTATGCCTACAATGAAAACCTCACCTTACGCGCAGGCTACAACCACTCCACACAACCGATTCGCAAAAGCGAAACCTTATTCAACATTTTGGCGCCAGGCGTGGTTCAAGATCACTTAACACTTGGTGCAACTTGGGTACTGGATAGTAAGTCCGAGCTTTCCTTCTCCTATATTCACGCCTTTGAAGAAAAAGTTCGTGGTCCTAATGCAATTCCAGGAGGCTTTGGCGGTGGTGATGTCAACCTAAAAATGTATCAAGATTCATTGGGCATCGCCTACGGTTGGAAACTTTAATTTAAGTTATAATTTGTTCCTAAAGCCGCGCACATTTTGTGTGCGGCTTATTTTATTAAAAACGAATTTTAGTGCTAGCTAAATTAGCAACAGCCAAATTAAAGGGTAATCACAATTATGACGATTGACTGGAATAACTTTACTCCTTGGGCGGCGCTGGCTGGCGGTGTGCTAATTGGCATTTCGGCCTCGCTCTTTATATTGCTCAATGGTCGCATTGCGGGCATTACAGGCATCATCGGCGGCTTATTCAAAGCGGCTAAAGGTGATGCTAGTTGGCGTGTCGCTTTTACTTTAGGCTTAATTATTGCGCCAGCCGTTTGGCTGTTATTTGCCAAACTGCCTACCATTAAGATTGATTCAAATGTCGAACTGCTCATTATTGCGGGCCTAATAGTGGGTTATGGGGCGCGCCTTGGCTCTGGCTGCACCAGCGGCCATGGCGTTTGTGGCATTTCGCGCTTATCTCCACGCTCAATTGTTGCTACTCTAGCGTTTATGGGCACCGGCTTTTTGACCGTGTATATCACTCGCCACTTAATTGGGGCTTAATTCCATGGTGAAACAAACTAAAAAAAATACCAACCAAACGCTTGCACTTGCTTTCGCCTTATTTTCAGGACTTGTCTTTGGCTTTGGCTTAATACTGGCGGGCATGGCCAACCCAGCAAAAGTACTAGCTTTTCTTGATCTTGCGGGCCAATGGGATCCTTCACTTGGCTTGGTAATGGGTGGTGCAATCGCAGTCGGCATCATCGGTTTTAAATTAGCAAGCAGACGCAGTAAAAGCATATTAGGCTTACCAATTAACTTACCGACTTCACGTACTATTGATAATCGGCTGATTCTTGGCAGCTTGTTATTTGGCATTGGCTGGGGTTTAGTTGGCATTTGCCCAGCCCCTGCGTTTGTGTTGCTTGGCACAGGCAGTATTAAGGGCATTGTATTTCTGCTTGCTATGTTGGTTGGCATGGCCATTTTTGAAGTGTTTGATACCAAAAACAAGTAATGCTGCAATAAGTCGGTTTGCAAGTTCGCCGCCTGAACTCAAAATTAAGATAAAATGACGTTAGCTAGACTAGTTATTTAATTTTGTCATTCATCCCAAAATATTGAGTATCCATGTTCGATTTTTTCAAGAAAAAACCAGCCCCCTCTTTAACAGAAAATATTTCTGAGCCAACCGTTGCGCCGCAACCTACTATAGAAACACCGATAACCCAAACAATTGCGGCTATTCAAGCCCCAGAAGTTGAAAAATCACAAAGTTGGGCCGAGCGCTTAAAACAAAGCCTAAGCAAAACGCGTAAGCAACTTGGCAACCAGTTGGCCAGTTTGTTTGGTGGCGGTAAAATTGATGCCGAAGTTTACGAAGAATTAGAGATGATTCTGATTACGTCCGATGTAGGCGTAAATGCCACTAGAAACCTGTTAGATGACATTAAAAAACGCGTAAAAGCACAAAGTTTAGACGACACTGTGCAACTCAAAGCCGCACTCAAAACGGCAATGTCTGATTTACTTACCCCCTTACAACAACCTTTAGATACCAGCAAGCATAAGCCTTTCGTCATCATGCTGGCAGGTGTTAATGGTGCAGGAAAAACCACGTCTATTGGTAAACTCGCCAAGTATTTTCAAAGCCAAGGTAAAAGTGTACTGATTGCCGCAGGCGATACTTTTAGAGCCGCAGCCCGTGAACAGTTGCAAATTTGGGGTGAGCGTAATAATGTGCATGTGGTTGCTCAAACCAGTGGCGATGCCGCTGCGGTGATGTTTGATGCTATTCACTCCGCCATTGCAAAAAATATTGATATTGTATTGGCCGATACTGCTGGTCGTTTGCCGACACAAATGCATTTAATGGAGGAAATTGCCAAAGTTAAACGTGTGATGGATAAAGCCCTGCCGGGCGCACCGCATGAAGTATTGTTGGTGCTAGACGCCAATACTGGGCAAAACGCGGTATCGCAAGTTAAGATTTTCGATGATGCATTAGGCGTTACTGGCTTGGTCTTGAGCAAACTCGACGGCACGGCCAAAGGTGGTGTTATAGCCGCCATTGCTGAAGCGCGGCCGATTCCAATTCGTTTCATTGGCATCGGCGAAGCGATTGACGATTTACGGCCATTTAATGCCAGCGAGTTTATTGATGCGATGATTGATTGATGCCAAGTTAATGAGGACTGTGCTTTTAGCGATATAATCAACGCTAGCAAGTTCGTTATAAGCCTCAGAACACAATAAAGCAAAGCAATGATTAAATTTGACCATGTCACCAAGCGCTACCCTGGTAGCAACGAAGCACTGAGAGACGCCAGCTTTACAATTGAAGCTGGCGAGATGGTGTTTGTGACGGGGCATTCTGGCGCAGGTAAAAGTACTTTACTCAAGTTAATTGCAGCAATTGAACGGCCTACCAGCGGCACGGTGCTGGTGGCGAATCAAAATATTAGCAAACTGAAACCTTCAGCGACTCCATTCATGCGCAGGCGATTCGGCCTGATTTTTCAAGACCATAAACTGTTGTACGACAGGAATTGTTTTGAAAATGTAATTCTTCCTTTGCACATTAATGGCGTTAGTGGCACTGAAGCAGCGAAGCGTGTGCGTGCCGCCTTAGATAAAGTGGGCTTACTGAATAAAGAAAAAGCCATGCCGATCACCCTGTCAGGTGGCGAGCAACAACGATTAGCCATTGCGCGAGCAGTAGTGAGTAGACCTTCTATACTGATTGCAGATGAGCCAACGGGCAACTTAGATGCGAGCTATGCGGCCGACATTATGGATATTTTTCAGGCCTTTAATCAAGTCGGCGTCACCGTAATTGTTGCCACGCACGATGCGCTAGGCATGAGCGCTGTGCAGGGCCGGGTATTGCATTTGGACCACGGCATTCTAAAAGAGGGTGAGCGATTAACATCATGACAAACTGGCTCAACCAACATGTCCAAGCACTCCGACTGGTGCTAAATCGCATGCAATATAACAAGCTCTCAACTTTTATGATTAGCATAGTCATCGCCGTTGCCCTGTGCATACCAGGTTTGTTTTATTTAGGTGTGGACCATTTATCCAAATTTACCAATCACATGCAAAGTGAAACTGAGATTAGTCTTTTTCTAAAACTAGACTCTGATAAAGATGCTATCTCCGAGATTGAGACCGTTTTGGCAAAAAACGCTTCAATCAAGCACTATCATTTAGTGCCTAAGGCTCAGGCTTGGGAGGAACTTAAAAACAAAGCTGGAACCGGTCAGAAAAAAGAAAAGAACATCACCAGCTTAGACAAGAACCCATTGCCCGATGCATTTTTTATTCAGGCGAAATCAGCTGAGCCAGACGCGCTAGAATCTCTCAAAAATGAGCTGCAAAGTATTCCAGGAGTAGAGCATGCCTTATTGAATACTGATTGGGCTAAGCGACTATCCGCCATATTAGCGCTAGGTAAAAAAATTATTCTGTTTATCACCCTGCAGCTTGCCATCGCTTTGCTTGTGGTGATTGGAAATACCATCCGCATGCAAATACTCACGCAAAAAGACGAAATTGTGGTGAGCAAATTAATTGGTGCAACGAATAGCTTCATTCGCATTCCCTTCTTATATGCGGGTGTTTTATATGGCTTTTTTGGCGGGGTACTGACAGTTCTCCTATTAACTTTAGTGGTTAAATTGTTCAACGTATTCATAACCGAGCTATCAAGCTTATACAGTAGTGATTTCAGCTTACCGCTAGTCAATAGTCAATTATTCATAAGCATCATTGGCATTGCCATGCTCATTGGCTGGCTTGGCTCATACTTAGCCGTATCGCGCTCGATTGCTTCAATCAAAATCAGCTAAAAAACTAAACTTTTTCGTGTATTGCTAAACTATCAATACACGCTATTTCGTATCAGCAACTTTGGTGCATTTTCTCTGAGAGTTTGAAGTTGAACTAATTGAAAAACCCTCAATCCATCAACTAATATTTATATTAAGTGAGCGATAATGCGACCCCTAGCCCAAAGTATCTTGTTGTTTTTAATGTGCTCCAGCCTAAACACAAACGCTGAGCCCTCTCCTGAGCTTATTTATAACTTAAAAGGCACAATTGTTAAAATTCACACCGTGACAAACGCTGGCAGACAAGGTAGCGGTTCCGGTGTTGTGGTGGCCAAAAATTTAGTCGCAACCAATTGCCATGTGCTGGCCAATTCGGTTGGGGTCAACGTTGCAGCAATGGGGGAAACATACGCACCTGTAGGTGTAAGAGCAGATTGGAAGCATGATGTCTGTATCTTGCGCTTTGAGTTTTTACCTTTGAAACCCGTAATCTTTGCGGATAATGACCAACTTATTTATGAAGCCGCCACGTTCTCAGTGGGGTTTCCTGGTGGCGCTCCCAAACCATTAACCACCACAGGAAAAATTAAAGCACTCTATCCGCTTGATGGTGGGGTTGTGATTCGCACATCCGCCTCATTTCAAATGGGGGCGAGTGGTAGCCCTCTTTTTGACGAACAAGGCCACCTAATTGGCATGAACACCTTTAAAAGCCCTGGTGCAAATGGCTACTTTTACAATGTTCCCGCCAAATGGATTCAAACGGCCATCAAGTTACCTGAAACCAGTACGGTAATATTAGGAGATACGCCATTTTGGGATTTACCGCTTGAAAAGCGACCTTACTGGATGCAAGTCGTGTTGCCAATGCAGGCAGGTAAATGGGTTGATTTATTTACCGTCGCCACAGAATGGAACAAACACCAGCCAAACCAACCTGAAGCAATTTACTACCTTGCCTTAGCTGAAAAAAACTTAGGTAAAGTAACGCAAGCAAAAGCAAAATTTGAACAAGTGCTATCCCTCAACCCACAACACACCTCTAGCATACTGGCGCTTACCATCATCGCTAAAGAACAAGGATCCGCCATAGAGTTAAAAGACTTTAGTCAAAAGCTAAGCGTTTTAGATGAAGCCGCGCTGGAATCACTTAATCTAAACGCTAAATAAGATTGCCGCATTCCAATCAAACGCATCCTTATTTAGCATTACTAGAATTAAGCTTTACTAGACAATCATTTCAAGTATGGTGATTTCTGTAAGCCAATTTCTTTTGGAAAACTTAAATCACCCATAAAATTCTGAAATTCAAAAAATATGGAGTTATAGGTCCTGCATGTAACTCCATATTTATTTTCAAATTGTGAATTAATGTATGACTACGCCCCAAGGTAGTTGCCCTACTGGAATGTCAACAATATGCTTATTTTCAATTGTATCAATCACTGAAACGCTGTTGCTACGGCCATTAGCCACGTAGAGCTTTTTACCATCTGGGGTCAGCGCCATATTCCAAGGGCGCTTACCCGCCGGCACAGTGGCAATTACCGAGTTGGTGGTGGTGTCTATTACGCTAACATTACCATCTCCGCCATTACTAATATAAACACGGCTTCCGTCATGCGAAACTTTGACACCATTCGAACGTAGGCCGACAGGAATACGATGAAGTATTTCCCAATCACCTACAGAGACAACCTCAACTAAATTAGCAGCTTCATTTGCAATATAGGCTAATTTACCATTTGGCGTAAAACCTATGCCTCGTGGATGCTTAGTTGCCTTAATCAAATGTACCGATTGATGACTGGCAACGTCGTATACATCGACATCACCACTCTCTTCATTGCTCGCCAATAACCATTTACCATCAATCGAGAATTCACAATGTTCAGGATTTCTACCTTGCGTCTTGCTAGTATGTGTCACTTTAAATTTTTTCAAATCAACAAACGAAACGGCATTCTCTTCTTCTAAGCAGGCTGCAAGTGTTGAACCATCAGGTGAAATCGTAATGCCTTCAGGCTCATCACCAACTTTTATCAAGCGCTCTTGCTTGCCTTTTGCAAGGTCTACCATCGCCACTGCATTTTTATCTCGCACAACCACATATAGTTTTTTGCCATCTGGATCCATCGCAACCGCCTGGATTTTTTTTCCGAACGCTCCTTTTTTTGGTAAAGTATTCACGACCGTATCTGTTGCAGTATCAATCACGGAAACTGTTCCATCCTTCTCATTGGGTACATATGCATAGGCGCCAGCAAAAACTTGACTTCCGTAAGTTAAAGTAGCTGCTATTAAGATTACTCTGGATATTGTGCTGAATGGGCTAGTTTTGATTAAGTTCATCGTCAAATTACCTTATTTAGAATCTGTTACCCAACAAATTACTCAAGTTAGCCAGAGTGATTTTGCTAGATGTACATTAAAAAAAAACCAGAAGCCACTGGGGCGTCTGGCTTAAACACTTTGGAGAGTGATTAAGCATATCTTAGCCTTTGTCCACCGCCTTAGATACTTAGTTAATCCCAAAAAAACATAGGATAAATTCCCGATAGTGATAACCAAGCGGCTTTCTAAGGAAATGCACTCACAACCAACTTGCCTTCATTATCTTGAGTGGAAACTTGGACTTGCTGAACAGGCTGCTTAATTAATCCTAAGGGTAAATCAAACTCAAATTTCAAAGATGGATTTTCAGCTGTGCCAACGCCAAACAACACTTGCATCACAGGAATGTTATCAAATTTAATTTCGGAATTTTTAACAAAAAAAGCAGGTTTGGCTTGTTTGGTCTTAGCATCGGTTTGCAAACCCGTGTACATTGGATGCTTAATTTGCAAAGTAGCAGAGGCTGTTTCATGCAGTTTATACGGTGGATTAAGCTGAAATTTTATTACCCCAGCACTGGCGCGCACTGCCGTTTCATCTTCAGAAACTGCGCCTGCACATCCGCCACCCGCATTTACACGCGCGGTTGCCATCAACAAATGACCACTTTGTGTTTCGGCAATGGCGCGTATGTTGGAATCGCTATCTAATCGCACTCTGGTTGAAAGCGTAAGCTGATTAAAAACATTCGGGAATTTGTAAATTGCGGCCAGTGGTATTGGGTTAGCATCAATCAAAATATAGATGCTTTTAATTGCATCATTAGCCTGATTTTTTACTATCAGCGTTATAGGCACTTGCCCTGCATTTTCCGCGCCTAATGGTGCGCTGACCTGCATTAAAGCTGTGTTTTCAATTGGCCGCTGACTAAAAAAAGCTTCTTTTATCAAAGGCCAGTTTTTTTCTGACAATTCAGCGTGACATAGTCCATTTGCAGTAAAACCAAAGATAAATAGCCCTAATAGCAAAAAATTCTTTGGCTTTTTCATCAGCTATCTACTTCTCAATCGCCTTCTTAAAACCTACTGCCGCCGCATCATAAAGCTCATTTATTGCCTTATTCGCCGCTGGGTTATCGGCACCTGCCGGGGCTTCCATTGTATTGGCTTTATTATAGAAACGTGCAGTTAAAGTCACAACGGATTGTCCTGCGGATTTACCTGCTTTTACCTGTGCTACGGTGCGATAATTACTCACAGCAATTGTGCTATCTTTACCATCGACTAATTTATAGTCTAATTTCATTTCAGCGTCATTGGTTTCACGTAGCTTTTCTAAAAAAGTCGTGCCGTTTTTTAAGGTAACTAAGCGGTGTGGCAAGGTTTTATCAGATTCAGCATCTTTTCTATCTTCAAACTTCACATTGGTGACATCGGGATGCCATTTGCCAATCGCACCAAAATCTTTGAGTAAAGCCCAAGCTTTTGCTGGCTCGGTATTTACCTCGAACTCCTTCACAATTTTTTGGCCACTTGGCCCATGTGCCTGCGCTACTAACGGCAAGAGGCATAACAAAGCTAATATTGCTAACAATTTCTTCATTCGAATGATTCCTTTATTAAAAACTTTATAAACTATTGTGCTTCAATCACTTTTTTTAGATTTGGCAAGCCTGCATCAAACACACCTTCAACGGCCTTTACAGCTGTTTCGTTGTCCTCGCCTGGTTTAGGGTGCACGTCATTCGCCTTGTTATAAAAACGGCCTGTCCAAGTAACAGTCGACTCTCCTGCTGCTGGGCCAGCTTTTACAGTCATCACTGCGCGATAGCCGCTCACGGGCAATACGCCCTCTACAATTTTGTATTCCAGCTTCATCTCTGCATCTGAATTGATGGTTTGTTTTTCTAAAATAGTACCGCCACCTTTTAATGTGAGTAGGCGGTGCAATAATGGTGTACCAGTCTCATCCGCTTTTGTCTCAGTGCTTGTACTTTCAACCGCTGGATGCCATTTATGCAAACCACCAAAATCTTTAACCACTGCCCAAACTTTTGCAGGTTCAGCTTTTATGACGACTTCACGAATTACTTTTTGCTGACTCGGTGCATTCGCAGCACTGGCAGACAATGGTAATAACAAGGCAGCGGATAAAAATAATGATAAAAATTTCATACGACATCACTCCTAAAAAAATAAAAAAAGACCACGGAAACTGAAAACTAATTTTTTTCTAAAACACTCTTTAAACCTTGTAACCCTGCGCCATAGAATGCATTGACCGCAGCAATTGCAGTAGCATCATCCTCTCCTGCTGGGGCCTGCATGGCATTAGCCTTATTATTAAAACGTCCCACCCATGTCACTAAGCTTTCACCATCAGCAGTACTTGGTTTAATGGTAATTGCGTCGGAGTAGTTACTCACAGCAAAGTCGCCTTCCAGCATTACCACCCCCAACTTCATTTCGTCCGACTGTGTTTCTCGTTGCTTCTCACTCAAGCTTCCACCACTCTTTAATTTGAGGGTGCGAAAAAGCGCATCTTTTCCATTTGTATCAGGTTTACTTTCCACAACAACTGCCACCACACCAGGATGCCATTTCTGCATTGCGCCAAAATCACTTAATAGGGCCCAAATCTTGGCTGGCTCGGCTTTAATGACAATCTCTTTTGTGACTTTTTGAGGACTAGGTCCACAAGCCATTGCCGACAGTGGCATTAGAAATAAGACCAAAGTGGCAATACGAAAATATTTCATTTTGAATTGCCAATCATTGGGTTACCAATAAATTGTCCAAATGCACGGCTTTTTGAAGCGGTAGCGACACTGCCAATTTTCTTAAGTGTTTTGGCATCAATCACATTGATTTCATCGTCCATCCAACTCGCTACAATCACGCGGTTATTCTTGGCATCGAAATCAATGCCTTCAGGAAAGCCACCTGTTGGAATCGTTTCAATCACTTTTTGCAATTTGGTATCAATCACCGAAACACTATCCGCGCCTGTATTGGTAACGTAGGCACGCGTGCCATCAGTGTTGGTCACTACGCAATAGGGATGCTCACCCACTTTAATCGTGGCGGTGACCTTATCACTACGCGTATCGATGATGGAAACGGAGTTGCTTTCCACATTCACCACAAATAAATTCCGGCCATCACCACCCAGCGCCATGCCAAATGGGTGTTTGCCGACAGCAATTTTATTCACAACCTTGAGTGTGCGAATATCAATAACGCCCACTTCATTGCTATCACGGTTAGCCACGTACAAACTGGCCCCTTCGCGACTAACCACCATGCCTGCTGGAGCCTTACCCATAGAGACTTCTTGATAATGTTTACCCGCGTCGACTTCTAAAACTTTGCTGGTATCAAACACGAAAATATGGTCTTGAAACCAATCGGCCACAAATAATTTTGAAGCATCTTTGCTCAGTGTGACGCCAACGGGAGCAATCGATAATTTAATTTCACCTATAGCTTTATTGGTGACTATGTCAATGATAGTAATTGAGCGACTCTCCACATTTGTCACATACAAGTGGTTTTGAAAATGGTCAATCGCCACGCCAACAGGGGCTTTGCCTGTGGGAATGGTAGCTGTCACCTTCTGTGTAGCCAAATCCACTACCGTAACCGTATCTGCACCTTGGTTGGTAATGTAAGCAAAGGGTTCTGCCTGCACATGACAACTTAGTAAAACAAAAAATGTTGATAGTGCGAGTTTATACATATTAATTAAGCCTCAATAAATTAGCCGTTAAAAAAACCTTGATGTAACAAACGCCACACCAAGGCTATCATTTCAACGTCTAACTATTCGGTTAGTTTACCCATTACCAACTAATATTTTTAGCGTCACCACGGAAGTTGCCGCGGATGAAGTAAATAACCCTCCACAAATCATCTTCTGTTTTCAATATTTTGCCATGTGGGGGCATTGGACCCACTACATTTTCACGGCCTTTACGTGTATAGCCTTGTTTTTGTAACTCATCACTACCTAAAGCCACTAAGCGAAATAACGTGTCATCATCTGCTCCATATACCCAAGTTTCGTTTGAAAGTGGTGGACACATACCTCCGCCGCCATTACCTCCGTGGCATCCATTGCAACTTACACTCATGTATTTCTTCTTGCCTGCTTCAACTAACGCTGGGTCCATCGTCTTATAAGAGTATGGATTTTTTAATGTACCTTTAGCCGCCGCCATTGCCACATCATGGGGAGATTTATCTGAACCTAAAGCTGGAATTTCAGCAGCAGTAGATTTTTTCTTTTGTTCAGGTAATCTAAAACCATCTGCACCCACAGCTGGCTCTGCAGCAGGTGCTACGTCCGTAGCAGCAACAATGACTTTGTTACCAACCTCAGAATTATTAGTGCCTGCGTTGCAAGCAGCAATAAAAGCAATACTCAAAATGGCAACAAGGCCAGCATTACGGAATTTCATTTTAAAACCTCTCAATTAATTTAACCAAAAACTTACAACTATTAAGGTACAACCACTAACACGTCATTTAACGCTGACTAGCTTCTTTTGAATGACGGAGTAAATCCTAATAAATCATAGGATTTACTCCCAAAGATACGTTTGAAATGGAATTGACGGGAACTACTGATGATTTCATATCTTTTTAGCATCTTGCAATTGCGCTAAAGCCTTTTTAGCATCATTTTCTTTTGCCAGCATCAATGCAGTTTTACCCTCATCATCTTTTAGCTCAGGATTAGCCCCAGACTTTAACAGCAATGAAACAATCATGTCTTGGTCGCCAAAAGCCGCAATCATCAAGGGGGTTACGCCACCTGCATTTTTTGCATTAGGATTCGCCTTGTATTGCAACAATGTTTGCGCCAAGGTCTGATTGCCCTTTTTAACTGCAAGCATCAATGCGTTATATTTTGCGCTACCCATCGCAAAGTCTGGATTCGCATTATTATCAAGCATCGCTACAGCTGCATTAGCTTTATTGTCAAACACTGCCATTGCTAAGGCGGTCATGTTATCTTTATTAACCAAATTAAAATTAGCCTTGTGCTTACCAAGCAACCTGAAAATTTTAGGCTCATTTGATCGTACCGCATGCATAGCGGCCGTCCAACCATCATTATCTTGTGCATCTGGATTTGCATTATATTCGAGCAAACCGTTCATCACACTTAAATCGCCCCCTTTTGCTGCAACCATCAATGGTGTTTGACCTTCAGTATCTTTTGCATTAATTTTAGCGCCACGTTTTAACAAATATTCGATACGCACCGAGTCTCTAGCGATAGTAGCATTATGCAACTCTTGCTCTAAAGTTGAGCCCTGCTTTAGTGCCTCATCAATCAATCCTGGCAACAATGCAGGGGCAGACTGCTTTGGAATGAGTGCTGATTGTGCTGTTTTAATACGCGGTTTATAAGCCCCGTGTGAAGGTAAATCGCCCGAAACGACACACTCATCGCATTTAACCAGTGGAACGCCATACTCATCTAAAACTTTTTTTATTTTATCCTTCTCTTTTAGCATGACAGCTTCAATAGCCGCTTTTAAATCTTTAGCATTTTTGCGCATCCCAATCGACAGCCCAAACTCAAGCGGCATGTTATCTTCCATTAAGTTCACTGGCACAACGGTAATAGGTGCGCTTTTCTTAGACTTATACCAACCTGCATAGGGCCCCCAAACGGCTGCCACATCAGATTCACCGTCTATCATCTGTTGCACAATCATGTGCGGTGCTCGGTTAGGTTGCAAATCGGCATCGTGTGAAATAGAACGCACGATGGAGTTAGCCCGATTAAATCCATGTTCCTGTAATACCGTACGAATCGCTGAATGTTGGAATACGCCAACTTTGTACTCATTGAGCAACTTAGCGTCATCCAATGATTTAATTGCTATGCCTTTGTCACTTCTGTGCGCCAGCACAAACGTGCTTTTGTACACGGGCATCGTCGTCATCATGCGCTCATCATCTGGCGACATGTCCATCAAAATATCACACTCGTTGTTATCAAAAGTTTGACGGGTTAGTCCGCGCTCTAAATAGGGGCGATAAAAATAGCTAGTGTGTGTGCCCATGCCTTCAGCAATAATCGTAGCAATTTTATTTTCAAAACCTTCCCCTTTGTCACTAGATAGTGGCATATTGCCTGGATCAGCACAGATTCGGAGTGAGCCCATTTTTTTGATGGATGCTGGTACTGCAACACCGACTGCTTCATCGGGTGTTGTTTGGTCCATTTTTTCCGACATTACTGGCATTGACAAAATTGACAAAGCAAAAGCAACTGCATAAGTCATTTTTTTTAAACTTGCTTGGTTCAGCATCACAGATTAACCTCATATTTTTAATATCGATATTGAAAGATAATGTTATTTAATTACAAATAAAGCTTTAAATTGTAATTTTAACTACACATTAAGAGAAGTTTTTAAATTAAAAAGTTCAGTTATTTTCTTATAAAATCACAAAAGAACTTATCTAATTACAATCCCTGTATCGCTACAAAATGATTGCCATTAAATAAAACCTTTAGCATAGAAAAAGCAGGCAACGCTTAACGTCACCTGCTTATTTTTACTTACATTACTTGCGAACTAAAATTAATTAACACGGAATGTAAACAATGTACCGCCTTGAGGAATCTTATCGAGACCAGTTGCTTTCGCCATCGCAGTTGCACCGATTGCGCCGTACTTATCTTCCATGTCAAGACCCGCTGTCACAGGTAAACCAATCCAGCCGCCGATACCTGTCCATACAGACACGTATTGCTTGCCTTTGATTTTGTAAGTAATTGGGTTACCAATGATGCCTGAAGCTAATTTACGGCTCCACACCACTTTACCTGATTTACGATCAACCGCACGGAAATCACCGCCCAATGAACCGTAGAAAGCTAGGCCGCCGTCAGTAACCAACACACCGCTCCAGTTTGGATATGGATCAGACACTTCCCAGATTGTTTTACCAGTCACTACGTCGAATTTCTTCAACTTACCAGTAACGCCTGGTTTTTCTGGGTACATATACACGTTAGCAAACACGTAAACAGTACCTTGTTGTGTGTGCGTACGCTCTTGTGGCTCATCTTCCATGCACCAGTTATTGGTTGGTACGTAGAACACATTTGGCTCTTTAGGATCAACCGCTGCTGGCTGTTGGTCTTTACCACCCATTGCAGATGGACAAGCTTGCGTGTTTACATCACGTGCAAAAGGTGAGTGCTCTTTCACTTTTACAGGACGGCCAGTTTTTAAGTCCACTTTCTCTGCCCAGTTTACTGTTACAAATTTGTGCGCACGTAGCAAAGTACCATCTTTACGGTCTAACACATAAGCAAAGCCGTTACGGTCAAAGTTCACTAACGCATCGTGTTTTTTGCCGTCAACGCTTAAGTTGTCAACTAAGATATTTTCGTTCACACCATCGTAATCCCATTGGTCAAATGGTGTTTTTTGGTATGCCCAAACCATTTCGCCCGTGTCGATTTTACGAGCCATAATAGTCATAGACCACTTGTTATCGTATTTACCAACATTGGTTTTTGGATCAACTGTGTTACATACTTCGTGAGTCAAGTTTGCACCTGTTTCACCACAACGGTATGCTGGAGACCAGTGACCTGGGTTGCCTGTACCTGCGTACATAATACGCAATTTAGGATCATAGCTAAACCATGCCCATGGAGAACCACCACCAATTTTCCACTCATCGCCTGGGTAAGTTAAACCCGTATTTTGACCATATAGACCATAGTGCGGATTGGCCTTATTGGTATCTGGGGTCAAGCAAAGGTCTTTATCTGAACCTGTACTATGACATTTCCAAACTTCTTTACCTGTTTTTAAATCATAAGCAACAGTACGGCCACGTGCAGCAAATTCATCGCCACCAAAACCAGCTACTACTAAACCTTCCGCTACCATCGCTGGTCCTGAATGCGTTTCGCCTTTTTCTGGGTAAGCGTGTTTAGTCACCCAAATTTCTTTACCTGTGGTTGCATCCAGAGCAATCAAGAAACCATCTAATGTGTGGAAAACCACTTTACCATCAGCGTAGTTCAAACCACGGTTGATGGTATCGCAACATGCACGAGGCACTGCAGATTCATCACGGTCAGATTTTTTAGTATAGTTCCAGATTTGTTTTGGTTGATCAGGATTTGATAAATCCAACGCCTGAACAATATTTGGCCAACCTGAAACCATGTACATCATTGGCTTGCCATTGTGTTCAACCACCACTGGCTGACCTTCATGTCCACGTAATGTACCTGAAGATTGCGACCAGATCATTTGTAAGTTTTTAACGTTACCAACATTAATATCTTTTAAAGTACTGTGGCGATGCAATGCCAAGTTTTGGCCTGGTGCCGCCCATAGATTGTGATCTTTACTACGCTTAATAATTTCTTCGTTTGCTGATGCTTGCCCAACCATGCCGACTAATGCGACGGTGCTGAGAGCTGCAAACATGGATTTAAATGTCCAATGCTGTTTCATACATCCTCCGTTGTTGTAAGAATTCACCTGTTTCCGTAATAGCTTGTGTAACTAAAACGTTACAAAATATTACAAAACAGCGTGGGAGAACTATATGCCTACCAATTAACTTGCGAGTGAGAATAAATCCTTTTGTTGACTGGGATATTCTCCCGTTGTTTTTGGGAAATAAAATTTTATATGCAAAATTCACTTGTAAAACCCAGTAAATACGCAATCCAAATAGCACTTTAGAAACTTTAATCGATTACTTGCGAAAAATATCGGGAGGTTTTCCCGCATAACCTCGTGATAATCACCATTGCATATATTCTACGAACAACACAATCTTGCTATCTGAATTTTTTACATTGAAAATGCAATGCCACTTCAAACCAAGCCAATCATTACTCAAGGCGGTTTTTTACGCAAAATCGGGCTGGATTTCATTTGGGTCCCAGTCGCTTTTATATTCACCTACGCCATTTCAAGCTATCTCAATATTGCTGATGAGTTTTATGATTGGGCAAGCCTATATGAAAAAAGTATTGATATTGACGAGCTATTGCCCGCCTTGCTCGCCAGCTTAATGGCCTTGCTCTGGTTTGCAAATCGCCGTACCAATGAGTCTAGAATCTTGATTAAGAAAAATCATGCTTTACTACAACGTATACTTGAAGTACAGGAAGATGAACGAAAGCGAATAGCGCGTGATTTGCACGATGATTTAGGGCAATACCTCAGTGCGATTAAAGCGCAAGCCATCAGTTTGCAATATGACTCCAGCAATGTTGAAGATACCCAACTGACCTTAAAGCGCATTATATCAAGCGCCAACCATGCATTTGATGCAGCTAGGAATATGATACGCTCGCTCCGACCTGTTGCTTTAGATGATTTAGGTTTATCTGCAGCCTTAGAGCATTTAATTGACACTTGGCAATCAATCAATATAAATCCAAAAGCACATGAACCCCAAGCATTTCAAGAACCGAAAGTTGAGTCGACACATTATCAGCTACATATTCACAACCCAATCGATGGTTTTCATGAAAAAATTAACATTGCATTATTTAGAATCGTGCAAGAAGCTCTAACCAATATTGCCAAACACGCGAAGGCTAAAAATGTCAGCATCACCATCACGCACGAAAAGCCCTACTTAACCATTGCCATTGCTGACGATGGTGTCGGTTTTGATAAAGGCACACCTGCTATTGGTTACGGACTACTTGGCATTGCAGAGCGAGCTGAAGTATTGGGTGGCACCCTAGATATTTCTAGCCAATTAAATATAGGCACCACACTCACCATACAACTAGAAGTTGACTGAAAATGAAAAACTCTACCCCAGTAAAAGTCTATTTAGTGGATGACCACGCCGTGGTACGCGAAGGCTACAAACACTTGCTTGAGAAGGCTAACATTCAAGTAGTGGCCGAAGCTGAAAGCGGCGAACAAGCATTTGATAACTTCGACCAACTCAAAGTAGATGTAATTGTCATGGATCTCTCCATGCCAGGTGTAGGCGGTATCGAAACCATCAAAAAAATAGTTTCAAAAGATAAGCGCGCCAGAATACTAGCATTCAGCATGCATGACGATGTGGTATTTAGTGCACGCGCTATGCAAGCAGGTGCTAAGGGCTATGTAACAAAATCCTGCGCACCCAGTGTGCTAGTAGAGGCGGTATTTGCAGTTGCAAACAATAAAAAATACCTCAGTCTGGATGTTGCAAAAAAAATCACCTCACAAAATTTAGAAGCTGAAGACTCTATTTTGAACAATCTAAGCCAGCGAGAATTTGAAGTCTTTCAAATGCTGGCTAAAGGACTCACCCTAGAAGAAATAGCAAAATTAAT
>NZ_JABFRA010000012.1 GCF_013141425.1 Methylotenera sp. | reverse complement strand
GCAATGGTTTGCCGAACAAGGCGAAAAGCCTTTTCGCGCCAAGCAGTTGATGCGCTGGATGCATCACTTTGGTGTGCATGAGTTTGAGCAGATGACCGATATTGCCAAAGTCTTGCGTGAGAAATTGGTCACTCAAGCAGAAATCACTTTGCCGACCGTGCAATTGGAGAAAATATCTAATGACGGTACGCGCAAATGGCTGATTGGTACAGATACAGCTAATAGCATTGAAACCGTGTTTATCCCTGAGGATGATCGCGGTACTTTGTGCATTTCTAGCCAAGTAGGCTGTGCATTGGAATGCACGTTTTGTAGTACTGGCCGTCAAGGCTTTAACCGAAATTTAAGTGTTTCAGAGATTATTGGCCAGCTAGCCATTGCTAACCAATCACTGAGGCAAGAAAGTGGATACGATTTGCTTTCGGCAAATGATCGTATCATCAGTAATGTAGTTATGATGGGCATGGGCGAGCCATTGGCTAACTACGATAACGTAGTCACCGCTATGCAAATCATGTTGGACGATAATGCCTATGGCTTAAGTCGCCGCCGCGTAACGCTTTCCACCAGTGGCATGGTGCCAGCCATGGACAGACTGAAAGAAGATTGTCCTGTGGCTTTGGCAGTTTCCTTACATGCGCCAAATGATGCGCTTCGCGACGTGATTGTGCCGATTAATAAAAAATATCCGCTTAAAGAATTAATGGCAGCATGTAATCGCTATTTAGAAAAAGCACCGCGGGATTTTGTGACGTTTGAATATGTGATGCTGGATGGCGTGAACGATACGGTTGAGCATGCCCATCAGTTGCTGGATTTGGTGAAAAGCGTTTCTTGCAAATTCAATTTAATCCCATTTAATCCATTTCCTAACAGTGGTTATGACACCTCAAAAGCCAGCCATATTCGCGTATTTCGTGATATTTTAATGCAAGCAGGTTATGTAGTGACAGTGCGCAAAACGCGTGGTGAGGATATTGATGCGGCTTGTGGCCAGCTTGCTGGTAAAGTGCTGGATAAAACCAAACGCACGTTGAATAGAATTCCAATTGAAGCGATTTAATGAGATTTGCTATGAATCCAAATGCATTAATTACAATAGGTTCGAAAATTAATAAACTAAGTGTTTTGCTGTGCTTGGTGAGTTTAATTGGCATGGGTTGCGCAAGCCCAGAACTGCAGGAAAAAGAACTTGAGACGCAAAAATCACGTGCACGTGCACACACTGATTTGGGCGCAGCTTATTTTCAGCAAAAGCAGTGGGAAATTGCACTGGAAGAATTCACTGTTGCAACCAAGATTGACCCTAACTTTGCCTCAGCCTATAACGGCCTTGGCCTAGTCAATGCGCAACTGGGTAAAGATGAATTGGCCGATGAGAATTTTAGAAAGGCGATTCAGTTGGAGCCGCTTAATTCTGAAGCGCATAATAATTACGGTAGTTTTTTATGCGGCAAAAATAGATTCGACGAGTCCATTACTGAATTTTTAGCGGCGGTTAAAAACCCCTTGTATGCAACGCCTGCCATGGCCTACACCAATGCCGCGATTTGCTCTATACGCAAAAAAAATAGCGTGGACGCTGAAACTTATTTGCAAAAAGCATTGCAGCTAGAACCCTTATCACAGGCGGCGGCCTATCAACTTTCTTCGATTCAGTTTAAACGTAACGATGCGGTGACGGCAAAAAGAACCTTACAAAATGTCCTGCTAAACAGGCCTGGGCCAGAAGTGTTATGGCTGGCGATTCAAATTGAACGCGCAGTTGGCGCTAAAGATGCAGAGGCAAGCTACGCGCTGCAGTTAAGACGACAATTTCCAGATTCTGAACAAACTAAGTTACTACTGGGTGGGGTGAATCGTGAGTGATGAAGTGACTAATTCTACATTAGAGGCGGCTAATTCAGCGTCTTGCCAGATTGGCTTTTCACCGTTGGGTGCTACATTGGTTGCGGCTAGAAATGCTAAAAAACTTGCGCTAAAAGATGTTTCAAATAATCTGCGGCTAAGTGTGAAGCAAATTGAAGCTTTAGAAAATGATGATTTTTTGAGTTTGCCGCAACCGATGATTACACGTGGATTTATTCGTAATTATGCGCGTTTACTAGAGCTTGATGCAGAGCCATTGCTTGCCAGCTACCGTACACGCGTGCCTGAAGATCTGCCCAGTGCCTTAAACGTGCAAACCTCTTCCCATCAGGTATTATTAAGTAAAAATAGCCAGTTAAAATTTAAATTTTTTATTGCAGCTGTTTTAGCGATTTTTTTAGCTTTAGTTTGGTTTTTATATAGCAATTATCTGCCGAAACTATCGGTAAAGCCTGCCGAAAATACGACTGAATTGGTGAAAAGTAACCCAACAAATGCTGTGCCTGAACAAATACTTGCTTTGCCGGAATTGGCTTTACCCGCAGCCGAACGATTGCCTGAAACAGACATTGCTAAAAGTGCAGATGTTGTCGCTGAAGTTTCAACGGAAGCTAATGTTTTGCCTACCGACAAGGCCGCAGAGAATAGCGCGCAAACGCAAAGCGCGTCTAAGGAAAAAGAAGCGAGCGTCGACTTCAATACTTTAAAAGAAAACGCTGCGCGTAATTCAGTTGTCCCTACCAGTACAAAGGCAGCTTCAAATGAGCCGTTGACTGTTAATAATTCAAGCACAAGTAATTCAAGCGCAAGTGGCTTGAAGGCAGATAATTCAATTTCGGCTGTCAAGAGTGTAACCATCTCGGCAAGTGAGCAAAGCTGGGTGCGTGTTACCGATAAAACTGGGGCAGTGGTTTTTGAAAAAATGTTGCCAGCCAATGGTGAAGATGGTTTTAACGGCTTGCCGCCCTTTAAAATGTTGATTGGTAATGCCAAAGCGACCAAAGTAAATTTTTTAGGGCAGCCAGTCGATTTGACCACCAACACGAAAAGCAATGTTGCGCGCGTCACTTTGGAGTAATTGGTGAGTTTGTCTTTACTTAAACAGCCGCGTAAAACGCTGCAAGTCATGATTGGCCATGTGCCGGTGGGTGGTGGTCTAGCAGGCACTCTTATTAGCCCAGTTGTGGTGCAAAGCATGACGAACACCGATACTGCCGATGCACAAGCGACGATTAACCAGGTCTTTGAGTTGTGGCAGGCCGGTTCTGAGGTGGTGCGTATCACCGTCAATTCGCCAGAGGCCGCCGCGCAAGTAGGCAATATTCGGCGAGGTTTAGATGCCTTGGGTTGTAATGTGCCATTAGTGGGTGATTTTCATTATAACGGTCACAAATTACTGGCGGCTTACCCAGATTGTGCGCAGTCTTTAGCCAAATACCGCATCAATCCAGGCAATGTGGGCAAAGGCTCTAAGCGCGATGAGCAATTCGCCGCCATGATAGAAGCTGCCATTCAGTATAGAAAATCAGTGCGTATTGGTGTTAATTGGGGCAGCTTAGATCAAGCCAAAATGGCGCAGATGATGGATGATAACGCCAAGCTGTTTGAACCTTTATCAGCTGACGCGCTAATGCGCGAGGCCTTGATACAATCAGCGCTTGAAAGTGCCGCACAAGCTGTAGAAATAGGCTTATCGCCCAATCAAATCATTATTTCTTGCAAAGTCAGCAATGTGCAAGATTTAGTCAAAGTCTATGCTGAACTCGCTACGCGTAGCGATTACCCCTTGCACTTAGGCTTAACTGAAGCTGGTATGGGTTCAAAAGGCATTGTGGCCTCAACAGCAGCGCTTGCTTTGTTGCTACAGCAAGGCATCGGCAATACTATCCGAGTGAGTCTTACGCCAGAACCCAATGAGTCGCGGACTAAAGAAGTTATCGTGGCGCAAGAGATTTTGCAAACTATGGGTATACGTTCATTTACTCCGCTAGTGACAGCATGCCCTGGCTGCGGTAGAACCACTAGCACGTATTTTCAAGAACTTGCAATGCAGATTCAAAGTTATTTACGCAGGCAAATGCCGGTGTGGCGCGGCTTATATGCGGGTGTTGAAAATATGAATGTGGCAGTGATGGGCTGCGTGGTGAATGGTCCGGGCGAGTCTAAATTGGCTAATATTGGCATTAGTTTGCCAGGCACTGGCGAAACGCCAGTGGCGCCAGTGTTTGTAGACGGCGAAAAAACCGTGACACTTAAAGGTGATAACATCGCCCAAGAGTTTCAGTCGATAGTAGAAAATTACGTGCAAAAAAATTATGCCGAAGGTGGTAAGTTGCGCGCTAGTTATGCAAAAGCCAAAGCAACGCATAAAACCATTCCTATTCAATCCGTTAATTAAATTAACGGTAAATCAATACAAATCGTACACTAAATTAAGAATTTGACTTTCATGAGCAATAAATTACAAAGCGACCAAAAGATTCAAAGTAGCCAAAAGTTTCAAAGTATTAAGGGCTTTTATGACATTTTGCCTGAGGCTACGCCTTTGTGGTTTAAGCTGGAAGATACTGCCCGCCGCGTATTAGCCCAGTACGGCTACAAAAATATTCGTATGCCTTTGGTTGAATCCACTGATTTATTTGTGCGTTCTGTGGGTGAGCATACCGATATTGTTGAAAAAGAAATGTATGCTTGGGAAGATGCACTTAATGGCGATAAATTGACCCTGCGGCCAGAAGGTACAGCGGGCTGTGTGCGTGCTGTAGTTGAGAGTAATCTTACCTACAATGGCCCAGTGCGTTTGTGGTACAGTGGCGCCATGTTCCGCCATGAGAATGTGCAAAAAGGACGTCAGCGCCAATTTCACCAAATCGGTGTCGAAGCGTTTGGTTTTGATAGTCCACAAGTAGATGCAGAACAGATTGTGCTACTGGCCCGCCTGTGGCGTGAGCTAGGCATTACCGATGTACAACTACAAATCAACAGCATAGGCGATGCGCATGAGCGTGCTGCATATCGCAATGTGCTGATTGCTTATTTTGAGCAGCATGCTGATTTGCTGGATGAAGACGCTAAACGACGCTTGCATACTAATCCATTACGCATTCTAGACAGTAAAAATCCACGCATGCAAGCCATGTGTGAAGCCGCACCAAAATTAATAGATAGCCTGGGTGATGAAACGCGCGCGCATTTTGATGGTCTGTGTAAATTGTTAGATGCAGCTGGTGTGGCTTATATTGTGAATGCGCGATTGGTGCGTGGTTTAGATTATTACAATCGTACTGTATTTGAATGGGTTACAACAAAGCTAGGCGCGCAAGGCACCATTGCTGGCGGTGGTCGCTATGACGCTTTGGTAGAAAGATTGGGCGGCGATGCAACCCCTGCATGTGGCTTTGGTATTGGCTTAGAACGTGTATTTTTGTTAATGCAAGAATATGGAATTACTGCAAATGACTCGCCTAATGTGTATTTGGTGAATGTGGGTGAGCAGGCAGAACAAGCGGCTTTTACCATTGCCGAGCAATTGCGCAATGCTGGCATCCAAGTCGTATTGCATGCGGGAGGCGGTAGTTTTAAATCGCAAATGAAAAAAGCGGATAGAAGCGCCGCCCAATTTGCCTTGATTTTGGGTGACGATGAGGTTGCTAATAATCAGATTGTATTAAAACCGATGCTAGCGACAGTAAAAGGTGAGCAGCAGAAATATGACTTGGAAACAGCTATTCAGTATTTAATCGAAAACAAAAATTAATTCAGAAAACTTTTTAAATAAATGGCCGTCACCATGAATAAAGCTAATCTGTTATTGCAACTTAAGCAGGTGAGCATTGCGCCTAAAAAAGCGTTATCTCGATTATTGGTCAATGATGTGACCTTGAGCATTAAGGCGGGAAAAACCACCTGTGTGGTGGGGGAATCAGGTAGTGGAAAAAGTTTGACGGCCTTATCTGTGATGGGTTTAATGTCTAAACAGTTGCAGTTGGTCACAGGTCAAGTTTTGTTTAATGATGGTCAATCTGGCGAGCAAGATTTAAGCAAATTGGATGATGAAAGCTTACGTAAAATTCGTGGTGCTAAAATTGCCATGATTTTTCAAGAGCCGATGACTTCACTTAATCCAGTGCTCACAGTGGGTTACCAAATCGGTGAAAGTTTAACTGCGCATCTTGGCCTTAAAGGCGAGGCTTTAAAAGTGAAAGTGTCTAGTTTGTTAAGCATGGTCGGTATTCCGCCAAGTCGCGCTAATAGTTACCCGGATGAACTATCAGGCGGGCAGCGGCAGCGCGTGATGATAGCCATGAGCATTGCTTGTGAGCCACTATTGCTCATTGCCGATGAGCCAACCACAGCGTTGGATGTGACGGTGCAAGCGCAAATATTGAAGTTGTTAGATGAACTTAAAACCCGCATGAATATGGGAATGCTGTTTATTACGCATGATTTTGGCGTGGTGGCTGATATCGCGGATGATGTTGTGGTGATGTTTAGAGGTGAGATTGTAGAAGCAGGTACTAAAGTTGAAGTGCTGGGAAATCCGCAACATCCTTATACAAAAGCCCTCCTAGCCTGTGTGCCAGATGCTGAAGGTAAAAAGCCGTTGAAGCCAATTGATTATAGCTGGTTAGAGAATGCTGCATGAGTGCGCTTATACTGCAAGCTAATCATTTGGTCAAAACCTATACCCAGCGTAGTGGTAAATTTGGTTTTAGCACCACTTTGGTTAAAGCCTTAGATGATGTGAGCATTCGTTTAACGCAAGGCAAAACACTCGCCGTGGTAGGGGAATCTGGCAGTGGTAAATCCACGTTGGCACGATGTCTGTTACAATTACAACCCTTAGACAGCGGAGAAGTACTTTTTGCAGGTCAGGATCTAGCAAAACTAAGTGGTCGCGATTTACGTGCAGTACGTAAAAACTTGCAGATGGTCTTTCAAGATCCATTCGCATCACTTAATCCGCGTATGCGAGTGGGTGAGATTGTAGGTGAAGGCTTGCTGATTCATCAGATTGGCCGTCCTGCAGAGCAACAAAAAAGTGTTATTACCATGTTAAAGCGTGTTGGCTTGACTGAGTCTGATATGCAAAAGTACCCGCATGAGTTTTCTGGCGGGCAACGCCAGCGTGTGGGAATAGCGCGGGCATTAGTGTTGCAACCTAAGGTTGTTGTATGTGACGAGCCTGTTTCAGCACTTGATGTGTCGATTCAAGCACAGATATTGTTACTGCTTAAAGAGTTACAAGCAGAAATGGCATTAAGTTATGTGTTTATTAGCCATGATTTACGCGTGGTGAGGCATATTGCCGATGATATTGTGGTGATGAATCAAGGTAAAGTTGTTGAGCAGGGCGATGTTGAAGAGATTTATCAATTTCCTCAACATGAATACACGCAGAACCTGCTTGCAGCGATACCCGGTAAAAAAGCAACGAAAGCTTAACGTTTTGATTAAATAAAATAGTTTAGAAAATATTAGGAAAAGCAATGGCATACGATTTAGAAGAGCAAGAACAGATTGATGAATTAAAAGCCTGGTGGAAACAAAATGGCAAGTTGATTAGCACTTTGGTTATCGGCCTGTTGGTGGCATATGCAGCCTATCAAGGTTGGCACATCTATCAAAATAAACTGGCTGTAGAAGCGTCTACTCAGTATCAGGATTTGCTGGTGACCGAGGAAAAAGATCTTAAATCAATACAAGCTAAATCGGCCGTATTAATAGAAAAATTCGGCGCCACACCTTATGCTGGTCGTGCTGCCTTATTTGCAGCCAAAGCAAATTACGAAGCCAATGACATTAAAAGTGCCAAAGCACAATTGGAATGGGCGAACAAAAATGCGAAAGAGACTTCTGTAAGTGCCTTAGCTAGCTTGCAGTTGGCGAATATCTTGGCTGAAGAAAAAGACTATGAGGCTGCGCTAACACTTCTGAACGCGAAACACGATGCAGGTTTTGATGGGTTGTTTGCTGACCTTAAAGGTGATATTTTAGTGATTCAAGGTAAAAGTGCAGAGGCTAAAGTAGCCTACCAGGAAGCGCTGTTGAAATTGGAACCACAAGGTAAATACCGTGCTATCACGCAGCAAAAACTAGAAGCATTAGGCTAATCACGTTGTTTAAATGCAATTTGTAACTTTCTAAAATAAGCATGGAGCATGCATTGTTTTTACACCAATATAAATTATATCAATATAAGAAACTGAGCTTGAATCTGCTTGCAGTCATATGCCTAGCGGTATTGACTGGATGTAGCACGATTGGTGATTTGAAAGAGAGTGTGTCAAATAAGATTTTTGGCCGCGAGCTAGCCGATGCACCCGACCCGTTAGTAGAATTTAAACCAACTTCTACAAGTAAATTATTGTGGCAAGCCAAAGTAGGCTCCGCAGAAGATTTTGATTTCTCACCCGTAGTTGAAGCTGGTTATGCTTATGCCACCAGTGCCAGTGGTGAAATTGTTAAATTAGATGTAACGAACGGCAATCAAATTTGGCGCGTAAAAACGGGTGAAAAGCTTTCTGGTGGAGTGGGTGTAGGTGGCAGCCTAGTTGTGGTTGGAACACAAAAAGGCGTGCTGTATGCATACGACATTGCAGGTAAATTACTTTGGAAATCTAAACTTAGCAGTGAGATTTTAAGTGCACCTAAATATTTTGATGGCGTAGTGATTACACGGACAGGCGATAGTCGAATTTATGGTATCAATGCCGAAGATGGAAGTCGAAAATGGGTTTATGATCGCACCAGCCCGGCGCTTACCTTGCGGAGCAGCGCTGGCTTGGTGGTAGACAGCGGCGCAGTATATGCAGGTTATGGTGGTGGCAAGCTTGTTTCAATACGCGCAGATAATGGCAAAATTCTTTGGGAAGCTTCCGTTGCCCAACCGAAAGGGGTTACCGAAATTGAGCGTATCGCAGATATTACTAGCTTGCCTGTAGTCGATGGCCCTTTGGTTTATGCTGTGGCCTATCAGGGCAGAGTGGCTGCGGTTGATCGAACAACAGGACGCGTGATTTGGAATCGTGATATTTCCAGTTTATCTGGTTTAAATATTGAAGATGGCCGCATATTTGTTTCACATTCTATTGGTTCGATCTATGCGCTTGATTACACAACAGGTAAAACATTTTGGCGACAAGCCGCGTTAAAAAACAGGCAAATAACTGCACCTGTGTCTTTAGGTGACTTGGTCGCCGTGGGTGACTTAGAAGGTTATGTGCATTTTCTAAGCCGCGATGATGGTGCATTGGCTTCAAGAATTAAAACTGACAATAGTCCGATTATGCCATTAATGGCGCATATCAATAGCAATACCGTGTTAGCACAAACACGTGATGGCGGAGTTTATGCAATCCAAGTTAAATGATTCTCTGATTAGCGGATTGTCAATTTAAGCGATTGTTTTAATACGCTTTAGCCATTGAGCGCGTTCGCTCAAAAAATTTAGAAGGCTCGTATGTTACCCACCGTTGTTTTGGTTGGCCGACCCAATGTCGGCAAATCCACCTTATTTAACCGTCTGACCAAAAGCCGTGACGCTTTAGTTGCGGACTTGCCAGGGCTCACGCGTGACCGTCACTATGGTCGCGGTATAGGCGCGAGCCAGCCTTATTTGGTGGTGGATACGGGTGGTTTTGAGCCCAATACGGACAGCGGCATTCTTAAAGCCATGGCTGTTCAAACGCTATTGGCGATTGATGAAGCGGATGTCATTATTTTTCTTGTAGATGGCCGTCAAGGTGCCACGCCGCAAGACATGGAGATTGCTAACCGCTTACGCAGAAGCAAGTGTCCAGTATTGCTTGCGGTAAATAAAACCGAAGGCATGAATAAGGCAGTTGTCAGCGCAGAATTCCACGAGCTTGGTTTGGGTGATCCGTTATCAATTTCATCTGCGCATGGTGAAGGCGTAAAAGATATTATTGACTTGGCGCTTGAGAGCTTTCATGAAGTGGAAGAAGAGCCAGAGTTGGACCAAAGAGGCGAACGAATTCCTAAAGTGGCGATTGTAGGCCGTCCAAACGTAGGTAAATCAACTTTAGTTAACGCATTACTTGGCGAAGAACGCGTGATTGCATTTGATGAACCGGGCACAACGCGTGATTCAATCTCGATTGATTTAGAAAAAAATGGTAAGCATTACACCTTGATTGATACAGCGGGTGTGCGTAAACGTGGCCGAGTATTAGAAGCGATTGAAAAATTCTCTGTTATTAAAACCATACAGTCTATTGAAGAAGCTAATGTGGTAATTTTGGTGGTGGATGCCCAAGAAGGCATTACCGAGCAAGATGCCCACGTGGCAGCATATATTCTGGATGCAGGTCGTGCGTTAGTGGTGGCGATTAATAAATGGGATGGCTTAAAAGAAGAAGAACGTGATTGGATTAAACGCGAAATTGATCGAAAATTAATGTTCCTAGACTTCGCGGAGTTTCATTACATTTCAGCCTTACGCAAAAAGGGCTTGCCTGAACTGTTTAAATCGGTCGATATCGCTTTTAAAGCGGCCTTTGCAAAACTCTCTACCCCACAACTTACGCGCGTACTGATTGATGCCTTGCAACAGCATCAACCACCCATTAGCAAAGGCATTCGTCCCAAACTGCGCTACGCCCACCAAGGCGGCAGTAATCCGCCTATTGTGGTGATTCATGGCAACCATGTCGATGGTGTTAAAGATGCTTACACTAGATTCTTAGAAAAAACATTTCGCAGAACATTCCAGCTTTCTGGTACGCCCTTACGCGTCCAGTACAAACAAGGAGCTAACCCATTCGCTGAGGATGAAGATAAACGTAAGCCAGGCGAAGGGATAGTGAGCATGCGCCGCCGTAAAACGGCGCATCGTGCTGAATTAAAAGCGAAAAAAGTGGTTGAAGATAAAGATAGAGGCGCAAAAAGAAAGTAAGGGGCCAAAGTTTGATATAGCCTGCTATAGACAGGCAGGACTATTTAGATAGTTTTAGAATCTACAGATTCGGGAATTTTTCAAGATTTTTATTTTCGATGGGTAATTCATAAGGGTCAGCCACATAAGCTGGCCCTTTCATAATGATAACGACAACGCAGCCGATGGCCGCGGCCCCTACAAAAAACGAGATGCTAAACAACAGGCCTAGGCATAGGTAGATTGTTTTTAGCTGCTCGCCATTTAATAGGGCATTACTCAAATACAGATTGAGCATGACGGCGCATGGAATGATGCTAGTTATAATGAAGATGCTTGGTATTTTCTTCAACAATACCCACTCAAGCCCAGAAGGTGCATTTGTATATCCTGGTAATTTGTTGAAGTATCGGGTCATCGTTTCAATCGTTTCATTGGTCTCGTTTGAAGTTGACTCAGATTCGCAAATTTAGTTTTAGTCATCTAAGCTAGTTTTATAAAGCGGACATTGCTGTAGCTTCGAATTAGAGCAGTCCTTCCCAGAACTTCCACCATACGCGTTCATCGCTTGGTACACCTTTGCCGAGCATAGGGCTGTTGGGGTAGTTAGTTTGTAAAATACGCAAAGTGTCGTTTTTCAGGTCTTCTAAGCTCATTAAATCATAAGCACTAATCATAATAACTAAGGATTCTTCTACGCTAGGAGTTTGTGGAAAGTATTCCAACACGTACTTGCAGCGATTGACAGCAGCGAGATAGGCTTGGCGCTTCATGTAATATCGTGCTACATCGATTTCGTGTTCGGCTAAACTGTTCGCCAGATAAACCATGCGTTGTGTGGAATCTTTTGCATAGCGACTATTCGGGTAGCGTGAAACTAGTTCTTTAAAGGTTACAAAAGAATCACGCAATGCACGCGGGTCACGGTCGCTAATTTTTTGTTTAGTGAGTTTTTCAATCACACCGCGTTCATTGAATACCGCTAAGCCCTTTAGATAGTAGGCGTAGTCGACATTGGGGTGATTTGGATGCAATTTTATAAAGCGGTCAGCCGCTGCAACGGCTAGTACGGGATCTTGTTTTTTGTAGTGTGCGTAGGCCGTTTCAAGCTGGGCTTGAGCGGCGTAGCGACCATTGGGATAACGTGACTCGAGCTTGCCAAAATAGACAATGGCTTTATCATAATCTTTATCGCGCATTTTCTCTTCACCTAATTGGTAAATGCGTTCTGCGGTTAGACCTTTAGTATCATCAAGCTCTGTTGGGCTACCGAATATCGCACAACCATTGATTAACAAGGCAAACATTAAAATTAAGATATACTTCATGCCAAAACCACCTTTAAGAATGAATGATAATTATAACCGATGATAGACGCTACTCAACAAACTCTTAACAATGAACTTAAGCTAACGATTCCACATGATTTAGGTGGTCTGCGCCTCGACGTAGCTTTGCAACGTATGCTACCAGAGCATTCACGTTCACGCCTGCAAACGTGGATAAAAGAAGGCTTGGTCACACTGGATAATGCCGCAAGCACCGCTAAAACCAAAGTTTGGGGAGGCGAGTCAGTTATTGTGAACGTGCAAAGTAAACCCGACCTGCAAGCCTTTGTCGCAGAAGATATTCCGCTGGATGTTGTATTTGAAGATGATCATATTCTTGTTATTAATAAACCTGCTGGCATGGTGGTGCACCCGGCGGCTGGTAATTGGACTGGAACCTTGCTCAACGCCTTGCTCTTTCATGCCCCACAACTCAAAGATGTGCCGCGTGCAGGTATCGTGCATCGCTTGGATAAAGAAACTAGCGGCTTGCTGGTGGTGGCAAAAACGCTTGAAGCACAAACAAACTTGGTACGCCAATTGCAAGCGAGAACGGTAAAGCGTGAATATCGGGCCATTGTGTGGGGGCAGTTATGGCGTAATGGTGTCGTTGATCAACCCATTGGCCGCGACCCACGTTCGCGCACTAAAATGGCTATTAACCGCATGGGTAAACCTGCCATTACACGTTACGAGATTTTAGAGCGCTTTTCAGTACAAACTTATTTGCGTTGTAATTTAGAAACAGGCCGCACCCATCAAATTCGTGTGCACATGCAGTTTTTAAAAGCGCCGATTGTGGGTGATCCCGTTTACGGCTTTCGCGGCATTATACCGATTCGTGTGATGACGCAAACTTTACGTGATGAAGTGAGTCGATTTCATCGACAAGCCTTACATGCGATTAAACTTGGCCTAATACACCCAGCGACCAATGAGTTTATCGAATGGCAAATCGAGCTGGCAGATGATATGAAAGCCTTGCTGGAAGCAATGCGTCATGAAGACCCCAAGAATGAGGATGAAGAGCAGTTTGAGTTTAGTTCTGAGCCCTATCTTGCCGATGAAGATTACGAATACGATGACGAGTATGAAGATGAAGATATAGAACTGGAAGATGAAGAGTAAAGTCATGCCTCAGTTAAATTTTATTATCCCCAATTGGCCTGCCCCAGCAAATGTAAAGGCACTGCAAACTACGCGTATTGGCGGTGTAAGCCATGCGCCTTATGCAAGTTTGAATTTAGGTGCACACGTCAATGATGACCCGATTGCCGTGGCGAAGAATCGCCAATTACTCAGCCTCTATTTACCCAGCGAACCCGTTTGGGTAAATCAGGTGCACGGTGTTGAAGTAATTGACGCCGCTAAAAGTAGTTGCTTGCAGAATGCAGATGCGTCTTTCACTACCAAGCCGAATGTGGTGTGCGTGACGATGACTGCAGACTGTTTGCCTGTGCTGCTTTGCGACAAATCTGGGTCGGTAGTTGCTGCGGTACATGCTGGTTGGCGTGGTTTGTGCGATGGCGCGATTGAGGCCGCTGTGAACAAGCTCGCTGTTGATAAAAGAGAGATTCTCGCTTGGCTAGGCCCTGCTATTGGCCCAAAAGCTTTTGAAGTAGGTGATGAGGTTAGGGAGCAATTTATTGCAAAAGATGCACAGGCTGAAACTGCTTTTAAAGCTAACGGCAACAAATGGTTAGGGGATATTTATACAATCGCTCGCCAACGTTTAAATAATCTAAGCGTTACGCAAATTTATGGCGGCAGCATCAATGAAAACTTTTGTACTTATACCGATGAAGCTCGTTTTTTTTCATTTAGGCGTGATAACGCCACAGGGCGCATGGCCAGCTTGATTTGGCTTGCCAGTTAAATAAGCGTTACTGATAAATAACACTGCGCATACTTAAAGAACCTAAATCAAAATTATCCGTTAAAAATCGCATTTTATCCTCTGGGTGCCACACAGCAGCAATGTATAACAAAGGTAAATAATGTTCATCGGTTGGCACCGCTAGCCTTGCGCAATCGCCTGCTTGGGCAATGTGCAACAAGGCATTTTCATCGTGTAATTCCAGTGCATTTTTAATGTATTGGTCAAAGTGAGTTGCCCATTCTGGGGTCGTGCCTAGTCTATTTAATTTTGCTAAATTATGCACAATATTGCCGCTAGCAATCAGCATCACGCCTCGCTCACGCAAGCTAGTCAACTGTTTTGCCAGCTTGAAGTGCCCTGAAAAATCTAAATTCAAATCTAAACTGAGTTGAAAAACTGGCACATCTGCCTTGGGAAAAAGCGATTGTAATACTGTCCATGCTCCATGATCTAGGCCCCAATCTTGGGTAGTCGTGATGGTATTAGCTGGAAATAATTCGCAGACTATTTTTGCAAACGCTGCTGCACCAGGTGCCGCATACTGTTGAGCAAACAATTCGGCTGGAAAACCACCAAAATCATGAATGGTTTGAGGGAAATCAGCTACATTTACCTTGCTACCCTGCGTTTGCCAATGGGCCGAAATACACAATATTGCGCTTGGTCGCGGCAATGTTTTGCCTAATGCCTGCCAAGCGTCGCGGTAGGGGTTTTCCGTAATCGCATTCATTGGGTTGCCATGGCCGATAAACATGGCAGGCATGCGCAGGGTATTTTTTATCATGTCTTAATTGTGGCTTTAAATTTAATCTAACATTGGGTTGATGATTGCTTTTCGCATGCAATAAATTACGGCTAGGACATTGCTCGTTTATAATACACATTTTGTAAGCGCGTTTAGACTTGCTAATTGAAACTCGCCTTAATTAAGTTGAATCCAGAAAATTTATGTTAAACCTTGCTATTACCAACGCGCCGTTATCTGTGCTTAGCTGGATTATCTCAGTGAGTCTGCTGGGTGGCGTGCTGAGCGTTTCATTGGCAGCTATATTTGCACTTAGTGTGCGTACAACTTGGGTGCCCATGCTGGTCAGTTATGCCATTGGCGCGATGTTGGGTGCGGTTTTTTTAGAGATTTTACCGCACGCCTTCAGTATTGCAGGCAGTGTGGAGAAGGTTTCTGCAACCTTGCTACTTGGTCTATTATTGTTTTTCGTACTAGAAAAACTAGTAATTTGGCGCCATTGCCATGGCGATCATTGTGAAGTGCATGCGCTGCATTCTGAAGAAAATTGTCCAGTTGCGCATCCAGGAACCCAATTGGCAAATAATGGTAAGAAATATAAAGCGGTAGCTACGCAACAACCTTCCGTATTGCTTGGCCATAGTCACAACCACACCCATGATGGCGGTCGCAGTGGTTTAATGATTATGATAGGTGATACTTTTCATAATTTTATCGATGGAATTTTAATCGCCGCTGCTTTTACCGCTGATATCAAGCTCGGTGTGGTCACTTCACTGGCGATTATCGCCCATGAAATTCCGCAAGAAGTTGGCGACTTTTTAATCTTATTGCATTCCGGCTATAGCAAAAAACAGGCCTTAGTATTCAATCTGGTTTCCAGCGTGGCGACCATGGTGGGTGGTTTAATCGCCTATTTTGCATTGCAACATGTACAAAGTTGGATTCCGATTATTCTAGCGCTAGCAGCCTCGAGTTTGCTGTACGTGGCAGTGGCAGATTTGATTCCGGGCTTGCACAAACGCACCGAATTAAAAGCGACTATTGCTCAAGTGCTTTTAATTTCGATTGGTATCGCGACGATTTTTATCGCACATGTTTTTCTTGAGTAGTGCGTAATTTCAATTCAGTTACCCGTTATAGGTTTATTTTTAAGAATGGTTGGTATTAATGAGTTTATCAAATCCAAAAGTTGGTTTCGTCTCTCTCGGTTGTCCTAAAGCGGGCTCAGATGCAGAGCGCATTCTCACCCAATTGCGTGCCGAAGGTTATGAGATTTCAGGCAGTTATGAAGAAGCCGATTTGGTGGTGGTAAATACCTGCGGCTTTATTGATAGTGCGGTTGAAGAGTCGCTCGATGCGATTGGTGAAGCGATTAACAGAAACGGCAAGGTCATTGTCACGGGCTGTTTAGGTGCAAAAAAAGGCGTGGTAGAAGCGGCACATCCAAGCGTGCTAGCGGTAACAGGCCCGCACGCGCTAGAAGAAGTGATGACGGCTGTGCATGCTAATTTGCCAAAATTGCATGAGCCTTTTATTGACTTGGTGCCACCACAGGGCATACGCTTAACACCAAGCCATTACGCGTACTTAAAGATTTCAGAAGGCTGTAACCATCGATGTAGCTTCTGTATTATCCCTAGTATGCGTGGTGATTTAGTAAGTCGCCCGATTGGTGAAGTGTTAAACGAAGCTGAAAATTTAGTCAAAGCAGGCGTCAGCGAGATTTTAGTGATTTCACAAGATACTTCGGCCTATGGCGTAGACGTTAAATATCGCCCAGGCTTTTGGAATGGTCGCCCAGTGAAAACGCGCATGACTGAGCTTTGCCAAAGCTTGAGTGACCTAGGCGTTTGGACGCGCTTGCACTATGTTTACCCTTATCCGCATGTGGATGAAGTGATTCCATTAATGGCGGACGGTTTGATTCTGCCTTACTTGGATGTGCCATTTCAGCATGCTAGTCCACGTATTTTAAAAGCCATGAAGCGCCCAGCGCACGCCGAAAATAACCTAGCCCGCATTAAAGCATGGCGTGAAATCTGCCCAGATATTACGGTAAGAAGCACTTTTATTGCCGGCTTCCCAAGTGAAACCGAAGATGACTTCCAAATGCTACTGGATTTCTTGGAAGAAGCACAATTGGATAGAGTAGGCTGTTTTGCATACTCTGCTGTTGATGGTGCAAAGGCCAATGAACTGCCAGACCAAGTGCCAGAAGAATTAAAGCAAGAACGTTTAAGCCGTTTTATGGCAGTGCAAGAGCGTATTAGTGCAGCTAAACTGCACAACAAAATTGGTAGTATTCAAACCGTGTTGGTTGATGAGATTGTGCAAGACTCTGAAGGTAATATTGAGGCGATAGGGCGTACTAAAGCTGATGCGCCTGAGATTGATGGTGTGGTGTATATGGAAGATGC
>NZ_JABFRA010000125.1 GCF_013141425.1 Methylotenera sp. | reverse complement strand
AATGGGGAGTTTCTTGAATCTGTATAGAACAACTTTCTCATAACTTGGCTCATTCGAGCTAAGTACACTGTGCACTTCAACATGCCCATCCCCTTGTGTTCTTGTTACTTATTATTGTTATTAGCCATATCAGTAAACACAGAGGCTAATCATTATTGTTTGTTATGTTTTTTGTGAGGCAGCACTTAATATATTTTTGTATTGCTTTGTGCTTTAAATGTTACAGCAGTATAACTTGTTCAGAATATTTTAATTCAAATATTTTGATTATGTCAATTTAATTCTTTCAGTAGGTAAGTACTTTTTGCTCAACGGGCACGTCGTAAATAAATTGCCAATCCGAGTAGCGCGGTTTATTTGGCAAGTTAATATTTGCAAACTCGAAGCCAGAAACTTTTAATGAAAAATCTGTGGACTTACTATACACTCCCATAATTCCACCATCTGGCGCGTTTACCAATCCCCAATCTTGAGACTTTGTCATGGGATCTGTATAAATTTTGCGCAAGTGTCGCTGAACACTTACAAATCGATTATCCTGAAGCAGATATTCCAGTCGTACTGGATAACGTTTTATATAGCCCGGAGTACGCTGATAATAAAGACCTATTGCTTGCTTAAATTGATTACCAACAAACAATAATTGCCGCTCTTTTTCACGTTGTTGTGTGAATGAGTATAGTGTTCCAGCAAGCGCTAGAGTAATGCCTAATATGGTGATGATAAATAGCACACCCAAATAGGTAAAGCCAACAATATTCTTTTTAGATGGTATTTTCATTAAATTTTTACTAGTTAATTACCACTCAGAATAAGGCTTTCCAGTACTTGATTTTAAATTTGAACCACTTTTAACATCGTAGACATTGCCTTTAGAAACTTCTGCTGGAGGAAACGTAACCCAAGTTTCAGCGCTTTCAGTAATGGGATCGACTGGTATGACTTTCAAATAGTGTTTAATTGCCAAATCCTCAAGGCTTTTTGGATACTTACCCGTGTCGCCGTAATACTTATCAATGGAGTCTCGCATAACACTTAAGTCTTGCTGCAATGCGGCTTCTTTCGATTTTTCAATGCTGCCGAAATATTTAGGTAATGCTAAAGTTAAAAGTACCGCTATCACAGCCATCACTACTAAGAGTTCGATTAGCGTAAATCCAAAGCCCAACTTAAAAGACGTTTTAGTATTACCAATCACGATAAGGCACTCCATTTAGACCAGCACCGCTTGAGGTGGAATATACGTCAAACACGTCATCACCTTCTTTTGGATCATCATAAGCACTTTGATAACTACGCTTGCCCCAATTCTCCTCTCCCGCCTTTATTTCATCTAAGGTGGGATCTACTGGCAGCTTTCGTAAGAAGTATATTTTTCTTCTTTTGGGATCTTTTATATCCTCGACTCCATCCACCAACACACTGAGAGTTGACGGATAGCCTGACTCATCAGCACTTTTTTTGATGTGCCCTTCATCTGAGGCCTTTTTATAGGCGTCAATCGCCTCTCTAATTTGACGCAAAGATTCATTTAACCTTTGCTCTTTACTTCGTTGCATATTCACTTGAACTAAAGGCACAGCAACACTCGCCAACACCGCCAGTATGATTAGGGTTGCCATTAACTCGATAAATGTAAAGCCTTTAACCTTTGCGTACATAGTTTTCAAACTTAAGTACTTTTGCTGATTAACACTTATTGACTCACTGGCGGCATATTAGGCAGTGGTGGCGGAGGTGGTATGTCGAGTGGAATAGGCATAAGCGGAGCTGGAGTTAGTAAGCTTTCACCATTTGAACCGACGCTTTGACCTGCATTCGACTGCGCCTCGATTGCAGGTAAACTTTGGCCCGTTTGCTCGGTATAGTTAGGGTTGTTACTAGACATTCCAGCCAACGAATTTCCAGTTTCAGTACCTAAAGAAAACTCCGCTAAAGATGATTCTGTCTGAGAAATGTTCCGGATAATTTTAGGTGTAATTAACAAGACAATCTCAGTTTTATTATTAGATTTATTTTTGCTAGAAAACAATCGCCCAATAAGCGGCAAGCTCGCCAAACCGGGAACTCTATCTGCAGAGGTTCTCTCTTCATTGTTAATTAATCCCGCTAAGACTTGCGTCTCACCATCTTTAAGACGTAGTGTCGTATTGGCATTTCGTGTACCTAAACGATAGGATAAAGACCCTGATTTAGTCACCACTTCACTTACAATATTACTCACCTCTAAACCAACATCAATAGATACTTCATCGTTAATCATGATGCTTGGTTCAACATCTAACTTAAGCCCTACATCTAAATAGTTAACTGACTCAGATACAAAACCTGTTGACGTTGAAGTATTGGTAATCACCGGCACTCTGTCGCCAATATGTACTTTAGCTTTTTTGTGATTTTTAACGCGAATATGAGGGTTTGCCAGTAAATTACTGCCACCCTCAGTGCCCCTTAGCGTTAATATTAAAGTTGGGTCTGTAATTGATACCCTTGCCATACTTGACTTAAAGTTATTAATCTCATCAAAAGTTAGTTGACCATTACCTGCCGTCCCTTTAATACCAACTGATAGTTGATTTGGCCAACGTAGACCTAGCTCACTGGCTAATGTATTACTGATTTCCAACACCTCAACTTCCAAAAGCACTTCAGGGTCACCAATATCATAAGCATTAATTAGTTTCTCGGCAGAGCGAATCGAATCATAGGTGTCTCTCATAACAAGAATGTTTAGCTTTTCATCGACAAATATATCTTTTGTTTTAACAACGGTCTTAATCAACTCTTCTGCTTTTTTTGGTTCAACATTCGTGAGATAAAATGTTTTTACCATTAACTCTTCATATTCGGATTTTTTGGAGTTCGGATAAACTAGTACTGAATTTTCATTCAAAATTTTCTTTCCCAACTGAGCAGAAGCAAAGATATTTTTTAACGCTTCATCTATCGTGGTATGTTTTACGAAAAGGCTGACACGGGTATCCGATTTTAGTTCCTTATCTAAAATAAAGTTGACCCCTGCTGCCTTTGAAAGCAACTCAAAAACCGTTTTTATATTAGCGTCTTTTAATTCTAAAGTGACCGGCTTCTTAAACTTTGACAGCACCTTTGTATAATAACCATTATCTTCTCTTTGTTTTTTCTCTATAGAAGCATAAAGTTGTTTTGCCTTCAAATTTGAAGGTTGCTCATTTAACACTTGCCGAATTTTTTCTTTGGCAACTTCAATCTGACCATCGTTCACTAAGTCTACAGCCTCTTCAATTTTTACACTTAATGCTTTTGCAATAGCGTTCGCTCTTAGGCCATCTTGAGCACGAACGTTAGCTTCATCAACAACCAATACATTAGTATAGTTTTCATCAGCATCATCCCAGCGTTCATCTACTCTGGCATTATCTCCAGTCTGCAATAATTTACGCACATGACTTTCGCGCGCTCTGTAATATAAACTTTTGTATTCTGAATTATCCGGATAATCACTAACGAGTTTTTTTAGCTGAGTTAACCCGTCTTTGACATTACCTTGCTCTAAGGTTGTTCTAGCTTTAACGAAAGCCTGATCACTCGCACACCCCGGTAGAGTCAAAGACGCCAAGCTGATATATAAAATTATTAAGTTATTTAGTTTCAATTAGGCTCCCCAATCTGCATACTTTGCAATATGTTCATTGGTATATAGGTCAATGTCATCGTTGGAGGAGAAATCTTTTCAACTTTATACGTCTGTTGAATCGTCTCGCCCTCCTTAATTATTAAATTTTTTCCGTTAAAGCTAATAAACACCTGATATTCGTCATCACCCCAAATTTTTCCAATATATTTAAATGGAATAACAGGCGCAGTTGGAGGGTTAATTTCCGCGGGATGCATCGTTATTACTGGGTTAACTTTCGATGCAACCTTTTGTCGAACAGCTTTTTTTTCAACCACTTTAGGAACTTCTTTTTTATAAATATCAAAAATATCTACTAGATTATGCAATCGTAACACTTGCATCGCCTTGGCACTTTGCAAAGTACTTTGATCATTTTCTGCGCCATCACTACTTGCCTTATTCTCACTGACTTCTACAAGATTGGTTGAATTCTCATCATGCAAATCTTGATACTTGAAATAGGCAGTAGCTACCAACGTCAAGGCTAAGGCCACATACAAAAGATATTGTTTGTATCTCAATAAATATTTCATTGCTCGTTTTTCAAATAAATAGAGAATTCAAACAATGCATCAATTTCGTTGATTTGGTTATTGTCACGAGACAGCTCTATATTTTTAAGAACAATCCCATGATCTAAGCGACTTACTTCTTGTATGAATTTACGAACATTCAAGTAGTTTCCACTTGCTGGAAAAGTCACCTCATAACTTTGTGATTGAATGAGAGTTAAATCAGAGAACTTGTATTCAACGTTGTCAAAATAAATGTTATTTTTCTTAGCTACCGTATGAATATACTCAATAACATTGGGCAACTCACTTTTATTTGGTAGTATTAGATTCTCATATAGCTCTAATTGCGAAACTGTGTCAGTTGACCGATTGGCTTTCATTTCATCACCGCGCTGCATATCTGCCATATCTACTTTAAGTTTTTCAAGCTTGTTTTGTTGGTAAGTTAAACTAAAAGTTAGCAATATCATTGCACAAATGATAAGAATCAATCCAGCTAAGGTTAGCTTGCTTAGCCTCTCATATTGATACTTTAAATAAGCACTTAGTTTTACAAGCATATTTAACTCAACTTAATCATGACAGTAAAGCTTACTCTTTCTTGTTGATTTGTCTGCTGAGCTTCAGCTATCGCCTCTTGATAGAGCAACTCAACATGATCAAAACCCTGAGTCGCATTGAGCGTTCGAACAAACGCTAACATTTCATGAATATTTTCTGCCTCAGCCGAAATGAGCACCTCATTTTTATCCATATTAGGTTGGATGGATAATAGGCTAATATGACGCGTATGTGTCGCTTCTAACGAAGTAAAGAGCGACTCCCATGGATAGTGAATTTGGCGTTCAATTTTATTAATGATTTCAAGTTTTTCTGGATCTACTTTTGTCGTTTGTTGATTAGCTTTTTTCAAGCTAATTTGCGCCTGGTTGCGATTCATTTGATTTGTTATATTGGAAATACGATTTTCTTTAACAATAAAAAGAGTTAATGCCGCAGCGAATAAGGTCAATCCCAATATAATCACAACAATGCCCGGATAGTCAGTGTGTTTCACTGTACCTAAATTAATGCCCATCAATTTTCTATGGATTATCATTTTATGAACCAAGCCGCTCAAGCCAAGTATCTAGCAAAGTAGAATTTGGGATTAGCATCAGCCATTCCATTGAAACTAAGTGAAATGACATGATTCGAGGTGCCAGTTAAAAATTTTGGATTTAAATTGGTCTTCTTTTCCTCATGGAAATAACAGTTAATTTTTCCAGCATCCGCTTCTGATGGCATCATTTCAAGACCTAACGCCCTCTCCACTTCTTGCTCCCAGCCATCACTGGCTAAGATGGTCTTTATAATTTCCCATGAATTGTTTTTTATGCTGGCAATGTATACAAATGCATCTTCTCTAATGATCAGTAATGCTGAGGCATCGATTGAACCCCGCCAATGATTTGCAATTGCAACGAAATAGGGATTCATTGAAAGAAATTTAATATTGAGTTTTTTCTCTAAATCGAGCAACCCAAGATAAAGGTTGTGCTCTATTGCCACAGCTAATCCATTTTTCCCAAATCCAGACTCAGCAATAAAAACCTGAAATTTCTCTGCATAAATTTCTTCTACTTGATGTCGTACGAGTACTTGCCTTTCATCCTTTGACAAGCTTTCATTCCATTTGGAAACTCTGAATTTGCTAAAGTGACCAGACAGGACAATATGAATATCGCAACTTTTCCATTCCGGCTTACTTAGCAGTTGCTTTAGTACATCAAGCACTTTGTCTGCCATCAACTCAGTTTCAGAATGTTGAATTGCTACAATCTCTCTTTTACTGATATGTTTTTTCAGTAACCCTGTATGCTTTACTACGGCCACGTAATCCGGATGCAAAAAAACAGTGACTTTATTAATCAACGAACGTAACACGATTAATCTCTTGTAAAGTTGTTTCGCCGGCTTTAACTAAATCAATTGCAACTTGCCTAAGATAGCGCGTACCCGCTCTTGTAGCTGCTTCCTTCACCTCTCGTATTGGTGCTTTAGATACGATCAACTCGCGAATCTCATCATTTAAATCTAAGATTTCTGCAATAGCACGCCTACCCTTATAGCCTGTTCCTCGGCATTTACCACATCCCTGACCTTTTTTAAATTTGAAGTCATTTAAGTTTGCTTTATCCAACTTAGAGTCACTTAAAGCCTCTTCATCAGGTAAGTATTCAATCGCACACTCTTTACAATTCAACCTAACCAAGCGCTGAGAAATAATGCCATTCATGGCCGAAACAAAACTATAGGAATCCACGCCCATATGCGTGAATCGGCTTATTACATCAAAAACGTTATTCGCATGCACAGTCGTAAATACCAAGTGTCCAGTTAGCGCTGATTGAATGGCAATTTGCGCAGTTTCCGCATCTCGAATTTCACCGACCATAATTTTATCTGGATCATGCCGCAAAATTGATCTCAAACCTCGAGCAAAAGTTAAGCCTTTTTTCTCATTCACTGGGATCTGTAAAACACCTGGTAGTTGATACTCGACAGGATCTTCAATCGTAATTATTTTATCTTTTCCGTTATTGGTTTCTGATATTGCCGCATAAAGTGTGGTGGTTTTTCCGCTACCTGTAGGGCCAGTAACAAGCACCATACCATAGGGTTCAAGTACCATTTTTCTGATATGCTTGACGGTAACCGCATCGAACCCCAGTTGTTCTAATCGCAACTCTTTGACAACTTCACTAATAGTACTGCGATCTAAAATTCTTAAAACAGCGTCTTCGCCGTAAATGCTCGGCATGATAGAGACGCGGAAATCGACCTCTCTGTTTTGTATCGAAACTTTAAACCGTCCATCTTGCGGAACTCTTCGTTCGGCAATATCCAACTCAGCCATGATTTTGATGCGGGAAATCACCTGCTCTGCAACTTCTACACCTTGAACTTGAGTCACAATATCTAAAACACCATCTAATCGATATTTAATCACCAAGCCATTCGCATCCGCCTCTAAATGAATATCGCTGACCTTGGTTTTTAGCGCATCATAAAGCGTTGAATTCACCAATTTAACAACTTGGCTGCTATCAGCATTAATTTTTACAAAGGAAAGCTCTTCGATGCTCTCCAAATTTTTGCCACTGTTGTTTTGCTGCTCCACCATTCCATCCATGGCCAGCATATTTTCTTCATTTTTCTTTAGCAGCGCAGCAATATCATCTTTATGACAAAGTGCGAAATCAAATGACTCTTTAACTCTGGCAGCAGCCCAGTCATGTAAATCATCATCAAACGGGTCGGAGATAGCGACATAAAGTTTGCCTGTGGCAGCCCTTAAGGCAACACATCCCTTTTTAACAGACTCAAAATATGAAAGCTTGCCAAACTCTACAGTATGTTCATGCAGGTCAGACATGTTTAAATAGCAAAACTGCCACAACTCTGCCAACGCTTTTGTGAATTCAGTTTGGCTCAACCCTGACTTTTCTTCAACAATTTGCATAACTGATCCACCCTGAGTGGCAGCCAGTATTTTTGATTCCTTGATGGTCTGTAGCGTTAACATTGGTCGATAACTATTGAATACTGCCAGCCAGATCGAATATCGGCATATACATTAGCACGACCACCAGCCCAACAATTAAACCAATCATGGTCATTAAAATAGGCTCAAATAACTTTGTAAACCAGTCGATCCAACGTGAGATTTCATCTTCATAAAAATCACCGATGTTTTCCATCATTTGGCCCATCTGTCCACTTTTTTCACCCACGCGCATCATGCGTACTGCCACAGGCGTGGTTAACTGATGTTTCTCCATGGCCGCTGATAGAGGCAAACCCTCTCTAATGTCATTTCTAGCGTATGCCAAACGCTGACTTAAATCGTTTCGCAATAAGCCAGAAACCATATCCAACACCGTCATCACTGGAATTCCACCTTTTAGCAACATACCCGTAGTCCGATAAAATCTAGCGAGTTGATAGACTTTCATTTTTTCGCCCAATGTCGGCACCAACAGAAGTTTATCTAACAAAAATTTCCTGACCGATGATCTGGTTAAACTGTAAATGACGAATACAATGAAGATTGCAAAGCCAATGAGTACATTTAAACTATGTTCAGCCAGCAACTTGCCCCACGCTAGCAACCACTGCGACATCAGCGGTAAATTTTCACCTCGACCTTCGTAAATGACGCTAAATTTAGGCACTACGTATAGCATCAAGAACATCACGACCATGCTACCAACTATCAGCAAAATTGCAGGATAAATAGAAGCACTTATAATTTTTTTGCGCACTAAGTTAACTTGCAATTGATAGTCAATATAACGCTTCAGGGCATCCACCAAATCCCCCGTTTTTTCGCTAGACCTCACCATTGCAATATAGAGTGGATTAAAACTATCGAGATTTTTCTCTAAGGCAGATGAAAGTGGCAAGCCTTCATATAAAGAGTTTGTTACTTGGTCCAATATCAATTTAACACTCGGTCTTTGCTCTTTTTCACGCAATGTTTCCATAGACTCAACCAAGCTAAGCCCCGCCTTTAAAAGCAATAACAACTCATGGCTAAACATCACAAGCTGAAAACCACTTTTTGACGTTGATACTGTTAAGCCGTTTGCAGCTTTCTCTTTTACTGATAAAGGCACCAAACCTTGTGTCTTTGTTTGCTGCTTAGCGTCTTCAATCGAAATAGCATCCAGCGTGATTAGTGAAATCACTTCAGAGGATGACATCGCTTTAATCTCGTATTTCATTGATGATTACTTACTGCCAATTGTTAATATCCGCAGCATCATCCTTACCCCCTGAACGACCATCAGTCCCATACGACATTAAATCAATATCACCATGCTCACCTGGCGACTTGTATATATAGGCATTTCCCCACGGGTCTGGCGGTACGGCTTTTTTTAAATATGGACCATTCCACTTCGCCTCATTACTTGGCTTATTAAATAGTGCATCTAGCCCCTGCTCAGTCGTTGGATAATGCCCCACATCTAGCCTATACTGATCCAGTGCCTGCTCTAAGGCATTAATCTGCGCCTTAGCAGTTTTCACTTCGGACTTACCTACCTGTGCAAAATATCTTGGTCCAACATAGCTCACCAACAAGCCAATAATGACCATCACCACTAGTAACTCTAATAAGGTAAAACCTGTATTCTTTTTTTTCATTTTATGTCCACAAAAGTGATACTAGTTAACGCTGTTTAGCCATCATTTCAAACGTTTTTCAACAAAATCTAGCCCTATATCTGCAGGTCTTCTAAAAGCTGATTTTACCTTATCACATTCTGCAGTTGGTACTTGCATTTCACTCTCAAAAAAAGTGCGCCACTCCCTAGTTTTCATAGCAATATCATTAGTAATTCGAGCAGCTTCTTTATCCATTAGGCCAAATTGCCCTGCCATACTTAATGCGTTATCTAATGTAGCCAGTCTACCTTGTTTACCCACACTTAAATGCAAGTAACGTTCAGTTGCTACTTGCGGCTTAGGTAGCACATCATACAGCGGGCTTAATCGCCAACCCTTATTGATGTCATCCCACACAAAAGCATGATTTCTTAAATGGTCATCATCGTTACTGACCAAAATATTAAATACCATGCGCGCAAAAAGCTCTTTTCTATCTTGCTGCACAAATCCTTTTGCACCAGAACTTGAAATGACATCTGCTAACGCAACATAACTACTATTGGCAGATTCACTTTCATGCAGTCCAAGCATGGTTAATCCACTCACTGTATGCGTTCTATATTGCTCGTTGTTAAGCCCTGGTTTGCGGTCAAATCGCGCTATCAGCATCACCGGCTTATTATTCGCTAACCAAAGGTATTCAGTTGCTGGCACATCTAAACCACATAACCTTGCCAGCTCTAACGTGGCGCGTTCAATCTGCGGCACGTTAAAAGCATCATCTTTTGCAGTAAACTTTGCAATGTATTCCATACCATTTTTTGTAATCACGGCTTTAGGCCTTGCGCCGCCCATGCTCGGGCCTGCATCAAATATCTGCCTTAAATGTTCAGGTACATATTCACCAGTTTCAATTTTATCTGCTGCTTCTACTAGGTAGCTTAAATCTTGCACATCGGGCAACAACCCTGCTTGCGCATTGTCTGTTTGCGTTTTTCTAAAATCCAAAGCACCTAATCTATTTGAACCAGCCTGTTCAAGATATTGCGATTCATTTAAAGAGTTTGGCTGAGCTTTGAGCTTGTTTTCTATCACGCGCCTACCCCATGCATCTGGCATGGCATCGCGCACGGCACCAAACATCGTTAAACCATTGGCAGGCTCATATAACTGTACCGTGCCATCTTGTGCGCTTTGTAAAGCTAAGCTTGCTGGATCTATCGCGTATGCATCTTGACGTTGTAAATAACGTTTGCCGTAACCAAATTGTGAAGCTTGTACTTCTGTGCCACTTTCAATCATAGTCAGTTTGCCAGCAGGCACCGCTTGTGCGCTTTGCGGTAAATAAGCAAATATATAAGTCTGAAACTCACTAGAAGTCATATTCATCACTAGTATTTGTGAGTTCAGATTTATTTACACTTTTACCTAGATTGTTGCCCAAGTCTTTATTTAAATTTGCATTATTCTGAGCAGATTTGTTGCTCACTTTGCGTACACGTTTGCGCAATTGTTGAGAGCGTACATGCGCACCCAACTTGTCCGCATCTACATTACTCGCTTGGTCTAACAAATGGAGTAAATTACAAAACTGCAAGGCCAACAACCATGCGCCAAAGCGCACTGCCACATCGCCTTTTTCTATTCGGTCTAGCGTAGCAGGGCTAATTTTAGCGCGAGTGGCAAAGTCGGTACGGTTGAAGTTTCTTGCCAGCCTTGCTTGCTTAATCGCCCCACCAAGCTTACTAGCAGATTGTAGTGTTTCAGTTGTAGCCAGATTCAATTCAGGACGCTGCATATATACTCATATTTGATTAAATAAAATTATAGTTTATCAATTATGATAATTAAAGCAATGGTTTTACTTATGTAGCATTGTAGAAAATAAATATAACCGTGGTCTATCTCCTAATTATTTCTACGCCGCTTAGCTGAATGTGTCCGCCCTACGCAAGCTATGCTATTTGTCGATTGCAAATAATAAAAAACGTATATAACAGAATAAACCTAGCAAGAAAGCCCCATACCTAAGGATTATATTAATAACTTTTTTATCCACTTCTATTACAACTCCAGTTAAGATTAAATCTTTCTTATTTAAAATAGGGTAAATAAAAACATACCAAACGAATACACTAGAAAGTGAAAATTTGACAACATTTAAACTTTCCGCTCCTTGTAGTAAAGCAACTACTGAAGTTACAATAGGAATTAAGAAAAAAATCAGATTAATAATTTTCAAATATATCAACTTTATTGCCCCATCTGACGACCAAGTTCAAAGTTAACCGTATTACCAACACGAGAACTGTCTATTCGGTTGGCACCTAGTCTAGCTGCCGCATTTTGTGCACCAAACCCAGCCGCCATTGGTGCAAGTTTAGTCAAATCACCAGTGCTCGCAGCATCATATGTAGCTTTCATATTGCCATAATAATTAACCCACTTAAACAATAATGCTTCAGGATTAATCATTGTTCCCACATTTAAAGCATGCATTATAAACTTTCCCATTACTTGCAATTCATCTATAGGTATAACATCACGTCCATCCATCCCAAAATTCATTCGAGAAACCCCACCATATGGATCTAAACTTAATATTGCAACAATCCGACCACCTCGTACGCTGTCATTTATCTCTTTATTTGTAAACTTCCTTCCCCCACAACCATCAGGATGCGCCATACAATTAAACAAATACCCAAACGCCCCAGTCATTGCCCCATTCTCAAACTTACCTCCACCAAGCACAGAAGCCGTACCACCAACCACTGCACTGGCTACCGTACCCCACTCTCTACCCCAACCCCTTACATATGGCGCGGCTGCGGCGCCAAAACCACCCGATAACGCACCTGAACCGCAACTACCACCACTTGCTGAAGCAGAAGCGCAACCAACAGCAGCATGTGCTGCAATATTGCCATAGATATTGCTAACACCACCAGCTATATTAAATGCCCCTCCCGTAATCGCCCCTTGAATGGCCGCCCCTAAATCTCCTCGTCCAGAAATCAACCCTGAAACAAATCCAGCGGCAACGCTGTTTGCAAAAGCATTAGCGCCAAATAACGCCCAACTACCTCCTGGCCCTAATAACACACCAGCCCCTATCGCAAGCACTGTCCTTCCCAAAGAACTTTTCATCAACTGCTTGATAACTGGTAAACCACTAAATGCTTTAACAATCCCCTTAAATAAGCTCTTAAAGAACCCATGCCCACTAGGATCAGTCGCACTCAATGGGTTATTGTTAATGTAAGAGTAACGATTGTAGTTCTGCATATCATCCGGATACTGGATGGTCGGGTCCGCACTGATGAATCTACCAGTCGCAGGGTCATACAGTCTGCCGTTCATGTGGATCAGACCAATCTCGCCTAAGTCTTCATGTCCAGTAAAGGCATATCGCACATCTGGGGTTACAAAGGCATTGTTCATCGCTGTACCGTTGCTGTTACGACGTTTACCCCAGGCGTCGTAGCTTCTGCGCTCTACTACCGTACCAGCATCATTGGTAATGGCGATGATGCTGCCTAGATGGTCGGTATGATAGTAAGCAGTGGTGTCGGTTTTAACGCCAGTGGCACTGATGACTGTTCTGGCTGCACCAAATGGCATGTTGCCTGCATAGAGTGAGGACATGAGTGTGGTGACACCATTTTTAATGCGTACTTCAATATGAATGCCTGTATCCACACGTGGACTCATGTTTCGAACTTCAGTACCGTCTGGTAGGATTTCTTTCACACGCTCATGACTGGCGTTGTAAACGAATTGGAAGGTGCTGCTGGTTGTACCCGTTGGGGTGTTCTTGCCAGTGCCGGTGATATTGGCTGGCATGTTCCAACTGTTCCAGGCCATGGTGCGCCCTGCTCCACTGGTTTGATTGCCGTTGGCATCGTAGATATAGCTACCGTATACAGTCACACCATCATTCATCATGATTTGACTCACGGCATGTGGACGTGCCGTACCATTGGCTTTGAGGCTGGCATAGGTGTAAGTACCAATGTCAGATTTGCTCATGATGTTGCCAATAGCGTTATAGGTGATGGTCACTTGTGTGAGTGGACCTGTGCCTGCTTGGGCACTGGTGCTGGTGAGTCGGTTAAGAGTGTCATAACCAAAGGCTTCATTGAGTCCAGTGGCACCATCGTAACGTTGGGTGAGGTTGCCGATGTTGTCATAGACAAAGCTTTGGTTGCTGACGCTGTTACTTGCACCCGCGGCTACTTGAGTAATACGACCTGTGAGTGGGTCTATGGTGGCGGTGTTTGTGACACCGTTACCGTAGGTAGTGTTGGTGACACGGCCTTCATTGTCAGTGGCACCGGCGGTCCAGTAGGCTAGACCTGTGGTGGTGTTCTTCACTTGTGAGAGATGGCCAGTGGCGGTGTAGACATTGTTCACTTGATGCGTTTGTGACACGGTGCCATTGACGTAGCTGTAGATCAGATTAGAGACACGGCCTTGTGTATCAAAGCTCTTTACTAGACTAATCTTGGTGCCTGCATCTTGCTCACCTATAGCACGACCGAGTGCGTCGTACATCATGGTGCGTGAGCTGCCATTATTAGCAGACTCTGTAACGAGCTTGCCTTTACATTTACCAGCAGGATTAAGGGTGGCATCACAGGTGTCGTACGCCCAAGTAGAATTCAGGTCGGGTTCTGCACGACTGGTCATACGACCTAATTTGTCGTAAACGAAGCTGACGACTTGAAGTTTGGCATCGGTTTGTTTTTTAAGCTGACCGAGTGCATCGTATTGATAGCTCCATACGCCTTGGTCTGGGTCATTCATCGCGACTTTTCTACCACGTGCATCGTAGGTGATGGTGGTGACGTTGGCTAAAGCATCTGTAGTTGCGGTGAGATTGCCAAAAGCGTCGTATTGGTAGCTGAGGGTTTTAGCTTGTGCATCAGTCACGGTCACAAGCTGACCTTGGCTGTTTTTAACTTCGGTTTTAGTTTGACCTGCTGGGTTTGTCGTGGTGGTGGTGTAGCCGTTGTATACCACACTAGTGACTGTGTTGTTAGGTGCTGTGTTGGTGATTGCGCGGTTAAGTTTGTCGTAAGCTACCGTGTTCCATACTGGTGTAGCGCCACTTTTAAATGGTCGTGAGGTTTTAATGGTGCGGCCTAGATTGTCAAACTGGACTTGGCTGAGAATGAGTGCGCCGCCTTTGTCTTGAGTTTCTGTTTGAATGGCACGGCCATTCATGTCGTAGTAAGTTTTGCTGTAAGGTGCGCCTGCTTGGGTGGTGGTAATGGTGTATTTAGCCACGGCAGTGCCAACTGTTGGGCAAGTCACGTCGCAGAGTGCATAGGCTGTACTGGTACTGGTGCTGTCTGCGCGGCTTTCTGTGAGTGGCTTACCAAAGCTGTCGTATGTCCAACTGGTGGTGAGGGCGTTAGGGCCAGTCAGTGTGGCGACTGTGCCAAAGTTAGGGTTGTAGGTTTTAGTTTCAGCCTGACCGAGTGCGTTGGTGCTGGTGGTTGGAAAGCGACCTTGGCTGTCGTAAGTGGTGGTGCTGGTGCGGGTTTCGATGACAGCGACACTGGTAGCTACTGGGGCGGCAGCTTCAGAGTTCGTTCCAGGATTACTGCCAGCACTGCCGTTACAGTTACGGGTAGTTGCGCCAGTCTTGTTACCAAAGCTGTCGTAGGTGTAGGTGGTCACTAGACATAGATCACTATTGCCTGGTTCGATGATTTCTTTAGTGAGCAAACCGCTCACTGCATCGTATTCAAAGGCAGAGGCGCGGCTGGCTGTTTTTGCAGGCTCGGGGAAGCTGGGTGTGGCGGCGGTTGTTACATTAACAACTACTGGTGCTGAAGTTGCTGGAGGATCATAGGTACTACCTGGATAGGTGACCGTCAAGCTATGAGCACCTAGAGTAGAAAGACTGGTCAGCAAGCTTGCAGTTCTTGTTGCCGTTAAGGCAGCAGTACCTATGATAGTAGTGCCATCTTTAAAAGTGACTGTACCTCCCGGAAAAAATGCTGCAGTTACCGTCGTAGCGAGGGAAATGCTTTCTCCCGCCAAAACCGTTGCCTTAGTGCTAGTTAAGGTCGCAGTACTTACAGGTGGGCTCACTGTTACATTTACTACATTTGAAGTACTTGTCAGATTATTGGCGTCACCACTGTATACCGCTGTAAAACTTCGTACACCAGAGTTATACATGATGAGACCAGCAGTATAAGAACCATTCGTTATGGAGCTCTGCTTGATAATGGTCGTACCATCCATAATGGTGATTGTACCTGTCGGACTATTACCAGTAATTGTCACCATAAAAGTCAACATACTCCCTGCTGGAGCAGTGGAAGTACTGGTAGCTAAGGTCGTGCTAGTTGATCCAGCCCAAGCATTTATCGTTTGAAATGATAAGAAAATAATAAGTAAAAAATTGTGAGTGTTCCTTCTCAAATTAAGAAAATCAGATTTCGATCTGTGTTCAAATGCTAATACTCGATTTTCGGCAGTAGCATTAGCACTGAATAATATGTGCTTCATTGATATCAACTTCAATAAAACCAGCAATATCCAAACATATATTTTCTGAAGCAACTGTAGTTTTTCATGGCGTTTTACTTGATTTAGCCAGTGATTAAGTGTGGTGAACATGGTCGTTGCCCCTTTTATTTTTGTGCTGCTTAGTGTTGCTTCGTTAATTTAAATTAATCTTGATTCAGTCGTTCTTGTTTTAATTCAGTCATCTTTGTTTTAAGTCATGCGCCCTATCCTACGGTGTGGTGCTGGTCACCGTGGAGCGTAACAGCCTGCCTAACAGCCAGTTAGTGCTGTCATTGCTATAGGTGTTAGTGGTGGTCTTGGTGTAAACATTGGTCATCGCGTTTACTTCTCCATCACCTGAGGTTACCGTGATTTGCGTGGCGTTGCCAAAACCATCATATTGGTTGGTAGTCACAGTGCTGTTGATTGGTGCAGCATTCACTGGTGCGTTCAATTCAAAGTTCCTTTCTACCGATTGTGAGAGGTAGGGGAATTGACTGATAGCAGTGCCTGTAGTCATTGGACTGTTGGCATAGCTGAGTTGGCTGGTGCCAATTACTTTGCCTGTTGAGGTGATGGTTTTTTCTGATTGGCAAGGTAAGCCAATATAGGGGTAGTCTTGTCTGAAGAAGGTGATGCTGTTGGTGTCTGCTTCTACGGAGGTGACCTTTTGATAGCGGAAGCCTAGGGAGCCGCGACCGGTCATGTGGACTTTGGCACCGCCGTAGCTGTAGTTGTTGTTGAGTACACCGCCGTTGCCGTCTGAGACGGTGGCGGTAGAGACTACATACTGGGCGTCCTGGGTGTTGAGGATGGGGTAGCTGTTGCTTGTTCCATCAGTGCCTAGTGGTTGTGGGCAGGTGGTCGTGCCCACCTCGCCTGTTGTGCCTTTGACGTAAATACTGTTGTCAGTAATGGGCTTGTAGGTTAGGGATGTGGTGGTGCCTAGGCCGGGAGTTAGGGTGGTGAGGTTTTCTTTTTTGATTCCTGAAAGATAAATTCTTCTTTGTGGCACACCTGCATACCATCCCACAGGAGAGAGAAATAATTGAACAATGTCGGCTAATCCATCTCCATTAACATCCATTAACTGGGTGCCCATATTAGTACCAGAACCACCAGTTATGTAGGTATCAGGCAAACTATTAGTGTAACTATCACTTTTAATAAAACTACTTCCAGTGTTTAGATACACTCTTCTTTGTGGCACACCTGCATACCATCCCACAGGAGAGAGAAATAATTGAACAATGTCGGCTAATCCATCTCCATTAACATCCATTAACTGGGTGCCCATATTAGTACCAGAACCACCAGTTATG
>NZ_JABFRA010000026.1 GCF_013141425.1 Methylotenera sp. | reverse complement strand
ATCACACGGGCATCACAGGAAATTGTGCAAGCTGCCACAGCGGTCAAACGGCAGGTTTGAAGAAACCTGGCAACCACCTGGTGACAAATTCACCTTGTGAGAACTGCCATAAAGTGAGCGGCTGGACTCCGGCGAAGATGGATCACACGGGCATCACAGGAAATTGTGCAAGCTGCCACAGCGGTCAAACGGCAGGTTTGAAGAAACCTGGCAACCACCTGGTGACAAATTCACCTTGTGAGAACTGCCATAAAGTGAGCGGCTGGACCCCGGCCAAGATGAATCACACCGGCATCGTTTCAGGTTGTTCAAACTGCCACAGCGGTCAAACGACAGGTATGAAGAAACCTGGTAACCATATGCCTACTACTACTATACCATGTGAGAACTGCCATAAAGTGAGCGGCTGGGCTAATGCTAAGATGAATCATACGGGTATCGTGTCCAATTGTGCACTTTGCCATAATGGCAATTTCGCTGAAGGCAAACCGGGTGATCATCCAAAAACTACCGCTGGTTGTGAAACTTGCCATACAACAAGAACTTTCAGTAAATAAGAATTGGGGGCCCTGCCCCCTTTTTTATTTTATGTCCAGCGAATAATTTGCTTTACATAAAAATGGCAACTAATTGACTTTTAATCAAAAAATTTATATCATCTATCCGTGTTTACATACAGGCATTGGGATGTTGGAAAAATATGAAGCTATCTAAAAAAATCTACCTAATTTTATTGTTTGTTTGCTCGCTAGTTCCTTCACTGGCTTATGCAGACAGAATTTTAGATAAGGTTGAAGTAATACAGGCCAAAACTGAAACCGAGATTCATATCGAGTTCGCCACGCAAGTGCGTTATGTGCGACATTCTCCGTCAAATAAGCAAACAAGCCGCGTTCAAATCTTCTTAGAATTTCCACAAGTTCCTAGAGGGTCATTGTCATCACAGCGTGAGTTCCGTAACTCACCAAGTGTTGGTCAAATTCCTAGTTTTACCGTTAACTATCCAGAGCAGCAAGTGGGTAGCGTCGGCATCAGGTTCAAAAAACCGATTAAGTTTACAATTTCACCCGATAATAGTGGTCGTGGTATTGTAATTCGCGTTCCGTTGGACAAATCGCTACCAACAGATATAGTCACAGTAACTCAAGCGCAACCAGCTATTGAGCACGGCCCACAAGGTGAGTTACCTGTTAGAGCTGTCGGTATGTCAGATAGTGATTATGCGAGTCAATTATTATCTCAAGCCAAGTCAGCTAGAGGTGCGGGTGACTACCCAAGAGCCGTAGAGCTTTTAAATGCTATTTTAAATTTACCTGCTAACCCTAGCTCACAAGATGCGCAAGAGTTAATTGGTAACTCACGTGAAAAAATGGGTGAATCAGACAAAGCGAAAGCCGAGTATGAAACCTATCTAAAACTGTATCCAAAAGGTGAAGGTGCAACCAGGGTAAGTAAACGCTTAGCCGCTATTTCTGGGTCAGCCCAAGTGGCGAGCACAGACAAAGCCAAAACGAAAAAGCCGATTGGTGAAATTCACGAGAACACGATATCGGGTAGCTGGGATCAATACTATTACGATGGTCACACTCATAGTTATAATAACGACGGTAAGCGTTCTACAAGCCATGACCTCTCACAGCTAGAAACTGCGATTGACTTGACTGCACGTTTCCGTCAAAACGAATGGGATAACAAAATTGTAATCCGTGATCGATTTAGAAGTAATTTCTTGCCAAATCAGGTGGATAGAAACAGATTGCAGGCGGCTTATGTTGAAATTAACAACAAAGAGGCTGACTATTCAGCTCGCTTAGGCAGGCAGAATGGTAACTCGGGCGGCATTTTGGGTCGTTTTGATGGCGCTTGGTTCCGTTATGGCTTGAGCCCACAATACCGGTTGAACTTTGCTCTCGGTACGTTAGATGAGTACAAAGTCGATTATCGTCGTCACTTCTATGGTATTAACTTAGACGTAGGTCCATTTCTTACCAATTGGAAAGGTAACGCCTTTTATATTAATCAGCGCGTAGGCGATATTAAGGACCGAGAAGCGGTGGGTGGCGAATTAAGTTATTCTAATGGCGGTCGCTCTGTCTATAGCCTTGTAGACTATGATACGATGTTTAGTAAAGTGAATACTGTGATGGTGCAGGGTAACTGGCTAACAGAGAGTGGTATTAACTACAATATTTTGTTAGATCATCGTAAGTCACCGATATTGACCATGATTAACAGTTTATCTGATCCTGCGTTCCAGAATACGACTTACTTTTCCAAAATACCTACTAATTTACGTCAGGCATTGTTGATTGGTAGAAATATTCCTGCACCTTTGACGGTTACTGAAGATAAATTGAGACAATATGCCTACAACCAGGCTTTAGATACAAATCTAGCGCTGTTTGGTGTGACTAAGCAATTTACGCAACGTTGGCAACTGGGTGGTGATGTGCAATGGAGTCGCGTATCTGGTCAGGCAGGTGCAAGTGATGGTGCTCTTGCTCTGGCTGAAAAAGTAGCAGCGGATAACGGTACTGTATTGACTGCTTTGGAAAGACAAAACCTAAAAAACTCATTCCAGGCAGGTAATACTTACAACTACCATGTTCAAGCAGTGGGTTCTGATACGTTATTTAAAGATGATACGTCAGTCATTAGTTTGTCCTATAACGATGGACCTACCACCGATACTCAGTCTGTGGTATTGACTAACGTAATGGTGCCGCGTGAAAAATGGCGTTTAGACTCTTCCATCAAACTATTACGAGTGGATGTAAATGGCACTTCACCAGAGTTGCAATATATCGTTGCACCTTCAGTTCGCGGCAGCTACCGGTTACGTGAAAAGGCAACGATAGAGGCAGAAGTTGGTTTGGAAGTAACGAATGTAAATAATCAAATTGATGGGCATTCACGTACTTTCCGTGATTTCAGTTATATCGGTTATCGTTTGGATATTTAACTATGTTAAAAGCGCAAGGCTTGGCTTGCTTGCGCGGTGACCGCTTGCTGTTTAAAGAGGTTGGTTTTGAGTTGCAAGCAGGCGGTTTATTATACGTGTTGGGTGAAAATGGTAGTGGTAAAAGTAGTCTACTCAGAATGTTATGTGGTCTGCTGACGCCAGAAGCGGGTGCCGTATTCTGGGATAGTAACAAGACTAAAGAAAATGCTGAAGATTATCTGTCCAACTTAACTTACCTTGGGCATTTAAACGGTCTCAAAGATGATCTAACCGCGCTAGAGAATTTGTATATGAGCGCCCAATTAGCAGGAAATCTAGTCGATAAAGAAGGTGCTTTAGCCGCACTGAGTGCTATCGGCATAGCACGCTGTGCAAATCTGCCAGTACGTGTTTTATCTCAAGGTCAAAAAAGACGCGTTGCATTGGCTAGGCTTTGGCTAGTAAAAAGTAAATTGTGGATTCTGGACGAACCTTTT
>NZ_JABFRA010000083.1 GCF_013141425.1 Methylotenera sp. | reverse complement strand
AAACTGCAATCGGTCAATGTAAACGACTACCAAGGCAATCCATTTCAAATGGATGTGACTTACCGTGGCTTTACAGCATCGCCACAAATTGGTTCACCGCAAGGGCTAAGTGTGTTTTTTGATGGCATACGGGTGAATGAGCCCTTTGGCGATGTGGTGAACTGGGACATGCTGCCCATGAACGCGCTGGGTGGTTTTGATTTAATTCCAGGGTCTAACCCGCTGTATGGCTTAAATACACTCGGTGGCGCACTCACAATGAAAACTAAGAGCGGCTTTACTGACAAAGGTTTTTCAGCGGAAATTCTCGCTGGTTCATTTGGGCGCAAGCAATTGCAAGCTTCTGGCGGTTGGAATAACGCCAATAAAGAAAAAGGTAGCTGGGATACCGCAGGTGATTTTGCTGCATTTGGCGCAGTGAATTTGTTTATGGAAGATGGCTGGCGAGATAATTCACCCAGTAGGGTCAACCAAGCGTTTGGTAAATTTGAGTGGCAAGGTGAGCGTGCCTCATTAGCGTTTTCAACTTTGGGCGTAGTGAATAAACTGGTAGGTAACGGCACGGTGCCACAAGAACTGTATCGTGAAGACCCAAGTGCTGTATTTACCTCACCTGATGAAACTCGTAACAGGCTCATTCAGTTTCAAATCGCAGGTGCGTTTGATGTGAATGACAAGGTGAATATTACAGGCCAAGTGTATCACCGCCAAAGTAATCGTAAATCTAGTACGGGGGATATTATTGATTATGAATCATTTAACAACCCTGAAGCTGGTGCACGCCACGTGGCCAGCCGCCGCGCTGCGCTTGGCGAATCGATTATCTGTGCATTGGCCGATAGTGACAGAGATGGCATCCCAAATTATTATGTGTTGGATGATGCTAATTATTATCCATTTCTAGATTCTAAAAACACGATACCAGGTGTCCCTGGTGGGTTCGACTATTCTTTAGCGACACTTAACGCCCCATTGCCACAAGATTTAAGGGATGCACTTAGAGCATCTCTGAATAACAACCCTGTTATTGATGGCGATAGCAACTCAGGTGCTATTGTAGCAGCAAGTCTTGAAGGAGGATCTGCCGCGCTTTCTGATATTACAAGAACTAACAACCCTGTTGTATCATTTACAGATGTCGATATGGCTGTTAAGCGTATATTTTTTGCCGCACCCATTAATGCAGCTACCTGTGTTGATAACCTTTCAGGAGTAGGCAACCCGTTAAATGAGAATAAGCTAAATCAGAGTCAGGGTGTTTTGGTTGCCGAACCAGCCCGCGATCGCGACGGTGCGAACGATGTGCCAACCGTCGGGAAAGGATCAGGAGTGGCTGAAGGTACGCCCACTGCAATTATTACTAAGTCAGATGTGGCGCAATCATCACAGGGCGCCAATGTACAAATCAATTTTAATTTAGATCAACACAAATTTATGGTGGGTAGTGCTATTGAGCATTCATCCTCAGACTACATCGCTAAGCAGCGGCTAGGCACGCTAGATAATGACCGTAACGTATCTAATGACCCGTTAAAACTAGGTGAAGAGTATTATTGGGCTGACCATGATGCCACTATCAACCAATTTGAAGGCAGTTCTACTACCAAAAGCTTATATGCAAGTGAAACATGGAGTCCAACCCAAAATCTAAATTTATCTTTTTCTGCCCGATACAACCACACCCATGTTCAAAATGCAATTGCCCCTAGAGTTGCTGGGCGACTGCTCACGGATTTTACTTTCTATAATAAGTTCTTAAGCACAGGTGGTGCTGTTGTTGTGCCAGGCGATACCATTGCGGATAGCCCTTTTGATTTAAGTAAGCCATTGCCAGCAGGCAATCCCTATACTGGTGCTAACCTCATTACTTATTTACCAGCTGCATCAGAAGAATATTCTTACCACCGCATTAACCCCGCCATTGGAGCCACATGGCAGGCCAAGCCTAATTTAAATTTATATGCAAACTGGAGTCAAGGTACGCGCGTGCCTTCTAGCGTTGAATTAGGTTGTGCTTATGATGGCACTCTGGTTACAAAAGATAATGGTCAAACCTATCAACCTCGCAGCATTGCAGAAGGTCGTGGCTGCTCGCTACCCAGTACTTTGTCTGGCGACCCATATTTACCGCAAGTCAAAGCACAAACCATAGAAGGCGGTGCGCGTGGCAAGTTTGGTGAGTTTATGGAGTGGAATATTAGTGCTTATCGTACCGATCTAAAAGACGATATTTATATGACTTCATTGACACCAGAGCTGAGTTTTTTTCAAGACATAGGTAAAACAAGGCGTCAAGGAATTGAGTTTGGCTTGGCAGGTGAGTATGGAAAATCTGATTTCCGCATTAACTATTCACTGACTGAAGCGACTTTTCAGTCTAATTTTAAAACTATTAGCCCTAATAACAGCAGTCGTGCCTACCACGGAATAGATGAAAACATGATACAGGTGAAGTCTGGAAATGTGATGCCAGGTGTGCCGTTTAATAATATTAACTTTAGCTGGGGTTATAAAGTCACCCCTAAATTTAAAATAAATACCAGTGTGGTTGCGCATGGCGATTCATTTTTGCGTGGTAATGAAAATAACGCCCATACCCCTAGCGAAGGCCCGATCGTGATCAGGCAAATAAAAGGCCAAAACGTTGCCATTAAACTACCCGATAATAAATATAGCGGCAAAGCCGCGGGCTATGCTGTGCTTAATATGAATGCCCGTTATGATTTTGGTAGTGGTTGGTCGGCGAGCATGTTAGTGAATAATGTTTTAGATAAAAAATATTACACGGCTGGTCGTTTAGGTATTAACCCGATTGCACCTTCTACTTATGGTGCTATTGGCCCTGGCGGCTTTAATTACAATTCAAACGAATGGATACCTTCACAGTTTATTTCCGCTGGCGCACCGCGTGGGGTGTGGTTATCCATGAGTTATGATTTTGATGCCAGCAAAAAAACACTACCACCCAGCAGTGCCTTAAACACTGAGCCTAATTTGGCCGATATTGAAAAGCCAAGCAACGCGCCAAGTGCAGAGGAGCTTGCATTGGCTAGCCAGCTCGATAAGATTAAAGCACTACCACTGATAAAGCATACTCAACTATCAACCAAAGCCGCAGCGCAAGAAGTAACTAATAGCGTAGAAACTTGGCGTAAAGCTTTAGCCACTAATCAGGCAGAAGCTTATTTAGCGCTGTATGCTCCTAGTTTTGCACCAGCAGGCTTAAGCCATAGCCAATGGGTAGAAAAGGCCAAATTAAAATTTGCTACCGAAACAGTTACAGCATCTGAAGTTAGCGATGTGGTCATCGCGCCAGAAGGCAAGCGCATGGTGGCGGTGTTTAATCAAACGCTGACTAAAGGTGCGCAACAACAAGCAACACTTAAAGTGCTCACCTTTGAGTTAAAAGATGGCCAATGGCAAATCACCCGCGAGCACAGCATGCCAACCAACGCCAAAATGGCAGTGCCCAAT
>NZ_JABFRA010000016.1 GCF_013141425.1 Methylotenera sp. | reverse complement strand
CATTTTTTTATCTAAAAAATTTACCGCGTTTATCAATCCTGGGCGCTCTTCATCGGTACACGATACCGTGAAATCTCTACCCATAATATTGACATCCACGCCTTTTATTTCGCTCATTTTACTTACTCAAACCTGCCTTAAGGCAAGCTCTCCATCAAAGCTTCAATTCGTTTGCTGGCAAGTTCCATTTTAGCCTTTAAGGCAACGGCATCACTTTGCGTTGCATTCAAATCAAGACGTAGCCGCTGATTTTCACTGCGTAAATCACTACACAATGAAATTAAGCCTGATAATTTTTCTTCTAACGCTTTTAAGTCCGCATCCATACGGTCACTATAATTGAAAAAAATGATTATAGTCAATAGCTAACGCGTATATTTCAAAGTATTACCGCATGTTGAAAATTATTGTTAATAAATTTCTTCGAATAAATTCAAAAAAGCGAGATATAATTCGCACTTGTTGTTAGGTGCCAAGTTTGTTTTCTACAAACAAGGTGAAACTGGGAAATAGGTGCATTAACGCTTAAAGCGTTAATTATTCCTATGCTGCCCCCGCAACGGTAAGTGAGTTTTTGATTCATTCAAATAGTTTTGCAATATGCCACTGAGTTAAACCTTAGAAAAAGGTAATACTTGGGAAGGTGCAAAATAGTAGGTTTTACCACCTAAGCCCACAAGCCCGGAGACCGGCCTAATTACTACATCGCTAGGAAATACCGCGGGGTGACGGTAATAAAGGCTGCGCTTTACTTGTCGATACTTCGTCCGCGCTTTCTTTTTTATTTTACTTTGCTGACTTCCCTAGTTTTTAAAAATCTACATGCGGGGCCGCGTGTAATTTAGGGACATGATAATGAAAAAAACTACGATAGCCAGCCTGATTGGCTTGGCGTTTTCTACACCAACATTTGCTACCGAAAATATTAATTTAGATGAAGTTATTGTGACTGCTTCACGCACACCGCAACTGCGCGAAAGTGCTATTGCTGACGTTACAGTGATTGATGCTGAAGAAATTCAACGCACAGGGCAATCCACTTTAGTTGAGCTATTAGCACGTCAACCAGGCATTGAAATTACCAGTAGCGGTGGCGCAGGAACTATTTCCAGCATTTTCATGCGCGGCACCAACTCTGGGCATGTAGTCGTACTGATTGATGGTTTACGGATAGATTCTGCTACGTTGGGTTCAACTGCCTTAGAAAATATACCCATAGGTCAAATAGACAGGATTGAGATTCTGCGAGGCCCAGCTTCAAGTCTCTATGGACAAGATGCTATTGGTGGAGTCATTCAAATCTTCACTAAGAAAAATTCTGGCGATGTTAAATTCAACGCAAATCTTGGTTACGGCTCATACAATACTAAAAGAGCTGACGCAGGCGTCAGCGGGAATATTCGCGATACACGCTTTGCATTAAACGTTTCTAGCTTAAATACCAACAGCTTTTCTGCAATTGATACCAAAAATAAAGACTATAACGACAATGATGCCAATCGCAATTTAGCATTTTCTGTCAATGTGACACATGTAATCGAATCTGGTCATGAGATAGGATTTCAATTTTTACACAGCGATGGTCGCGTACATTTTGACAATGCGAATAACTTTTCAAATTTTGATAGTTACTCAGACTCAAAACAATACAGCTGTGCCCTGTTTAGCAATAATCAATTCACTGATTTCTGGTTATCAAAAGTGCGTATCGGCCAAGGTACTGACGAAAGCCGCACATTTGACCAGTCGAGTGTTGTAGGCGGTGATTTTTACAAAACAAGTCAGTTTCAGCTCAACTGGCAAAATGACTTTAAGTTATCTGTTGGCGTATTAACCCTACTTTATGATGGTTTATACCAAAAAGTACAGTCTAACTCTGTATCTTACATAGTTAAAACACGTGATAACGACGGCTTTGTGGCTAACTACTTACTCGATTACAACGCACATTCACTACAAGTCAGTGCGCGCCATGATAGCAACTCACAATTTGGTAGTCACAATACGGGCAGTTTAGGCTACGGCTATAAAATAAATCCAAATTGGCGTGCCACGGCAAGTTATGGAACGGCTTTCAAAGCGCCTACCTTCAATGATTTATATTGGCCATTTAAAGATTATGGTATTTACGGGTCATATTCTGGGAACCCTAATCTAAAACCAGAGCAATCGCGTAATATTGAAGCGAGTCTACGTTATCAAGATATTGATACCACTCTATCAGCTACAGCCTTCCATAATAGTGTAGATAATTTAATTGCTTTAAATAATCAATTTACTGCTCGACCTGTGAACATCAATAAAGCAACGATAAATGGACTTAGCTTAAGTACTAGCCAACGTTTAGGCAATTTAAACTTGGGCGGTAGCTTTGACTTACTGTCGCCTAAAGACGATAAAACTGATAAGCTTTTAGTCCGTCGCGCTAACCGTCACACTAGTGCAAACGTAAGCTATTTTTTCGGAGATTGGCGCCTTGGGATAGAAGCCATCGCATCATCCATCCGTTTTAACGATGCAACTAATCAACATTCTTTAGCTGGTTATGGGCTGCTAAACGCAACGATTGATTACAAACTCAGCAAAGATTGGTCAGTTCAAACACGTTTTAATAATATTTTAGATAAAAAATATGCTTTAGGCTTGGATTTTGGTGGTGAAGCATATAGCACGCCAAGGGCTAACATATTTGTCAATATTCGTTATCAGCCAGACTAATCTAAAGTGTGCAAAAATGTTATGATGCTTCCCTATTTCTAATTAAGTATATAGCAAGCTTTGTAATGGAGAAAAAATGAAACAATCCGACAAACCAACTTACACAAAATCAATGGTGATGGCCGCCGCAATTGCATTCTTAATGCTACTCACACGTGGTAGCCATGCGCTAACTAGCGTGGCACTTCCTGATGCAAGTTTGGCTTTGTTGTTAATCGGTGGTTTGTATTTAAGAAAAACTGCTTGGTTTGCCTTTTTTGTTGTATTGGCAACGGTGATTGACTTTGGCGCTTCTACCATTGATAGTTGGTATGGCTTTTGTTTAACGGCTGGTTACTGGGGCATGTTGCCAACCTACGCGGCAATGTGGCTTGCTGGGTTTTGGTTGAGCAAACAAAGTGATAGTTTAGATGTTGTTAAATATACCTTTGCTGGTTTGTTAGCAACTTTCTTAGCTTTTATCATTTCTACACAAACTTACTACTTATTCTCAGATCGCTTTCCAAATAATGGCATTATTGAAACCATGCAATACGGCTGGAATTATTTGCCAAGTTACATGGGTTTCACTGCTATGTATTTATTGGCTTTTTGGTTGCTGGCCAAGGCATTTCCAAAACTGCATATTGTAAAAACAACATCCAGCAATATTGCGTAATTGCTTGGAAATTTTATTAAGCCGCGTTAGTTAATCTGCTAGCGCGGCTTTTTTATATTCTAAAAATTTAACTTTTTTCCTTGAGACGCTTATGACTGACATCACACTAATTTTAGGTGGGGCG
>NZ_JABFRA010000093.1 GCF_013141425.1 Methylotenera sp. | reverse complement strand
GGCCCACGGCGGACACTAAATTAAGCTACAAAGATTTAGATTGAAGCTTTTATTAATGTTATGGCTGCATTTTTAGCTCGATTTGCGGCTCCTGAGCCAGGACTTATTCTTTCTACTAAAGCGGCACCTTCAAATAACATTGTTAATTGTTGACCTATAGCCTCTGGGTCCTTTGCACCAGCGGTTGCAGCAATCTTAGAAAGGTAACCTTGTAACTCGACAGCCAATACAGATGAATATTGATTGATTGGATGCTCAGGATCAGGAAATTCAACTGCTGCAATATGGAATGGTAGTCCATGAAACTCTGGGGTCGATATCCATTGTTCTACAAGTTCACATAAAGTAATAAGAATATCGATAGAGTCGGCTTTTTTGGTAGCTAACCTAGAGTTTAACCATGCATAAAACTTATTTGACTTATCTCTAAGGTAGGCTGTGATAAGTAAGTTCTTACTTGGGAAATGTTTGTAAAGTGTTGCTTTTGCAATCCCCGCCTCAGCGATAATGGTGTCAACACCAGAAGCTTGAATACCTCTAGTTTCAAATAGACTAGTGGCTGTTGCGAGTATTTTTTCATTCATATTCATCATATTTCCTTATCAAAGCTATTCTAGGCGAAGCTACGATAACTTAAATTGCAATTTAATTAGGTAACTGTGTACGCATTAACTCTTGCGGGTAAAGGCAATTAACATAACCTAATGCAAGCCTTAAATCTTCCACATGATTTAAATCGATGGAACCTTTGTTCACAAACATTAGAAATGCCTGCCGTTGCTCTGTAGGCAACATTGCTGCTTGCGGTAACTGACAAGTACCACTTTTCATCTTACTGTAAGCAAGTTGCAATATGCTAATAGTTACTGAATCAGTATCGCTTTTACCAAATTCTATTGGTGACTTAGTCGTTAATTTATCAATATTTCGCATGCTGTAGTTATTTAGGGTTATTGCAGACGTACATATCAACATGGTTACTGTCGCAAGTCCAATTGAGAATGTTCGATTTCCTTTTTGAGAAGTTATATGGCTTCGAATAGACTGATTGAGAAGCGACCATGCTTTATCTGAACCTGTTTGAGATTGAATTTTTATTGCACCTATCGTTAGGAAAAGCAATTGATCATAAAATACTTCAGGATGCTTTTTTGAGACTTTTTCAATGTTCACTCGAATTAACTCTTTAAGCGTATTCACATCTTCTAGACTTAATTCTAACGATTCCCCCGTATTGTTCTTATTTGAAAGTCTTTCAATATTCCATTGTTTTAATTGGCTAGAAAGCTTTAGCAAATAAGCATCTGAGAATCTATTAAATCGTATATTGCACTTAAAAAAACTTAATACGTTTAGAAAGCCATCGTTCAAGAATTTCAGACTTTGAGCTTGAAAACTTTGAATTTGGTTCAACGTAAATACCCCTAAAAAATTACTTGCATGTTTCAGATCTCTTCAAGTAGACTGTAAATAAGTAAACAGACCTGTCTGAATACTACCTTAACATTTTATAAAAAGCAATCGAACGCGCTCTTTAAACTTTAATTTTATATAGGATTATTATGCATATTGCAACTAACAATATTCATCTGGCCGATTGGCGTAGTCATTGTTAAATTGCGTCTTAAATTGCCATGACTAAAGTATCAGATAACTGTAATTATCAGCTTCAAGTTTGTACACAGATGCGTTATGCGCCGAATCCACAAAGCTGCGCAAATAGCGGCAGCAATGTCATTTTGCGTGCTCTGGAGGAGGCTGTCGCTGCAAATAAGCTAAATATAGAAGTTGTGCCAACAAGGTGTTTGTTAAGGTGTGATGAGGGGCCGAATGTGCTACTTAGTCCTGAAGGAATTAAGTGGAATAGAGTTTCACTAGATTCAGTAAAAGAAATAATCTCTAAATGCAAGAAGCTATAAAAAAACCATTTGAAAAAAGACAGACCTTTCTGTATTATAGGGCTGTAGTTTAATTTATTAATATAACAAGGGGAAAAAGATGGAAATATTATTGATAGGGGCGGCAGCCTGTATTACCGCATTAATTACTTCCGCATGGTTAATGACATTTGCCAAGTGGTTTCCAATTAATGGCGTCGATGAATTTGTTGTTGATTATAAAACGCTCATCAGAGCACACGTTGACTACGCATTGATGGCTTTGTTTGGTCTTGGATTTTATGGCCTTGGGATTGAATTGCCTGTAGTTGCTTGTTGGTGTATTGCAGTGGGAGGATTCTCAAATCCAACTATATTTACAATCGCCGCATTTGACCCAAATTTTTGGAATAAGAAAATTTGGAAGATTTACACCGCCTTAAGCTTCGTAGTGTCCTCAGTAGGATTTATGTGGATAGCTTATGTCTTATTTAAATACGCTTTAGCTAAATATGGATACTAAATAAACTATAAGAAATTAGGCCTTCGATTATGAACACAAGACAAACACAGATTAATAAGTGCTCAATAAATCGAAGTCCTATTCATAAGTTAAACTCTTACCTTATAAAATATATCTCCAATCTAATAACAATTTATATCGAAATATTTAATTACTAAATATCTCGAATAAAATCCAAATAGTGAAGTTCCATCTATTTTTGACATAACAAATGTATGAAATATATGTCAGCTAGGGTCGGGAAGCACGGTTTTAAGTGTCTGCTTTGAAGAAATGTAATTATCAAGCCCAAAAGGAGAAGGCCATTACTTCACTCAGGGTCGAAAGTCCCGAACTTCAATGTCTTTTAACCGGATGTAAAAAACATTAAATCAATCACCGACAACGGCTAGCTCCTAATTCACAAACCTAGGCTGCAAGGCATCTAAATTAAGCTCATGCAAAATCGCCTGTAATCTAGCTTGCGCATTCTTACGTGGCTGACCTGTATATTTCGCAATAATCAGCTCGTTTTTCATGGAATGTTCCCAGCCTACTAATTCCGTAACGGTGAGCTGATACCCTGCCGCTTCAAGCTGCAAGCAGCGTAATACATTGGTAATTTGACTACCGAACTCCCGGGTATGAATCGGGTGGCGCCAGATTTCACTTAAAGGCGTTTTGCCAAAACTTTCATTTTTGTGTTGGCGTAAAACTTCCGCCACCTCTGCCTGACAGCACGGCACTAGCACCATGTAGTTAGCTTTTTTCTTTAAGCCAAATTGAATCGCATCATCAGTAGCGGTATTGCAGGCATGTAGCGCGGTGACAATATCTACCGTTTCTGGCAAGGAGTTCGAAGAAATCGATTCTTCAACGGTTAAATGTTCAAACTGCATGCGGTCAAATCCACATTCCGCAGCCAACGCTTTCGATTTTTCAACCAATTCCGCACGTGTTTCTATCCCAATTACTTGGCCAGCCAGTTGTTGCTTCATTAATAAATCATACAAAATAAAGCCAAGATAAGATTTGCCTGCACCGTGATCCACAATGACTGGATTAGGATTTTTGGTTAAAACGTCATTAAACAAAGGCTCAATAAAGTTCACCAAATGGTAAACCTGCTTGAG
>NZ_JABFRA010000040.1 GCF_013141425.1 Methylotenera sp. | reverse complement strand
TTAGATAAATGCGCTAGCGCACTAGCGGCAATGGAAAAGCTCGGTATGCCCCTGTTAGCGCATGCTGAAGTCACAGATGCCGATGTGGATGTGTTTGATAGAGAGCGCGTTTTCATTGAACGCAACATGATTCCGTTGCTAAAAAAATACCCAGCGTTAAAAATTGTGTTTGAGCATATCACCACCAAAGATGCGGCAGACTTTGTGATGAGTGCGCCAAGTAATGTGGCTGCAACCATAACCGCACACCACTTATTAATGAACCGTAACGATATGTTCAAAGGTGGCATTCAGCCGCATCACTATTGCTTGCCAATATTAAAACGTGAAGAACATCGTGTGGCTTTGGAGAAAACAGCAACGTCTGGCAACTCTAAATTTTTCTTAGGTACAGATAGTGCGCCGCATGCTAAGCATACCAAAGAAGCGGCTTGTGGATGTGCGGGTATGTACACAGCGCATACGGCAATGGAGCTTTATGCGGAGGCGTTTGAAGCGGCAGGTGCATTAGATAAACTGGAAGGGTTTGCGAGTTTTTATGGGGCGGATTTTTATGGTTTGCCACGAAATAAAACGCAGATTACTTTGGTGAAAGAGAGTTGGAAAGTGCCTGAGAGTTTGCCATTTGATGGGGTGGATGTGTTGGTGCCGTTGAGGGCAGGGCAGAGTTTGACGTGGCGCCATCTTGTAGATGCAGAAGTATAGATATGCAATTTTCTGACGTAAGTGATCAACAGGATCCTGCGTATAAGGTTTATTGTGCCGCATTTGACGTGGTTTTCGATAAAAATGATGGTGATATTGAGCATATTAATCGCCTTTCGCGTGAAAGTCGTATTGTCTATTTATTATGGAATTTTGACGGAGAGATTCATAACGGAGGCTTCGACCAATTATTTTTCAACTCTCTTGGAGATTATTGTCTAGAAATACTCGGGTATTTAGAAGAGTTAGGTGCTTTAAAATCCTACATCCTTTTATCTAAGGCAATTTCTTTGTTTCCAAATTCTTTACCTGCTAATAACAGACAAGAACGATGGAGTCAGCTTAACTCGTTCTCGAGTAGCTCTCAATATCAAATGGAAATCGACCAGCTAAATTCTGAGTATTGGAAGTATGAAGATAAGCTAAATGACTTGCTTGATTCTTATGTGTTAGCTCATCCTCATGTGTTGCTCTTGCTGAATTAAGCAAGGTAGCGCGCAATAACTGAATGGCATTGCGCCGTGTCAAAGCTAGCAGGGTGTGCAAAATGGCTTTATTTGCACACCATTATCACTGTCACATTTTGTAAGTGGTGGCTTTCGCGCGACTGGCGAGTTACTTTTTCTTGTTTAACCAAAAAGAAGGCTACCCACCACCGCTTGTTTCTTGAGATTTACATAATTTTGGGACGACAATCGGAAACTCGCTACGCTCAAACAGCCGCTTGCCGAATTCTTCCCAAAATTATGTAAATCTCAGGCGCGGTAGCAGGGGAGTTAAGTTCAAAATCCTGATGATTCGCGACTTTCTAGTATTTTTTAAGCCTCTCTTTTTCGCCATTCCCGTGAAAACGGGAATCTATTTTGGTTTAAAGCGTTAGTTTGGATTCTCGTTTTCACGGGAATGACGGTGGCGCGTGTTAAAATACACTTGAAGCTGGCTAGACAGTCGCCGCTCACGTAAGTGAGGGGAGGAAAGTCCGGGCTGCATAGAGCGGGATGACGGCTAACGGCCGTACGTTGAAAGCTTGGGTAACTAAGTATAAGGCGCGGAATAGGGCCACAGAGACGAGCGTATTTAGTTACGGTGAAACGCGGTAACCTCCATTCGCAGCAAGACCAAATAGGCTGGTATTGGCGTTGCTCGCGCTGCCAGCGGGTAGGTTGCTTGAGCGCACAAGTAATTGTGCGCCTAGATGAATGACTGTCGTGCGTTGCAAGACGTAAACAGAACCCGGCTTATCGGCCAGCTTCAATTTCACTCTTTACTTGCCACTTTAGTGGCTTAGTAAATAGGGGAAGACCTTTACGGTCTTTGTGTCAAATTCAGAAACCCTTTCTGATGAAGTTGATTTAAAACCATCTATATTTTTATTCACTTAAACCCCGCCAATTACAATTCAATCGCTTTCGTCATTATTCTAATAATCTACATTCACTTAATTTCGTATGTGCTTAATTTATAACGATATTATTTTTATAGCAAAAATGCGCTAAGTCATTGAGATATAAAGAGAAAATAGTAAAAAAGGGCTTGCGTTGCCTAAATTTTTTATCTATAGTTCAGCTTAGTGGGGAAAAGTGGGTTTTTGTGGAAAATTTTTCACTTAAATCGTTTCTAATCGAAACTAAGGGCGGTTAGAGCTTCCTCACTTTTTTCATTTTATTTTTGGCAATCATTTAGGTTGATTATTTAAACATGTTTCGCGGCGCAACATCATTAAGTTTGGATGCTAAAGGCAGATTAGCAGTACCGACTAAACACAGAGAGACATTGCAGCTTCAATGTGCTGGTGATCTGGTGTTGACCGCGCATCCGCATCGTTGCTTGTTGTTATACCCACAGCCAGCTTGGGAGCCAATTCAGGCTAAGTTGATGACGCTGTCCTCCTTTGATAAGCAATCGAGCGCTTTGCAGCGTTTGTTGGTGGGGTACGCAGAAGACGTGGCGATGGATAGTGCAGGTCGCATGTTGGTTTCACCCTCGTTGCGAGATTTTGCAGGGCTCGATAAAGAAGTGATGCTGGTGGGTCAGGGTAGTCATTTCGAGTTGTGGAATATGGAAGCTTGGCGCGCACAACTTGCACGGGTAATGCAGGATGACAATTTCACGATGCCATCAGAACTCGAGGGCTTCTCGCTGTGATTAAGGGCGTGAACAGCGCGCCCACCAAAGCATCATTGTCTCCAAAAAAAGCGTCTGCAAAAGGCGCTTTAAATTTAGAAAAGCAGCAAACAGAAGTGTCAGAGTCAGCAAATCCAAATGTTCATATCACAGTACTGCTCGATGAGGCGGTTCAAGCGCTTGCTATTAAAACGGATGGTATTTACGTGGACGGCACATTTGGACGCGGCGGACATTCAAAAAAAATACTACAACAGCTTGGAGCAAAAGGCCGCTTGATTGCGTTTGACCGTGATTTAAAGGCAATTGAATCAAGCAAAGAAATTTCAGACCCACGTTTCAACATGGTGCATAGTCATTTTGCGGGCATGCAAGCCAAGTTAAATGCGATGGGCGTTTCTAAGGTAGACGGCATTTTGCTGGATTTGGGTATTTCATCACCGCAAATCGATGATGCAAGCCGAGGTTTTAGTTTTAGATACGATGCGCCGTTGGATATGCGCATGGATCAAAGTAGTGGACAAACGGCGGCAGAGTTTTTAGCCAAGACAACAGAGCAGCAATTAGGGGAGGTTATAAAGAATTATGGTGAAGAACGGTTTGCTAAGCAGATTGCAAGGGCGATTATTACGGAGCGCAATGACGGGCGCGCCATCACCACTACAGGGCAACTTGCCAAGGTCGTGGCAGGGGCAGTCACGCGGTTTGAGCCAGGGCAGAACCCCGCAACGCG
>NZ_JABFRA010000117.1 GCF_013141425.1 Methylotenera sp. | reverse complement strand
GCGACCCGCATGGATATTGGCTTGCAGGCCAGGTGTTTTGAGTCAGTAGCCTGTATGTGGGGTTTAGATTTAACTACCATACGTATTGAATATTAAAACTATGCCAACGTACAGTGAAGTACTAGCTGCTAAGACTGCACATAAAGAAGAGATAAATACTCCGCCAAATAAGTCAGATTTAGCAAAAACTTCCGAATATGCAAATGCAGCGATTAAGGGCGATAAACCAAGCCAGATTGTCAACAATAAGTAACTTAAGTAACTGGGTAAATAAATGCCAAAAAATCGTAAACCAACAGCGCTATACATAAACGCAACATGAATGCAGAAAATTAAGGCAATTTGTGTGGCTGATTTCATGGTTGATTTGAATGGAGTCGACGCCAGACCCAAGGTGGCGTTGGGTTGTTGTTTACCCAAAGCCCCAGTGTTTGCTTGCGCGCGTTTTTTGCGGCCTTATCAATGACTACATCATGCGAATATTGCGTGTAGTGCCAGGCTAGGCCGCGCTCGGCTAGGTAAAGGCTGGCATCGGTGTTGTTGCATTGCAGTTTGCCTAATGCGCGGTGGTATTTGTCTAAGCCAGTGATTTGTGCGTTTGCAACTATGTTTTTACCCACACAAAGCTCAATCAAAGCGCGGCGTGACTTTAAGCCGAAGTCTTGGTTGCGTTCGGGTGCGTCGATGTCTTTTATGCGTAGTTTGACGTCATTTTTTGCGTTGTTTGCGTGAATAGGGCGCAGTTTGACGGTGTCACCATCGTAAACGTAGGTGACTTTGTAGCGGTTTTCATCGGAACGACATGCTAAAGAAAAAAATAAACAGAAAGTTGTTACAAAATACCTAAACATCGCAATTGATAATGCCTTTGTAGGAGCGACGCCCCATCGCGATTGCATCATAGCCTCGCAACGAGGCGTCGCTCCTAGCTTGTAGCTAATGCCCATGCTCGCGGTCTAGCAGGCTGTAATAATTGGACGGTTCTAGCACGGTGGGAATTGGCTCAGTTTCTGTATTCGGGTGGTCTTTACTGAAATGCAAGCCGCGGCTTTCTTTGCGGGAAATGGCGCTTTCAACAATCAATTCAGCCACTTGCAGTAAATTTCGCAGTTCGATTAAATCGTTGCTGATTTTAAAATTGCTGTAAAACTCATGCACTTCATCGCGCAGCATGTGGATGCGATGCAAGGCGCGGCTTAAGCGTTTGTCTGTACGTACAATGCCCACGTAGTTCCACATAAAGCGGCGTAGTTCATCCCAAGTGTGGGTAATTAACACTTCTTCATCCGCATCGGTGACGCGGCTTTCATCCCAGTAAGGTAATTGTGGCGATAATTTTGTAGGCTGACTTAGAATATCTTCTGATGCCGTTTTGCCAAATATTAAACATTCCAGTAAAGAGTTACTCGCTAAGCGGTTAGCACCATGCAGGCCTGTGCAGGCGGTTTCGCCGATGGCGTATAGGTGTTTGATGTCAGTACGGCCTTTGTCATCGGTCATTACGCCACCGCAAGTGTAATGTGCTGCTGGCACGACAGGAATCGGCGTTTTGCTGATGTCGATGCCTAATTCTAAACAGCGTCGGTAGATGTTAGGAAAGTGCGACTGCAGGAACGACAAGGGTTTGTCGCTAATGTCTAAATAAACGCAATCAATCCCGCGTTTTTTCATTTCAAAGTCAATGGCGCGTGCGACGACGTCGCGCGGGGCGAGTTCTTCGCGCGGGTCGTGCTCTGGCATAAATCTTGTACCATCGGGCAGTTTGAGTAAGCCACCTTCGCCACGGACGGCTTCGCTGATTAAAAATGATTTTGCATGGGGATGATATAAACACGTTGGGTGAAATTGAATGAATTCCATGTTGGCGATACGGCAACCTGCACGCCACGCCATGGCAATGCCATCGCCTGTACTTACATCTGGATTGGTGGTGTAAAGATATACCTTACCTGCACCGCCAGTGGCCAAAATTGTGTTTTGTGCGGCAATGGTTATCACTTTACCAGTGCTTTTATCTAACACATAAGCACCAAGGCAAGCATTGTCATCGGTGTTGTAGTCGGTTGGTTGAAATTTGGTGTTGGCGACCTTACGCGTGGTGATCAAATCAACTGCAATATGATTTTCCATCAACGTGATATTCGGGTGCTGTTTTACTTTTTCAGAGAGCGTGATTTGTACCGCATGTCCTGTAGCATCGGCCGCGTGAATGATGCGGCGATGACTGTGGCCGCCTTCACGTGTGAGATGGTAGCCACTATTGTCATGCTCTCGGGTGAAGCCCACTCCTTGTTCAATCAGCCACTCCACGGCTTCTTTAGCATGTTCGGCGACTAGCTTGGTAACGGCTTCATCGCACAAACCTGCGCCTGCTACCAGCGTATCCTGAATATGATTTTCAATACTATCTTCATCGTTTAATACTGCGGCAATGCCACCTTGCGCCCAATCGCTAGCAGCATCATTGATGCTACGTTTACTCACTATGCAGACTTTTTTATGTGCCGCTGTGCGTAATGCAAGGGTTAAACCCGCAAGACCGCTGCCGATGATTAAAACTTCAAATTGCTGCATATTGAGGTGTGTTTCTATTTTGAACTATACGTTGATGAATGGTCGCATTGGAACTAATAAGAGTGTATCGCTGTCTTTATAAAAGGCAATAGCAATACCGAGCAAACGTAACAAAAAAACTGCATTGAATTTTTTTTGTATTGAAGTTTTGTATTATTGTTAAGAGGAAAGCATAATCATGCATATTGGTAAAATATTAGAATTAACACAACTAAGTTTAGTACAACCTGTGACGCAAGGTTATACTTCAAATGCGATAGAGAATAGCCGAAAAGAAATTATCAGTGAAAATGCTAATGTGCCTAAAGATAACCAGATTAATCCAACTAGGAATTTAACCGTAGTGGCCGTAAATCCTTCAACTGGAAATCGTGAGATTGATCATGAGCTCGTTTTGCGCGCCCAACGTGGCGACAAGCGAGCTTTTGGCATGCTGGTTGATAAGTATCAGCGCAAATTGGCGCGGTTGTTGTCGCGTATGGTGCGCGATCAGTCTGAAATTGAAGATATCGTGCAAGATACGTTTATTAAAGCGTATCGCGCATTACCAAACTTCCGTGGTGATAGCGCGTTTTATACTTGGTTGTATCGCATTGGTATTAATACCGCTAAAAACTATTTAGTGTCGATGGGGCGCAGACCTACTGTCAGCACGGGTGTTGAAATAGAAGATGCGGAGAATTTTGAAGATGGTGATGAATTGCGCACCATGGAAACGCCAGAATCTTCGATGATGACCAAGCAAATTGCACAAACGGTAAATGATACGGTAGCTGGCTTGCCTGAAGAGTTGCGCACTGCGATTACCCTGCGTGAAATCGAAGGCCTGAGTTACGAAGAAATCGCAACAATCATGAATTGTCCAATCGGCACGGTAAGATCGCGTATTTTTAGAGCGCGCGACACGATTTCATTAAAATTAAAACCGCTGTTAGATACGCCTGACAACAAAAGATGGTAAGAAACTAAATTAAAAGCTTGAGTTGTAGATTCTAGCTAGTGTTAGATTAAACTGAGTAATCAATTTAAAGTAACGATGTAAATTCAATGTAACAACGTAATAAGATTTTGGAGTGAACGATGACCGAACAATTATCCGCCTTAGCTGATGATGAAATTGCTTTAAAAGATGCTGAGTATTTGATGGCGGCCATGCAGCCGAATAGCCATAGTGCAGAGCTATGGAGCCAGTATCATTTAATTGGTGATGTAATGCGTGGAACAGCCGCTTTAAGCCCTAATTTTAAACAAAATCTGATGCAAAAAATCGATCTTGAGCCTACAGTTTTATCTCCGAATGCGGGATGGCTCAATCAAAACAAGGCAGACAAACCCAGTGAAGAAATGCATCGAAAAACACCGGTTACTTGGTCAATCGCGGCTTCGTTCGCAGCGGTTATGGTGGTTGGTTGGATGGTGTTGCAAACGCAAGTGGGCGACACATTGACTCAAGTAGTCGTGGCCGAAGCCGTAACGACTCAACAGCCAGCGGCAATAACAGTTTCGAGCGCTGAGCAAGCGGTGTCAGAACAGGCAATCCCTACTGAATATCTATCTGCGCATCAAGCTTCAGCGCCAACGGCCAGCTCATACTATATTCAATCAGCTAGTTATTCTGAGTGAAATCAATGAAGCATTTTGTTTTAGCCTGCTTACTTGCTGGTGCCATGCAGTGTGCGCAAGCGGCCAATAGTGAAGAGGATTGGCAGGTTCTGCAAAAAGCAGCGCTCGCGGCGCGTGCCTTGAGTTATCAGGGAATATTCGTCTGTCAATCTGGGCAAAAAACCAAATCGGTTCAAATTAAACATTACTTTGACGGGCAAAATGAGTTCGGCCATAACGTGGTGCTGGATGGAACTCCAAGAGAAGTGTTGAGCCAAGGCGGTGATTTGGTTATTTACAACCAAAGAAACGAAAAAGTCGTGATTGAGAAACGGCGCGGACAAAACATGTTCCCCGCAATTTTACCCACAAATTTAGATTTGGTTAAAACCAGTTACTCTGTTCGCTCCGGCGACACAGAGCGCGTTGCCGGGCGTGAGGCACAAATCTTATTTTTAGAGCCGAAAGATAATCTGCGCTACAGTTACCGATTCTGGATTGATAAAGAATACGGCCTGATACTCAAATCAGTGATGTTTAATGGCAATAACCAAATGATGGATAGCATCGCTTTCAATCAATTAAACCTGTTTAATACGGTCGATTTAGACTGGTTTAAACCTAGAATCGATCATAAAAAGAACTACGTGATGGAAGATGAAGTACCCACAAAGGCGGACACGAACATCAGCCCGCATTGGACATTGAAAGAACTACCTGCGGGCTATCGAAAAGTCGATCAAATGATACGTGAAGTACACGGCAAACCATTCCCCGTTACGCATGTCATATTTTCGGACGGTTTAGCTTCGGTCTCATTGTTTGTTGAACCGCTGTTAAACGGTATTAAGCCAAGGGTAGGGCATAGCACAGTTGGAAATACGAGTTTTTATTCCAATGTGGCGGGCTACTTGCAAATTACCGTGCTGGGTGAAGTGCCAGAAGTCACGGTGGCAAAAATAGCGAATGCCGTTGTGTTTGTTAAATAATTTAATATTTTTTTGATTCTAGATTCATTTTTTAAAGTATTGCCATGATAGAAGAATATGCCATCGTTACCAGTTGCACTGACAAGCAAGCCACTTTGGAAATTGAAAGACGTACAGCCTGTGGTTTATGCGGGCAAACGCGGGGGTGTGGAAATGCAGCTTGGGGTAAACTGCTCGGCCATAACAGCCATGGCTTTACTGCAGAAAACCCAGTAGATGCTAAAGTTGGCGATAGCGTGGTGGTTGGTATCAATGAGCAGGCGGTATTAAATTCAGCGTTTTATTTATACATCGTACCCTTGATGGGTTTGTTGATTGGTACGGTTCTAGCAGATTATTTTTTTGATAATCAGCTTTACGTGATACTTGCTGCGGCCGTTGGCCTAGCAGCTGGTTTCGTGTGGGTGAAGGGTCATTTGATTGGAAAAAATAAATCAGGTGCTGCTTACAACAAAAAATATCAAGCGGTAATATTGCGATTGGCGAATGATGTAACTAAGCCGCAAAATTAGCCCCTTGAAATTTATATTATCGACCCAAATGTAAAAAATAAAGTTTCGTTTTAGATTTTTTAAAGTTTAATGAGGTGAATAGATGTTTAGAAATTGGATTTCCTTGATTGGTTTTACTTTATTGGCTGCCATTAACACTAATGGTTATGCAAAAGATTTGCCTGACTTTACCGAACTCGCTGAAAAGCATGGCGCAGAAGTGGTGAATATTAGTGTTACGCAAAACGTGAGTAATGGCGTTAACGCCATGCCTTTCCCTGGAATGGAAGGCGATGAACAAATGCAGGAATTCTTTAAGCGCTTTGGTATCCCAGGAATTCCTGGACAAGGTGCTCCTCAACCCGATTACAAATCGCAATCCTTAGGCTCGGGTTTTATCATCAGTAGCGATGGCTATATTTTGACAAACGCGCATGTAGTGAATGAGGCGGACGAAGTGATTGTTAAACTCGCTGATAAACGCGAGTTTAAAGCTAAAATTATTGGTGCAGACAAACGTACCGATGTGGCGTTGGTGAAAATTGAAGCTACAGGTTTACCAAAAGTCACCATTGGTGATTCTACAAAATTAAAAGTGGGAGAGTGGGTAGCCGCGATTGGCTCACCTTTCGGTTTGGAAAATACCATGACGGCAGGCATTGTTAGCGCTAAAGGTCGCGCGCTGCCACAAGAAAATTTCGTGCCGTTTATTCAAACAGACGTGGCGATTAATCCAGGTAACTCTGGCGGCCCATTGTTTAACTTGGCAGGCGAAGTTGTCGGCATCAACTCACAGATTTATAGCCGTAGTGGCGGTTCGATGGGCTTGTCATTCGCAATACCGATTGATGTTGCCATTGATATTTCAAATCAATTAAAGTCTTCTGGCAAAATCACACGTGGTTGGCTGGGCATAGCGATTCAAGAAATTACCAAAGAACTGGCTGAATCATTCGGCATGAAAAATACTAACGGTGCTTTAGTTGCTGGTGTAGAGAAAAATGGCCCAGCGGACAAAGGCGGTTTAGAGGCTGGAGATGTGATTACCAAGTTCGATGGTAAACTAATTGCTGTTTCGGCAGACTTGCCCCGCGCGGTAGGGGCTACTAGACCAGGTAAAATTGCGGCAGTGGAAATCTTACGCAAGGGTAGTGTTAAAACATTAAATATCGGCGTAGGTGAAATGCCAAGTGACCCCAATGAGGTGGCGCAACCGAATAAGCCGTCCGCAAAAGCGGAGGCGAACAAAATTGGCCTGACATTAAAAGAATTAACCCCTCAGCAAAAGAAAAAACTAAATGGCAAGAATGGCTTATTGGTCACTGATAGTGTTGGTGCAGCTGCACAAGCGGGCATTCGTCGCGGTGATGTAGTGTTAGGTTTAAATAACTCTGAAACGCAAAGTGTTGAGCAATTTAACAAACAAATCAATGCAGTGCCTAGTGGAAAAACAGTGGCGGTATTAGTGTTGCGTGGAGAGAATACCTTGTATGTACCAATAAAAGTAGCTAAATAAAAGGTTACTAAATTAAAGTGATGAAGTAATCTTAAAATTGAATTAATAAAACCATCAAAAGCCTCAGTTTGGGGCTTTTTGTTTTAGGTTTGAATTTAAGCTAAAAAGCACCTAGCCGCGGTTTTTATGGTTGTTATCTTGAACTTCCATCTTGATGTTAAACACCTGGTGAGTGGTGGGGTTAGCAACTTACACGCAATCAGTTGCACCAACAAGCCTATCAGCAAGGTTTTGCAGTTTAGGAGAAACGAATTTTTCTGTTTGAACACCAGTTTCAGCGATGGTCATTAGTTCTTGCACGGCAGCTCGATAGCCGCGTTCAAACAACCAATAGTTAAGTTCTGCAACATCAGCGCTGCCGTCGCTACGCACTTCGTTGCACAGGGCTTCAAAAGCCTCCCTGCATGCATTTCTTTCTGTTTGTGACATACAACCTCCAAGCTAGAGTAAAGGGTGAAAAAGGTAACAATAAATCTTACAAGAGTAATGTTAATTTGAATTCTATACGAAGTGGCAGTTACTTTTTAGCCTCATAAAATTACTTTGAGCCAATTCTCCTGCTAGGATTACTTTTCAGTTGAATGGCCAATAACTCCTAAAAGCAATCTTACAAACCCGTAAGCAATCCATGAAGAAATGCGTTTAATAATGTTTGCTTGTCCCCAGTTAAGCGCTTCAACGCGTTGTGCACCCTCTTGAATGGAAGATTCGATGCTTTGCTTTAATTCAGTAGCAAATGCTTGGTCTAGCACAATTACATTTGCTTCTCTCGCCAGTAATAAACTGAATGGGTCAATGTTAGATGAACCTACCGTTGCCCAGTAGTTGTCGATAACAGCCACTTTGCTGTGCATAAAACTTTTGCGATATTCGTAGATTTCAATATTATTTTTTAGAAAATCGTTATAAAACGCATGTGTAGCAAACATCACAAAATATTCCATACGTCCTTGTAGCAGTAGTTTTACCGTTACGCCGCGTTTTGCCGCTGATATTAACGCCAAACGAAACCGCCTGCCTGGCACAAAATAGGCGTTCGCAATGATGATTTCAGACTTGGCTTGTGTAATTGCAGTAAGATAAGCGTCCTCAATATCGCGTCTGTGCAATACATTGTCACGTAAAACCAGTGCGGCTTTTACGCCATTATTTACTTCATTATTGAGTTCGGCGCTTTCAACCGCGTTCTTTTTTGGATGCACATAAGCGATATCAATCTGCCGAAAATGTATCCAGGCAATGCGCCGCCAAAGTTTTTTTACGCTATTGACTATATTAGGCAATAGTTTTCCTTCGATACGAATGGCATAATCAATACGTGGCGGAACGTTATTGGGCGCATGATTTGGCACGTCGAAATCATCAATGATATTGATGCCGCCCACAAATGCAACTTCACTATCGATAATGGCGATTTTATGATGTAAACGGCGTAAACGCCTCCTTTTAAGCGTCCAAGGCGAGATTTTAGGGCGATAAAACATGACCTGAACGCCTGATTTTTCTAAGTTTTGTACAAAAGTCTTGGGTAAATCTTTACTTCCAAAGCCATCCAGCAAAACTTTAACTGCAACACCTTGGGTGGCGGCCCGTTTTAGTGCTTCGCCAATGCGGATTCCGGCGGTATCTGCTTGGTAAATATAAGATTGTAGATAAATTTCGCGCTTAGCATTGTCGATGGCGTATTCAAGCGCCGGAAAATATTCCGCACCATTGCGTAGTAACTGAATGTGATTTCCATTCACAAAGTGTGTCATATCATCAAGTTGATATTCTAGTAAGTGTGCTGGTGAGTATGGCGTGATCCGATAGTTTTAGAAAGTGTGCACCAGAGTGCACCTCTACATGTTTCACTTGAAATCCACGTACATATATACGATCTAATCGCAATACAGGTAACCAAGATGGAAAGCTTCGTGCGGGCCTGCCAGCGTGGTGTTCAAAGACTTCATGCATTTTTAATCGCTTGGCAAAGATTCGACCAGTGCGCATGCCCCAATCATTAAAGTCGCCTGCAATAATTAAAGGTGCATTGGGTGGTACGAGTTGCTCAATGTATTCTGCTACAGAAACTAATTGCTGACGTCGCCAATGTGCAAATAGGCCAAGATGTACACAAACAGCGTGTAAAGGCTCATTCCAATGGGGTATTTTAATTTCACAATGTAGCATGCCGCGTTGTTCAGAGGTGTGCGCTGAAATGTCTTTGTTATGTGTGTTGATAATCGGGAATTTTGAGAGTAAAGCATTGCCATGATGGCCCGCAGGGTACACTGAATTTTTACCATAGGCATAATCCTGCCAAATCGCGTCGGCTAAAAATTCCATTTGGCCATTCATTGGCAGTGTTGCAAAGCGCTCGGCATGTTTGGTATGCATATCCTGAACTTCTTGCAAAAAGATGATATCCGCATGCAATTTACGCAACATGTCACGTTGCAAGTGCAGCGAAAAACGTGCATTAAAGTGGGTAAAACCCTTGTGGATGTTAAATGTAGCGATGCGTAGCGTGTTGGGCAAATTTAACTCGATTGATCATGCTTGTTGATGCATTAATCATACAACAAAAGCCTAGGCATGGTGAGTAACATCTTACTTCTGCAGTGGAAGTGGGTGGTGCAAGGTATTTGTTGCGATGAAAATTAATAACCTACACAAGAGTATCTGTCGTTTAAAAGTCAGACTCACAATTAATTACAAACTAATCAAGCATTTGTTGTAAAATCACGCCTATTGAGAAAAGGCGCTTTTGGCGCCTTCTCTTTATTTTAAAGTAGCCATAAACATAGAAAAAAGAAACGTCGTAAAAGTTTAAAAAAACTAAATGAAAAATATTCGTAACTTCTCCATTATTGCCCATATTGACCATGGTAAATCCACCTTAGCTGACCGCATCATTCATTTGTGCGGTGGTTTGGCTGATCGCGAAATGGAAGCGCAAGTATTAGATTCAATGGATATCGAGCGTGAGCGCGGCATTACCATTAAAGCGCAAACCGCTGCACTGCAATATAAAGCAGACGATGGACAAGTATACAATTTAAACCTCATTGATACGCCTGGCCATGTGGACTTTAGCTATGAAGTGTCGCGCTCACTTTCTGCCTGTGAAGGAGCATTGTTGGTGGTAGATGCCAGCCAAGGTGTAGAAGCGCAAAGCGTAGCTAACTGTTATACCGCTTTGGATTTAGGTGTGGAAGTTACCGCCGTGCTGAATAAAATTGATTTACCTTCGGCCGACCCAGAACGTGTGAAGCAAGAGATTGAAGATGTGATTGGAGTCGATGCAAGTGACGCCGTGTTATGTTCTGCTAAAACTGGTTTGGGCGTGCGAGATGTATTAGAAGCCGTAATTAAAAAGGTGCCGCCACCAAAGGGTGATGTTACCAAGCCACTAAAAGCCTTGGTAATCGATGCCTGGTTTGATAATTATGTCGGCGTAGTGATGTTAGTCCGTGTCATTGATGGTGTATTGAAACCAAAAGAAAAAATTCGTTTAATGGCGACAGGCGCACAACATTTGTGCGAGCAAGTAGGCGTATTTACGCCAAAATCCTTACAAAAGACTTCGCTCTCAGCAGGCGAAGTGGGTTTTGTCATTGCTGGGATTAAAGAGCTGGCAGATGCCAAAGTAGGTGACACCGTTACCCACACAGACAAGCCCGCTAAAGAAGCGCTGGCAGGTTTTAAAGAAGTGAAACCACAAGTTTTTGCAGGGTTGTACCCTGTTGAATCAAACCAGTTTGAGGCCTTGCGCACTGCGCTAGAAAAACTCAGCTTAAACGATGCGTCTTTGTTATTTGAACCAGAAAATTCTACGGCCTTAGGCTTTGGCTTTCGATGTGGCTTTTTAGGTTTGTTGCACATGGAAATCGTACAAGAGCGTTTGGAGCGCGAGTACGACATGGATTTAATAACAACCGCGCCAACGGTTGTGTATGAGTTGCTGCTAAAAGATGGTTCAGTTGTGCAAATTGAAAATCCGTCGCGTTTGCCAGAACCTTCGCGCGTAGAAGAAACGCGTGAACCAGTCATTATCGTCAATTTGCTAATGCCGCAAGATTACGTAGGTCCAGTCATGACTTTGTGTAATAACAAGCGTGGTATTCAAAGAAATATGCAATACATGGGTCGACAAGTCATGTTGAGTTATGAAATGCCGCTCAATGAAGTGGTGCTGGATTTTTTTGATAAATTAAAATCGGTGTCCCGCGGCTACGCCTCGATGGATTATGAATTTTTAGAGTTTAGAGCCGCTGATTTAGTGAAACTTGATATTATGGTCAATGGTGAGCGTGTGGATGCGTTAAGTATGATTGTGCACCGCGCAAACAGTGTGCATCGAGGTCGCGAAGTAGCGGCTAAAATGCGAGAATTAATTCCGCGTCAGATGTTTGATGTGGCGATTCAGGCTTCCATTGGCGCCAATATTATTGCCCGTGAGACTGTAAAAGCTATGCGTAAGAACGTGATTGCCAAATGTTATGGCGGTGACGTTTCACGTAAACGCAAATTGCTCGATAAGCAAAAAGAAGGTAAAAAACGTATGAAACAAGTGGGTAATGTTGAGATTCCGCAAGAAGCGTTTCTAGCGATTTTACGTGTTGAAGATAAGTAGTGGTTCGACTGGCTTTCCAGCCCAGGTTTTTTTAAGGATGTTCACTGAGCCCGTCGAAGGGCATGGCTTTATCAATTAATCAGTTTAGAGGATAAAAATGTATTTTGCTTTGTTTATGGTGGCAATACTGGTGGTGACTGGATTTATCTGGTTGCTGGATAGTTTGGTATTGCGCAAAAACCGCACGGCTGATGCGGCTGAGCCGGTAGTAGTCGAATATGCCAAAAGCTTTTTCCCCGTTATTTTGGTGGTTTTTTTCGTGCGATCGTTTATTGTCGAGCCGTTCAAAATCCCATCAGGCTCGATGATGCCAACTTTGCTGGCAGGGGACTATATTTTAGTCAATAAATTTACTTATGGTTTGCGTGTGCCAATTTTGAATAATACTTTTTTTGAAATTAATCAACCAAAGCGTGGTGATGTATTCGTGTTTCATTTTCCACCAGAGCCCTCAGTTGATTACATTAAACGTGTCGTTGGTTTGCCTGGCGATAAAATTCGTTACCAAGATAAGCGTTTGACCATAAATGGTAAATTGCTCGATGTACAAGAAGTGAGTGACTACGCCTATGTCAAACCTGGGCTCAACATGGTGACTGCCAAGCAGTATCGTGAGCAACTTGGTGATGTGGCACATGATATTTTAATCAATGAATGGACGGGCAACTATGATGTAGATGCGCTCGGATCAAAGTTGGCTGACAATGAAGAAATTGAAGTGCCTGCTGGACATTATTTGGCGATGGGGGATAATCGGGATGATAGCTCAGACAGCCGTGTGTGGGGCTTTGTACCAGAAAAAAATTTAGTGGGTAAAGCCTTTTTTATCTGGATGAACTTTGATCAAACTTCTAGAATAGGTGACTCAATTCATTAACCGAAATGCTATTGAAGCAACATAATCGCTTCAATATATCTTCAATAGATTAAAGTGGAGTAACTAAAAAATGGAGAAAATTATGCGTCAATATCAAGTGAATCAATTAAGCCATTTCAAAAAACAAGCGGGTGCAACCTTGCTTGGTATGCTGTTTGTTGGTGGGGCGATTGTGTTTGTGGCATTGATTGCAATGAAATTATTCCCCGCGTATCAAGAGTTCTTTTCGGTTAAAACTGTCATACGCACCATGAACAAAGAATCTTTGAGTGCGCTGACCAAAAAAGAGATTCAAGACTCGTTTAATAAAAGAGCGGACACAGGCTATATCACGGTAATTAAAGGTTCAGATTTGACCATCGATAAAAATAGCGCTGGTGAAACTGTTGTTTCAGCACAGTATCAGGTCACTACGCCTTTGTTTGGCAATATCAGCGTCTTAATGGACTTTGATACAGCTAGTAGTAAATAGAACGCTCACAATTCTTAACTCAATGACCCAGCAGGATTTATCAAAACGCCTTACTTACAAGTTTGTAGATAAAAATCTGCTGACGCAGGCTTTAACCCATCGTAGCTACGCGGCTCAAAATAATGAACGTTTGGAATATTTAGGCGATGGCGCTCTCAATTTTATTATCGCTAATCAACTTTATCAGCGCTTTCCAACTTTAGCCGAAGGTGACTTAAGTCGCCTGCGTGCGCAAATGGTGAAAGAAGCTACAATCAGTGAAATTGCATTCTCACTCAACATTGGGGATGCTTTGAAATTGGGAGAAGGGGAGTTGAAAAGCGCTGGCTGGCGTAGACCTTCTATCTTAGCCGATGCCTTGGAAGCCATTATTGGTGCGGTGTATCTGGATGGTGGTTTTGTAGCGGCAGAGGCGTTGGTGCTGGAGTTTTATTCCGAAAAACTCAATACAATCGATCCAAAAATCATCGATAAAGACCCCAAATCTTTGCTGCAGGAATTGCTGCAAGGAAAAAAAATAGCAGTGCCAGAATACGCTGTTGTGCAGACCAGCGGCGAAGCACATGCGCAAGTATTTGTTGTGGAATGTTTTATACAGAAATTAGATATACGCACAGTGGGCGAAGGCTCTAGTCGTCGAATAGCAGAGCAGCAGGCAGCACAATTGGCTTTAGCCGCATTAGAAAAACTCGTATTGGTCAATAGTAAATTGGATAAATTAAAAAAATGACAGATTCAGACTCAGATTTAGGTGCTCTTTCTGCATTTAGATGTGGCACAATTGCCATTGTTGGCCGGCCTAATGTTGGTAAATCCACGCTACTTAACCACATTCTCGGTATGAAGTTAGCCATTACTTCGCGTAAAGCACAAACCACGCGACATCGATTGCTTGGCATTCATACGACTGAGGATACGCAGTTTTTATTTGTAGATACCCCTGGTTTTCAACAAAAACACCTCAATGCTTTAAATAAAGGTTTAAATAAAACCGTTACACAAGTACTGACAGAAGTCGATGTGGTGCTGTTTGTCATCGAACCAATGAAACTGGGCGAGGCCGACCGTAAAGTGTTGGCATTGTTGTCTGAAAAAACACCAACCATTTTGGTGGTGAATAAATCAGACCTGATGGGTGATAAAGGCAATTTATTGCCTTTGATTCAAGATTTTGATTTGGAATTTCCATTTACAGACATTGTGCCTGTGAGTGCAAAAAAGAGCCTGAATTTAGATGAGCTTTTAGATACGATTCGTAAATACCTGCCAGAGCAGGCCGCGATTTATTCTGAAGATGAATTAACTGATAAGAATGAACGTTTTCTTGCAGCTGAGTTAGTACGCGAAAAGATTTTTCGTTTATTGGGCGATGAAATTCCCTATTCCGTAGCGGTTGAAATTGAAAAATTCGAAGTTGTTGGTAATCTTCGCCGTATTTTTTGCGCCATTATTGTCGATAAAGACAGTCAAAAGCCGATGCTGATTGGTAAAAATGGCGAGAAAATGAAACAGATTTCTACTGAAGCGCGTCAAGACATGGAAAAATTGTTTGGTGGAAAAGTTTATTTAGAGACTTGGGTGAAAGTCAAAGGTGGTTGGGCCGACGATGAAAGGGCGTTAAAAAGCCTAGGGTATTGATTAAAAGTAATATTGATTAAAAGTTATATAAATTTGGATATTAAGAATGCCAAATAATGTCTATAACATTCCTGTTTATGGCAAGCCGATTGAGCTAGATGATCAAGGTGTTTATTACGCCATCAATCGTAAAACGGGTGATATTAATAATGTATTTCAGCTTGTGTATGAAGAAGATGATTGGTATTTGTATCAGCTAAAAAATACAGGTAAAAATGGCGAAATGGGTTGGGTAATATTGGCCGATAATGGCGATTATCCGTTAAAAAGTTTGTCTAGCGAAGAGGTTAGATACCACTTTGATAAACCCGAGTATGCAGAGCCTAAAGGTGCTTGGCAACTCATGCGTAATTCGAGATATGGCTTTGGTAAATTTACGCCAATTCATGTAGAAGACACTATACGTTACGCTATGATTCTTTTTTCTGGCGCAGAAATGTTGATACCGCTTTTGATTTTAAAAATTGAGAATAGTAGTTTACAAAGTTTAGCCGAGCCTGATCAGTAATGGCAGTTGCAAGTCCAAATTCACATCGTCAAGATAATCAGCCAGTCTACGTGTTGCACACTTATCCATTCAAGGAAACCAGCTTGGTCGTAGAATTGTTTGCGCATGGTTTTGGCCGTGTAGCAACGACAGCCAAAGGTGCGCGACGACCACGCTCGGCCATGCGTGGCATGTTGCAGTCTTTTCAGCCTTTATTAGCCACTTGGTCTGGCAAATTAGAGCTAAAAACTTTACATGGCTTAGAGTGGGGTGGGGGCTTGTTGTTGCTCAAAGGCGAAGCGCTAATGTGTGGCTTTTATCTTAACGAATTGCTGTTACGTTTGTTGCCGCGTGAAGATCCACATGAAACCTTGTTCTACTATTACAGTGAAACATTAAAAACATTAGCAAGCGGACATGATTTAGCCACCACTCTGCGTCGTTTTGAGCTCAAGCTCTTACAAGAACTCGGTTATGCCATACCATTGCAGCAGGATACGGGTAGTGCCCCCGTACAGGAAACCGCTGATTACAATTATGTAGCCGAGCATGGTGCGGCCAAAGTAGGCCGCTTATCTGCCCACCACAATAATGGCGTACAATTACTTGGTAAAACCCTAATTGACATGGCGAATGACGATTACAGTCATTCACAAACGCAGCAGCAAAGCAAGTTGTTGATGCGTTATTTGCTGGCGCACTATCTCGGTGATAAACCGCTCCATACACGGCAATTACTGATTGATTTGCAAGGTTTGTAATTTTAATATTAAAAAGATAGAAATTAATCATGATTAAATTAGGTGTCAATATCGACCACGTGGCTACAATTCGCCAAGCGCGTGGCACCAAATATCCAAGCGTAGTACAAGCCGCTTTGCGTGCCGAGCAGTCAGGCGCTGATAGCATTACACTGCACCTGCGTGAAGACCGGCGCCACATGCAAGATGCCGATGTGTTTGCATTACGTAACTTGCTACAAACCCGTATGAACCTCGAATGTGCAGTAACCGATGAAATGATCGACATCGCACTAGAAGTAGCTCCGCAAGATGTTTGCTTGGTGCCAGAACGTCGCGAAGAACGCACCACCGAAGGTGGGTTGGATGTGATTGGAAATTTTGAGAATGTGCAAAAAGCAGTTAAAAAATTAAGTGATGCAGGTATTCGCGTTTCATTATTTATTGGCCCTGATGCGGCCCAAATTAATGCCGCAAAAAAAACCGGTGCGCCGGTGATTGAATTGCATACAGGCACGTTTGCCGATGCAGAAAATTCATTAGATAAAGCACGTGAATTGCAACGTATAAAAGACGCAGTCAGCCACGGAGTGAAACTGGGCTTAGTCGTGAATGCAGGTCATGGTTTGCATTATCATAATGTGCATGAAATTGCCTCAATCGAAGGTGTGGATGAGCTTAATATTGGCCATGCTATCGTAGCGCATGCGCTGTTTGTAGGCTGGGACAACGCAGTGCGGGAGATGAAAGCTTTAGTGAAAGAATTTTCAGCTAAATAATATGATTTTCGGCATTGGTACAGACATTGTTGAAGTGTCACGCATTGAAGAATCCATCAATCAATTTGGTGATGGCTTTGCTAGGCGTATTTTAGCGGAAAGTGAATTTGAAAGTTATTTGCAATCTCAAATTAAAGCGCGCTTTTTAGCCAAACGTTTTGCCGCAAAAGAAGCTTTTTCCAAAGCTTTGGGTACTGGTTTACGTACGCCAGCAACTTTTCAGAACATTGCAGTTTCACATGATGCACTGGGTAAGCCTGTGCTGGTGTTAGCGCCAGAACTGCTGGTCTATTTGTTAGACAAAAATATCACGCAAACTCATATCAGCATCAGCGATGAAAAGAATCTAGCTACGGCATTCGTGGTGCTTGAATCATGAACGCTGGTGTCGATATAGCGCGTCGCTTTGGTGGTGTCTCACGTTTGTATGGCGCACAAGGCCTGACAAAATTACAGGCCGCGCATATCTGCGTAATTGGCATTGGTGGCGTAGGCTCATGGGCAGCAGAAGCCCTAGCGCGCAATGCGGTTGGCACCATCACATTAATTGATTTAGATAATATCGCAGAATCCAACGTAAATAGGCAGTTACACGCCGTTGAGGGCGCCTTTGGCAAGGCCAAAGTTACGGCAATGGCGGAGCGTATTAAGTTGATCAATCCTAGTGCTGAAGTAATTGTTATTGAGGATTTTGTGACGCCTGAAAATGTCAATGTCATGCTGAATCAGCCATATAGTGGTATTATCGATTGCATAGATGACGCCAAAGCCAAGGCTGCTATCGCCTCATTTTGTCAGCAAAAAGGCATTCCATTAGTGATGACAGGAGCCGCAGGTGGGCGCCTCGATGCAACGCTTATCAAACAAGCCGATTTAAGTGAAGTGAGTCATGATAAATTATTAGCCAAAGTACGTAATTTGTTGCGTCGCGACTTTGGCTTCTCTAACGGACATAGCGCCAAGGGTAAGTCAGCTAAATTTGGCATCGAGTGTATTTATTCTGATGAAGAAATCATTAAGCCAGACCGCATCTGCGGAGTAGGTGATAACGCGATTACAGGCTTGAATTGCGCTGGCTATGGCTCCAGTGTTTGTGTAACAGCCCCCTTTGGCTTTGCGGCCGCAGGGTTGTTAATTACCCGCGCATTAAATCATTTGTGATGGTTTTAATGCGTGCTTCTATCTGCCCCAACATTCTGTTTTCCAATGTTTGATGGATTTGCTCGATTAAAAAACATATAGACTCGCGACCAAGTTTG
>NZ_JABFRA010000028.1 GCF_013141425.1 Methylotenera sp. | reverse complement strand
TCGACCCTAAGCCGACATCCGATGCCAATCAGTCTCAATTACAACTGCCGAGTCCGCCATGCATTTGGTGGAACTCCCAAATGGCGTTTAAAGGTTCTGCTAAACGCTGCCACATTTTCATATCCAACGGAGGATGCAATTTCCTCAATCCTTTGTTGCGAATCTCCCAGCATTCTTCCCGCCACATTCATTCGCCATTTTGTGACATATGCCATAGGACTGTCGCCTAAAGCACTGGTAAATCTAGCAGCAAATCTTGAGGGTGACATGGCAACCGCATCAGCTAATCGATTTACTGACCAAATACCTCCAGGTTGGGCGTGGATTAGAGAAAGTGCGCGACCTATCACTGGATCATTAACTGCAGAGAACCAACTAGAATCTATCGCTGTACTCTCAAGTTGAACTCGCATGATTTCTGCACTTAGCAACTCTAGCAAGCGTTCAATTACAAATGTACATTTAGTTGATTGATCAATTTCTCTATCCATCCAACTTAGAATTTTAGTTAAATTATTGTAAGCACTTGAAGTTGATGCAGAAACGTGGAGAATTTTCGGGAGTGCGTTAAAAAGCGGATTGATCTCCAAATTCTGCATCATGAACACACCACACATCACAGATGTACTTCGTGCGATATTTTTCTCATTGGGTGCAAAGGGATTCATTCCACCACTAAGTATTGATTCAACTGGAATCGCCGGTTTATCTGAATTCTGTGAGATGTGATGAGCAATGCCACCAAAGCAAATAACCATCCCACCAGCTTCAACCATAATCGATTCACCTGCCTCGGGAATTACTTCAATAAAACCGCGATTAACATAATGAAAAGCCACAACTTGAGTTTCTGCTCCTAATTTTAACAAGCTTCGAAGCTTAACTGCATTAGGTATCGCTACGCCCCATGGAGGTACATAGTCTTCATTAATTAGTAAGCTTCCACTTATACGCATGGATTTAAGAACATCACTTAAAACACACTTATTGCTTTCAATTTTAGTTGTTTCAGCATAGTTTAAGGTTGTTTCAATCATTGTTTGCACCATATTTAGTTGCTATTCTGCTCATCACAATATCACTTAATAAAGGGGATTTCAATATGACTCTATTTACTACAGCACCTTTCGCAATTTTTCTAGATATCACCATGATTATTTATACTTTATGGGTTTTATCCCTTAGTGATAAGAATGGCAAGTTACCGATAGGTATCGGCATCGGAATGCTTACTTGGCTAGGTCTGCTTCATCTAGGTCTTTCAACTAAAAGCCTGTTCCCAGAAAATATCTCAGAGATTGCTTTTCTGTTGATTATTTTTGTTGCAGTTGGCGTTGTAGGTGCTTTGCTTTTATTGGTTACACCAATCAGAGATAGGTTGTTATCGCTTAGCCAAAAGCAATTACTTTTACTACAAGGTGTTCGCGTGTTTTTTGGTGCTAATTTCTTAATGCAGGCTAGTTTAGGTGGCTTACCACAAACCTTTGGCATTCTGGATGGTTGGACACATATAGGTGCAGGATTTTTTGGTCTAATTGCAGGGTTTACATTAGCCACAGACGTTGATGGTGAACGTCGTGCTTGGTTTGCTAATATTTTTGGCATGGTCGACATCTTAGTTGTGGCTAGTACTTTAGCCCTCGTACTGCTACCTACGATTACGCCATTCCATCCAATGATGTATGCCGTATTCCTACCTGCACCATTATGGCTATGGTTCCATCTTGTATCGATATGGAAGTTAATGCAATCAAGGAATGTGAATACTCAGAAAGCATTAGCATGATTATTCATACTTCTAATAGTTATGGGCGAACTTCTACAAATCGCATTCACCAAACGAAACAATATTCTATCGACGGTGCAAGGGCATTGCTAGAGTCTTTTTATTACGCATTCAATCATCGCAATATGGATGTGTTCTCTCAGATATGGGCAAATGATGAACTCATCCAACTGAACAATCCTTTAGGTGAAATTTTAAGAGGCTATGAAGCAATTGCTGGCTTATACAAACGCATTTTCACAGGTCCTGCAATGGTGTGGTAGAGCTTAATGACATCGTTGAATATCAAAGTAATGACATGGTAATTTTTGCTGGACGGGAGTATGGGGAGTTTACTAAAGGTGATATCTCAATACCCCTGCCTATACGCACAAGTCGTATCTTTCAGTGGTTAGGCCCTGATGTTGGTTGGAAACAAATCCATCATCATGGCTCAATTGACGATCCAATACTACTTATTGAGTACCAACAAGCTGTACGTGGTAAACCTTAATCACTTCATAACTAATAACGCTAACCATCATACTCAGGAGTACCAATGAATCACACATTATCAACAGAATTATATTGGCTAGTTTTAACAATATTAATGACAGCAATTTTTTGGATGCCAATTATCCTAAATCGTATTTTTGAAACTGGAGTTTGGGCTACCCTAAGACCTCCACAACTACAACCTAATGCGCAATGGGCGGAAAGGATGAGACGAGCACATGCAAATGCAGTTGAAAATTTAGTGCTATTTGCACCATTGGTGTTAGCCATTCAAATAACTGGAATGAGCAATACTTCAACTGCTTTAGCTTGCATGGTGTATTTCTATGCAAGGCTGGTTCATGTGCTGGCATACATTTTAGCTGTGCCTTTAATACGTACATTGGCATTTACAGCTGGCTTTTTTAGCCAAATGTATTTAGCAGCTACTTTGCTTCGTGCTATTTAGTATCTCCACCCAATTTTTAAGAAAGATATTTTATGAAATTTTATTATGGTTCAGGTTCACCTTTTGCATGGTATGTGTGGCTGGTTTTGGAACATAAAAATCTAAATTACGAATTAAATTTACGGTCTCTTCAAAATGGTGAGTTGAAGAAACCTGAATACCTAGCGATCAATCCGCACGGAAAAGTACCTACCTTAATAGACGGTGATTTAACTTTGTGGGAGGCTACTGCTATCGTCGAATATCTTGAAGAACGATATCCACAAAACTCTCTTCTACCAAAAGATATTGCTGAACGTGCAATTGCTCGCCGCTTAGTAGCTGAAGGTTATAGCTATCTTTATCCAGCTTTGCGACGATTAATGGAGCTCACATTGCTTAGAACTGAAGGAGATGGCGAACTAGCAGAAATTTTGACAACTTTAAATTGCATAGGAAGTGAATTAACTTATTTTGAAAATATATTAAATAGCGATTATTTCGCTGGAAATATATCTATTGCTGATTTTGCTATTTACCCATTATTGGCATTATTTAGAAGATTTCATCAAAGGCGACCGCAACTTGGACCTAGCGAGCGAATCTGGCCAAAACTCAATAGATTAATGCAAAGAATTGAGCAATTACCCTACTTCACAAAAACTTATCCACCACATTGGAAAGGCTAAATCATGCTTACAAAATCAAAGAAACAAGTTTGTGTTATTGTCGGCGTAGGGCCTGGCAATGGGGCCGCCTTTGCTCGTCAATTTAGCGCAATGGGGTATCAAGTTGCGTTACTCGCTCGGAGTATTGAATTCATATTAGAGTTAACAAAAGAAATCGCTGATTCCAAAGCTTATATTTGTGATATCGCAAGTGAAACTTCGGTAAATAGTACATTTGAGACAATTAGAAATGAGATGGGAGAAGTAGAT
>NZ_JABFRA010000075.1 GCF_013141425.1 Methylotenera sp. | reverse complement strand
TGTAATGCGTAACGTTACGGATGTCAATATAATTAAGCTTGTCGTTGAAGCGGCAAAATTGAGGCCGTCTCTTTAATGCCAAATTGTGCCGTGATGTAATCCGTAATTTTTTGCATAGGTACTCGTAAACGCTCAACGTCTGTGATGATAAAAGAAGAATTAGGTAATACCTCGGAAATTAGGCAATTTTTTGTTAAATTTCAAAAATATTTATATCAACCAAGTGGTGAAGTTTTTTAATTTCATTTTGTTCATTTATTTATGATATTCACGTAACGTGAACCTTGGAATTGTGTGAACAGAAGTTGTTGGCTATATATTTATACATATATCGTGTTTGCGGTTTCTTTTACAATGAACCTAGGCATTAAACATGTGTCCAAAGGTGAGAGTGAAAAAAATGTTTCACTTTTTTATTAAGCAAAGGATATTGAATGAAATTTACACATTTAGTTACGATGGCGGCTTTGGCGCTGGGTTTATCGCAACTTGCTTATGCAAATCATGACGTTGCGGATGGCAAACATTGTGAGCACAAACACGGCGTACATGACGCTGATACCAATAAAGACGGCGCGATTAGCCATGACGAATTTAATGCGGCGCATCAAGCCCAAGCAGACAAGATGTTTACGACAATGGATGCGAATAAAGACGGCAAAATCGACCAAGCCGAGCGTGATGCAATTAAGGCCAATATGAAAGACCACTGTACAAGGAAAGGCCATAAAAAACCTGCACCAGATAGCGTAGCGAAGTAGCTTTTACGAATAGTGAACAAAAAGCCGCATTTGATGATGTGGCTTTTTTATTTTTAAATGTTTGTTCTTTAATATTAGGAATTCGCGATGACCAAGACTTATCAAGTGTTAATTACTGGCGCTAATCGAGGCATCGGCTTGGAATTTACCAAACAATATGCGCAAGATGGCTGGAACGTGCTAGCTTGTTGCCGCAATATGCTAGCGGCAACTGCGCTACAGGCTTTAGCAACATCGCATGCCAATATTCAAGTTTATAGTTTGGATGTAGCGGATTTTGCCCAGATTGACGCGCTGGCTTTGCAGCTTAAAGATGAAAAGATTGATGTGTTGATTAACAATGCGGGGGTTTATCCAGAGAGTAGTTTGACAGATGCTGATACAAGTGATTGGCTGGACGCGTTTAGAATAAATACTATTGCGCCACTAAAAATTGCCACAGCGTTTACCCCGCATATGGCAAATAGTCAGCTTAAAAAACTGGCGACACTTTCTAGCAAAATGGGTAGTTTAGACGACAATACCAGCGGCGGTAGTTACATTTATCGCAGTACAAAAGCTGCAGTAAATATGGTGATGAAGAGCCTGTCAATTGACCTGAAACCAACAGGCATTGCCGTGGTAACATTGCACCCTGGTTGGGTACTTACCGACATGGGAGGTAGTAATGCGCTGATCGACACACAAACCAGCGTGGCGGGCTTGCGCAAGGTGATTGCGAATTTGAATATTAGCAATTCGGGGAAATTTATTGCTTATGATGGCAAAGAGATTGCTTGGTAATTTAGCACTTCAGGGCTGAATCGCCTTAAACGGCACGCGCTCTTCTAACTCGCTAGTGTAAGCGGCGATGCCCTGCGATTCTTTTTCAACAAAATCTTGTATCGCCAACGCAAAGTCTGGGTGCGCAATTTTATGGAACGAGCAAGTGGGACGTGGCTTGAAGCCACGCGCTAATTTATGTTCACCCTGCGCGCCACCTTCAAAATATTGAATTTTTTCTGCAATGCAAAATTCTTGGGCTTGATAATAACAAAGCTCAAAGTGCAAATTCGGCACATAGCGCAAACTGCCCCAGTAACGCCCATACAACGTGGTTTGGTGGTAAATATTCAGTGCAGCGGCAATCGGCTCACCTTCTAAATACGCCAATACCAGCAAAATATTCTGCGGCAGCGTTTGGCCAATTTCTTCAAAAAAAGCCGGTGTTAAATACGGCGTTGAGTGATGTTCAAGGTAGGTGTTTTCATAACATTCATAAAAAAAACGCCATTGCTCTAGCGTAATATCCGCACCTTTGATGCACTTGCAAACCACACCAGAAGCCGTTACTTTTTTACGCTCTTGATGAATTTTTTTGCGTTTATCGTGACTGAGCGTGCTTAAAAAATCTTCAAAATCTGTAAAGTTATTATTTTGCCACCTAAATTGCACACCGTTGCGTTGCAACCAACCCGACTGTTTAAATGCAGTCACAGAAGATTCATCTGGGAAAAGCACGTGCGCAGAGGATAGCTGATGTTTGTGCAGGGTTTCAGTAAGCGCTTCTACCATCAACGCCTGAATTTGTAGGTTATCGGTAAGTAACCTCTGGCTAGAAATGGGCGTAAACGGAATAGCAGAAAGTAATTTAGGATAATAATTGATGCCATTGCGTTGATAGGCTTCGGCCCACGCCCAATCAAACACATATTCGCCATAAGAATGGCTTTTAACATACAGTGGCATGGCGCCAACCAACTTGCTATCGTCATGCACCAGCATCGGGCAAGGTTGCCAGCCCGTGCCTTTACCCACAGAACCTGAACTTTCAAGCGCACTTAAAAATGCGTAACTGAGCAAGGGCATATCACCAACTAGGGTATCCCAGCTTATAGAATCAACTGTTTGAATACTATCGGAAATTTCTATTATCAAACCCATTATTAACGATTCTTAAATTTGATTTAATAGACTTTAACTGAAAAAACGTTCAGGTATATATCTATTGTGCTGACTTGGCATTACTCGGGACTAGTTACAAATACCATACATCGAAAGTGAGGCATTCAAATTTAGGTCAAATTTGATTCAAACTAAATTTGATACACTAAAATGTGCGTTTTTTTGAGCTGGTAGCAGTTTGTTTATTATTCGACTTATTGCCAGTTGGTTGTGGCTTTTGCGCCTCAAGTGCGGCCTCTGCGGCTTGCAGTTTTTGGAGTTGAAGTTGTGCCTCTGCGAATCTTCTGCGCTCTTGAATTTTAGCTTGTGCATCGACAAGTTCATCTAGCGAGATGACATTATCCTGATTCATGTCAATTTGACTAAAAAGTCTAGCGACTTGTGGTAATTTTTCTGTAGCTTCTTGTCTATCAATCGTGCCATCGCTATCGTTATCCGCATTAAAAAAACGGGCTTCGATACTTTCACGCATAGCGAGTCGACGCGCCTCAATTTGATCATGATCTTGATCGACAGCTCTAGCGAATTCATCCAAGGCTTTGCGTAACTTCTCCCGGCTTTCTGGACTAAAGTTAAGATTTAACGTCTGCTGCAATCCTTCGCTGGAAGTTTCATCGTCGACAACAGGTTTGTAAGCATCCGCATTGACTAGCGTTGCCCTACCTCCAGCAGACACATTAAAAGTCATGCCCAAGCCTATACAGCCTATACACAAGGTTAGACATGAATGCTTGGCAAATAAAGTATGTTTAGAACTTAGTTTAATCAATGCATTAGCTTTTAATAAGATTGGACAAATTAAGACGCATAATCATGAAGCAGGATTGTAAATCGATTGTTTCAACATGAATTCAAATTGTAAATAATTGTAAAGTAGCATCAATCAAACAATTCGGCTTAACATTTTTATTTAAAAAATTTCACAATAGTTTTTTGCTTATAAATTTACGGTATTAAAATCAACAGCATCATTTTAAAA
>NZ_JABFRA010000138.1 GCF_013141425.1 Methylotenera sp. | reverse complement strand
CTGGTGCAGTTTTAGCTGTGTTGAAATTAAAGGATGGCGTTGCATTGGCAATGCCTGCACTAAAGGCACTGGCTGCAACAGTAGCAGAAGCAAGACTACCTGTTGCTACTGCATTGGCATCTGAAAGCACAAGGTTTTTAGAAAAGCTGGCAGCACTATCATAGTTTTGCGTTCTACCACCGCCTGAATGCCGCGCTGTAATTTGTGTGTTAAATGGCTGGGCAGAATAGGTAAATGCTCCCGTGCTACAGCCTTGTATGACTATCGTATCAAAATGGTCTGGAATAAAGCGACCGAAATAGTTTGTAGCAGCTGAGTTACCAAAACTACAGCCAAATTTGTTACCGCTTGCAGTAAAGCCACTCACGCAGTCGCCAACAGTTGAATCAATGGCTGTAAATGAATCGTCATAAACGCCATTGGCGTTGAATTTGAAATAACCTACTTCACTATATTTAAAGGCTGCTCCTGTCGCAGTGCCAGCGCTTGCTACACTAAAATTTCCAGTAAGTGTGCCTGTTTGTACTGCACTGGTATGGGCAGTAAGCTTGGTGTTATCTATGCTGGCTGTGCCATTGTAGTTAGTTAAGCCTGTACTGGCAGTGAGTACAAAATTACTACCTGCGGCTAGTCTTGGTGTGGCCGTTGTACTGGCGCCTGTGGCATCCGCATTTGCATTGCTTGAGCTTACTGTAAAACTAGTTGGGCGCACTGCAAAATTATCTGAAGAGCATCCATATACTGAAACATTGGTATCTTTAACACGACAGCGTAATTTTTTATACGCATTAGCAATTGTAAAGTTCGCAGGCAATGTTTTACGGCCAGAATCCCCAGTAACAAATGTAATCGCCTGACTTGCAATGGGTGAAGTGTATGCACTGCAAGAAGGCTGCGGACTTGTGCTATCGTCAAATAGTTCTACCGTTACGCCAGAAGACGCTGTGTAGCTTGTAGCGGTTGCTCCGCTACTTTGCAAAGCAACCACGTCAAATTTAAAATTTGTTCCAGTCAGTTTGGTGTATAGCGGATTGCGTGCGCTCGGGCTGGTTGTTAAATTGTTGTAAGTAATGCCTGTTTCCATACAATCAAAGTTACTTACGCAAGCTGTATTCGTCACCACATAGGCGCAGCTTGAGGTGCTGGTTGTCGTATTCCAACATTTAGTTCCGTTTAGAGGGGTGGAGCTTAGCCCCGTTGCAGAAAGTACATAAGCGCCTGCGCCAGAACCTTGTAACGTGACCGTTGCTGTAGAGGCTGTTGAACCAAGTGTAAAGCTTGATGGCGTTTGAGTAAGTGCTGGTGCCGCAGGTGTGTTTTTAATACTGCCTGTTAATGTGCCAGTATTGACTATATTGGCGGCTGGGCAGGGCACTGTGGTTGAAGTGCAAGCCAGAACAGTAAGTGTGGCTGGACATAAAGTTGCAGTGCCTGGATGCCTGATTTCCAGATGGTCGTATGCTGGCACAATAGTAGAACCTACTACGAAGTCATAGCTAAATGTATATGTTCCAGCTGAAGTGAAGTTGTATTGAATACCTATACCAGTATCTTCATAGGTGTTGGTAATATCGTTGCTCAAATTAGCATTCTGCGTGATTAGGCAACTGTTGGCGTCTGATATCCAAAAACTGCTCCAGCTAGTTGCACAATAGCTCGAGAAGCTTAAACCGCTTCGTTCACGGAAAGATTCAACGACAGAAATGCCGGTAGGGACGCTTGTTGTGGAAGGGCACGTGCTAGTTAAGGGCGGGTAAGTGCCAATCACTGTTTTGCCATTGCTATCCGTAAATTTAACTCCGCAGCCAGAGTCACTGCCACCCAGAAATGTATCTGCTACATGGTAATAACGAACAGGATTTGAGGCGCTAATTGCATAACCTGACGGGATAACAAGCGTGACTTCTGCAGTAATAAAGTCAAATGGAATAGTGTATTTCCAATTGATGGTGACCTGAGGGCCAGAAGTCACACCAAATTGATGCGTTGCAATTTGCTGGTCACCACTCGTAGCTGGGTTAACAGGGGAAACGGCCGTGATGCTGCGTGAAGTAAAGGCGCCACCAGACGGGGCAAAAGTAAAGCCATTAACAACGTTGTGAGTTGGCCCATATAGCTTGGTGTTGGCGCGTAAATATATGCCGTTATCCAATTGGGAATTAGGTGGCGTTAAAGCAGGGTCATACACTTGGCCACTATTGTTTAAGCGCTTTACTTGAAGTTGCGTAGAGTCATCAATATAAAAATGAAGTCCATTGGTAGTAGAGCTGCCGCCACTACTGTTGAATTCTACTGTGGTAGCATTTGCGGAATTACTGGCGAATAAAGCAAACAATACAATGCCAGCCAACTGTAGGTTGGTTATGGTTGATAGCACGTAATCTACGATATTAATTATGCGTAGTTTGAAGCTGATAATTTGTTTGCTAAGCCAATGCACTGCTTTTCCTAATCCTTTTCATGTCAGACTAGGTCATTATGCAATTTGATTGCTAAGGTTAAATGCTCAATTAAATAGGGTTTTAGGCCTTATTTAGCGGTATTGCTAGCTACATTGATAGTTTGGTATTTCGTCTGTACCTAAACATTTACTTAGGGTGAGTTGTATTTGGCGTTCAATATAATTGAGTTCGCCAACGGTGCCAAAACTGGCCGTTGAGGTAATGTCGTACATGGCAATGGTGTGGTCGGTGCCTTGCTCAAAAAAATCGGCTGATCGACTGCATGAAATCGTTACTGTAAAGTTGTCGATGGTCAATGTGCTTGGGCTGGCGGGGCAGTTCACCAAAGCTCCATATTTAAAGCCTGGATTTAACACTTGATAGGCTGCCCATTCCACACCTGCACGCGCGGCTTGGTAAGCCCTTGAGCCTTGCGTATCTTGCAGGGATGTTCGTTGCTGAATACTGGTAATGTTGAGCGCGTATGCGCCTAAGCCAGCCAGTATAACCAGAATGAATATTGCGGCAGGTAGTAAAAACCCTTTGCAGTTTTTTATATTGTAATTTATTGGCATCTTCATGGTGAGTTCACCACATTTACCTGATGCATCAGCGTAACGGTTGCCGCATCTTGCGTAAAACCTAAGTAAAGTGTCACCACACCGCTTCTTTGCAAGATTCCAGGAACATAGTTAATTTGGCAAGTAGATAAATTGGCGGCTAGCTGTCTAGCGGTCGCTAGACCATTAAGTGTGGCTACGTTGCTAGGTTGCGTAGCTTGCATTGTATAGTCGTTGTACATTAAAAGTACGTGATTGGTCATGTCACAAACGTATGAAACGGGTGTGGAAACCACAAAAAATCGGCTAGAGGGCGAAGGCTGCGGAAATAAGCCACCACTAAAACTTAAGGTATTTAGATTACCCGTGGTTTGTAGCGCACGGCTATTGCTACCTTCATACACATCTGAACCTGCAATGCCTAAGTTATAAATCACTAACTCATCGCCTGCGGCAATATTTACAGCTGGACCAAGTACATCAAAAGTATCTGCCGAAAGTGAAAAATCTAATGGGTTGTCAGTTGCAGAATTCCCTACTGCAGCACGGTATCTGCCTGCTACTTTTACGGGGACAAATTCGATAAAACTATCTGCACCATTGCTTGCGGTGCGAACACTATTGGGCAAAGCATTGCGAATATCACGAGCCATGCGACGTAATGCCGTATCGGCGCGGTCTGTTAGATTGGCGCGATTTTCACTATCAATAAACGCCTGTGTTGGGTTGCGAATAAATAGAGCGGCGCCCGCAGCAAGTATGGCGACAATGGTGATGACCACCACCATTTCGACCAAGGTAAAACCTTTTGAATTAAATATTAGGCGCATATCGAAACCGATAACCCGTGAGTGTTACATCTGTGTTGGCCGGGCCTGTTACACGCACCACAATTTGTAACACGGCATTTAAAGGCAAGGCTGCATAAGGTGCGCTGGCTCCTACACGGTTAATGGTTACGTTAGCAGCATAAGCGCCCAAGCCCCCTAAGGGCGTGTTGTTACCCGGGCTGCAAATGCCCGCGCAATTAGCGTCTGGCATGGTAAAGCCGCCGTAGTCTGCTACGTTATCAAACGGGTTGGTGTTGCTGTAGCGGCTTTCGCTATTGGGTGTAGCGCTAGTTAGTGCCGCGCCGCCTTTGTCTTGCGAAACTGCCGCGCCGCCTGTGCAATCTGCTGTGGTGACCGCTGTTGCTGCATTGGCATCGTCTGGGTCGCATAAAGTAAAAGGCTGTTGCTCGATTTCTAGTAACAACGATTCGGCAATGGCAATGGCTTGTTTACGCACCAATGGGTCTGCACTGCCTTTGTTGGTAATTTCCAGCACTTTTAGCACGCCAACCAAAGCCACACTAACAATCACCATAAATACGACGAGTTCGACGAGTGTCACACCAAGTTGTTGCTTGGCTAAAGACATTGTGCGTTTAAAACTGTGCCCTTCGACAAGATCAAGGCGCCGTCGCAACAGGTGTGATGAAGGTTTCAGGTGAGATGGATTAACGCACATAGCCTGTTTCTGCTTCTATAGTAATAATGCGTGTTGATTCACTTGGCACCACCGCATTCTGAATGGTGAAGGTGGCGCTGGCATTAGGAATTGGCCTGCCTAAGCCGTCAAAACCAATCGGGGAGGTAGTCGAGCTTATGGTCACGTTATTCGATAATGTTTTAGAATAAGTGGCCTGCGTAGCGGGGTCAAGCACGGCAGAGCTGCAGTTGTTGGTATAGCCTAAACAGACAACACGCGTTGTGGTGTTGATGTTCACAAATACACTTCTGCGTTGTGCGATAGCGGTTTTTTGCGCATAGCGCAACGCAGAAACCAATGTGCCATGGCTACCGCGTGCATCAAACGCATCCACGCCAATAAAGCGCGGTGCAGCGATGGCGGCGATAATGCCAGTAATTACCAGTACAGCGACAAGCTCGACGATTGTGAATCCAGATTCTCGCTGTATTATGGTCATATCAATCTAACAAAACTGATACATTAGATAAAGTCTAATGTTAAGCAGATTTATTTACAATTTGTTGCTGTTACTGCTGCAGTACTAACAACACCTGTTGCAGCGGTATACGTTACAAGGCAGGCAGGCGTTTTAGTAATTGCAAAAGTTGAAACACCAGCTGCATGCGTTACTGTAAAGCCGTCTACTGATTGCATTGCAGCTACGATACCTGCTGCATCTGCAGTTGGAAGGCCAGTTGTAGTACTTACCGTCACCTGTGTCGTGTCAGCCATTGTTACTGGGCTCGAGCTAGTACCCGTAGCAAAAAATCGTGCTTGAACAACACTTGCCGCAGAGCGCAGACCGCCAGCGACGCCATTTGCCGCCGCAAGGTTAGCATCAGTAGTTAAATTAATAAATCTTGGCAAAGCCGTGGCCGCCAAAATACCCAAAATCACAATCACTACCACTAGCTCTACCAAGGTAAAACCAGATTGCGTTGTACCAAATTTATGTTGTTTCATTTCAATGACTCCTTAAAAAAATATAAAACTAAATAAAATAAATGACTACATTACAGATTTAAAACATTTCAACTCAATTTAAAACTTACAACTTTAAAATTTCATTTTTAAAACTAACAACCGCCAGTGACTGCAGGGGTAATCACTGGTGAAGTATTGGCTACGGCTGGTTCAGTATAAGTGAACTGGCATTGAGCTGGATTCGGCGCACCTTGAATTTGAAAGGTGGCGACTGTGCCATTTTCTAGGTAGTTATAACCGTCGCCATTCAACTCAGCCAAGGTTGGGTTGAATGAAGTAGTTAAACCGGCAGCCGATAACAAACCTGCCGTGCCGATAGTAGTGACATCCGGGTAAGAAAATACCATTGCGATATTGCCAGCCTCAGTACAAACCGTGGTAGTGTTGTTGGCAATTCCACCGCCGCCTGGGCAAGCCGCGGTATCCGCAAGGTTGTTTCTGGCGATGGCTGTGGCATGCACCAAAGCGGCTGAGGCAGCTACGCTGCCCCTTGCGGCATTGAGTTTTGCAATGCGGGCGTCTTTTTGTAAATTAGTAAATCTTGGCAATGCAATCGCTGCCAAAATGGCTAGAATTAGAATCACCACAATTAATTCAATTAAGGTGAAACCTTTCGCATGGTTAACCTTAGTAAGATTAAATGCGCTAAAGCGTTTAGTTTTGTTCATCATGGTGAGTCCTTTAAAAATTAAAATCTATCTATCAATTTACTTCTGTTACGTCTTTCACTAAATCCAAACCACCTACAGTTAATAATGAGGCTTTAGCACGTCCAGCTGTACTACTAAGCCTGTAGCTGGCTTGGTGGCCATCATTAAATACATAAATCAGTTGTTTCGTTGTGGTATCGAAATACCACACTGCTTTACTGCTTCCTGGAGCCTCAGAAAACTCACCGATATAGTTCTCTGGCCTTTCGGCTATAAGCAACATAGGATTACTATTGTTCAATGCTTTACTATCAATCGATTGATTCATTAGGCTTTTATTCACCCAATATTCAGTCAAACTCAAGCGAAAATTGTTTAACTCAGTTTCTACAATTACTTTTTCAATATCGTTTTGTGCTTTGTTCAAATAGCCCAGTAACAAGGTCGCCAGTATTCCAATCACTGTTAGCGTTACTGCAAAATCGAAACGATGCGTACTCGCTGCATGTCTTGGTAATTGCGCGCCCACTTTAAACTTTTACCTCGTTAGCCTTTGTGCAGTGCCACATTGCCTAAATCCCAAATCGGCAAGAAAATACCTAAGGCTAAAATCAGCACCATAATCCCTAAAAACACAATCAAAATCGGTTCAATCTGTGCGCCTAGCGTCTTAATCTCATATTCCACGTCACGCTGGTACATGTCCGCAACTTCTTGCATCAAATCATCCAGCGCCCCAGACTCTTCACCCACGGCAATCATTTGCAATACAATCGGGTTGAATACTCCGCTGTTAGTCGCGGTGCGTAAGATACTTTCGCCGCGCTCAACTCCTTCTCGCATTTGCTCAATTTTGCTCGCGATATAGTCGTTATCGGCCGTTTGTGCCACTAACTTTAATCCGGTGGTAATCGGCACGCCACTTTTACTGGCTAACGCAAAACTTCTGGCAAAACGCGACATGGTAGCTTTATGAATAATTTTCCCTGCTAACGGAGTGCCAAGTTTGAATTTATCCCATTTGAATTTACCGATGCTGGTTTTGACATAAGAGCGGAATAAAAATACGCCGCCGATAATGCCAAGCAATAAATACGGCCAAGCTGCCACCATGAAGTTAGAAAAAGCTAATAGTATTCTGGTCATTAACGGTAATTCAGCGCCAAAACTTTGAAAGACTTTAGCAAAGGCTGGAATAACGAATAGATTAACCACGACAATGGCAATACCCATCGCCACCACCACAAAAGTAGGGTAGCGCAGGGCAGACTTGATTTGGTCGTGCATAAAGCGTTCAAATTCAAGGTGATCGAATAAGCGCAAAAATACGGTATCTAACATACCAGTAGTTTCACCTACGCGTACCATGTTGATATAAAAGCTCGAGAACACATTTGCATGCTGCGATAAGGCTGATGAAAGCTCGCGCCCGCTACCTAAGCTTTCACGAATATTGCCAACAACAGCAGCAAAAGCCTTGTTGTTAGTAGAAGCCTGCAAGCCATTAAGCGCATTCATAATCGGAATGCCAGCTTTCAACAGCGTGTACATTTGTCGACTAAACAGCATGACATCGATAGTTTCAATTTTTTCTTCAAACAGATTAATCGAAATATTTTGTGAGCCTGAAGCGGCCTCTTTAGCTAGAATTTCGATAGGCGTAATATTCAGGCCAAACAACTGGCTAGCAAGCGTGCTACTGTCTTGGCTCTCCAAAACACCTTGTACTAGAGCACCTTGTTTATCGCGACCTTTGTAAGTGAAAAATGGCATTTAGTTTTCCTTGGCCTATTCTTCAAACTGATTGCTGATGCGCATGGCTTCAGAAATGGTTGTACGTTTGCTAATGACTAACTCTACTGCACTCTTACGTAAGGTCTTGCCTGCCATGTGCTGCCTAGCAAGCTTGATAAAATGATTTGGGTCATGGTGACTTGCAGCGTCAATCAATTCATTGTCCATTTCTAGCAGTTCATATACGCCGACGCGGCCTTGGTAGCCGGTGCCATTACAAATGCTGCAACCTTTGCCATGCACATAACGATGTTGTGCTACCTGGTCGCCAAGTTCATGTTGTAGCCATGCGTGTTCAAAAGGCTCTGGTGTATAGGTTTCTGCACAACCATCGCAGACCAATCTAAGTAAACGTTGTGCTACAACTGCCAACACCGACATAGCGACCATATAGCGTGGTGCTCCCATGTCAATCATGCGAATCGGCGTGCTGATGGCATCGTTAGTATGCAGGGTGGAAAGCACCAAATGGCCTGTCATGGCGGCACGTAAACCGATTTGTGCGGTTTCTTGGTCGCGCATTTCACCCACCAGAATAATATCGGGGTCTTGTCGCAGGGTAGAGCGCAGTACGCGTGAAAAACTTAAATCGATTTTCTCGTTCACCTGTACTTGGTTGATGCCATTTAAACGGTATTCAACAGGGTCTTCCACCGTAATAATTTTATTCGAGGTGGAGTTTAGTTCGCTTAACGCTGCATAGAGAGTCGTGGTTTTACCGCTACCGGTTGGCCCCGTTACCAATACCATGCCACTCGGGCGATGAATCAGTTTGCGGAAACGTTCTAGCATCTCCGGTGGCATGCCGAGTTTTTCTAATGAAAAACCCGCAGTGTTTTGAATCAACAAGCGCATGACAACCGATTCGCCATATTGTGTGGGCATGGACGAAATACGCACATCAACGGCTTGTTGTTTCACTTTCACCGCAAAACGGCCATCTTGTGGCAAGCGTTTTTCTGAAATATCCAAGCCAGACATCAGTTTCAAACGTAGTGCCAACGCAGAGGCGATTTTCAAATCAGCCTCGGTCTGCAAGTGCATCACGCCATCTATCCGAAAGCGAATATGCAGTTTGTGTTCTTGCGGTTCAATATGAATATCCGATGCACGCACTTGAACGGCATCTTCAAAAATAGTTTGTAGCAGCTTAACAACAGGCGCTTCTTCGGCGTTACCAGTTAATCCCATTGCCGCGAAGTCAATCGCGGTGTCGCCTAAATCCTGACCTAATTCTAAGGCTAGATTCGATATTTCATCGGTGCGACGGTAGCTGCGATCAATCAGCTGCAGTAGGGCGCCTTCTTGAATTACCGCCAGTTCAATTTCTTTATGCAGCAAGCGCACGAGCTCGTCGTAGGCAAATAAATCCGTTGGGTCGACCATGCCCACCAAATAACTATTGCCTTTGTCGGCAAGTACAGCACAACGTAAGCGTCTGGCTTGCGCTTCGGGGAGTTTGTTGATGATTTCAGGCTTGGTGCTGAACTGTTGTAAATCGATAAACGGGACTTTTAACTGGCGAGCCAAGGCTTCAGAAATCTGCGTTTCTGTCACAAAGCCTTTATCCACAAAAATACGGCCCAGCTTGCGGCCAGTGCGTTTTTGTTCTTCCAGCGATTTATCTAAATCATCAGCGCTAATTAAATTTTGCTGAACTAGAATCTCACCCAGGCGAATCTTTTCAGGACGTGCCATTTAAACCCCATTCATATCTGTACAGGCTCAAATATAAACGGGGGGGTAGCAATTCAATTGTGAGAATAAAGCGGGTTTTTGCCTTGAAATCGAAATTGTAAGTTCATTTGCGAATAGCTTTACAAAGAAAAGGAATGACTTTTTACTTGACTAGCCATCATTAATGTATATACTTTAATATATACAAAGTTGTTGCGATGGGAGCTTATAATGGATGTAAGAGTTGCAAAATTATTTAAGAATGGGGCGAGTCAAGCCGTGCGTTTGCCGGCAGAGTTTCGCTTTGAAGGAGATGAAGTCTTTATCGCCAAAAATGAAGTGACAGGTGATGTTGTGCTATCTGCCCGTCCAAGTGTCTCAGCTTGGAATGATTTTTTTCAATTGTTACATACCGTGGACGTGCCTGAGGATTTTATGTTGGAGCGGCCAATGAATTATCCACCACAAGAACGTATTTTGTTTGATGATGTGCTTGTAGTTACAGGTAAGTCTAAATGAGTGTTTTACATATGCTCGATACCGATACGGCAAGTTATTTAATAAAAGGCCGTGCACCGCATATTGAAGCCAAGTTAACGCAGTTGCCACCATCCATGGTGTGTGTTTCAGTCATCACACAGGCCGAGTTATTATATGGCTTAAAACGTCTGCCAGAAACACATGCACTACAAAATGTAGTCAGAAAGTTTTTAAGTATTATTCGCGTATTGGCCTGGGATAGTGAAGCAGCAAATCATTCTGCTGAAATTCGACATCAACTGGTGTCTACAGGGCAGCCCATTGGTGATATGGATATGATGATTGCGGCACATTCGTTAGCGGCAAATGCTGTATTAGTGACGAATAACATTAAGCACTATGAACGAATAACTGCGCCAATAACATTGGTTAATTGGGCTTGATTATTGTATTAATAAACAGGGCGAAACACTGGAAAATTCTGCGAAATGTTGGAAAACACAAGCACACAACGGTAATTTATTGACTATTATTCCAAGCGCGTTCTAATTCTTTTTGTTTTTTCTCAAGTTGCGCTTTTGCGTCGGCGCGTTTGATTTCGGCCTCCGCTTGCTCACTTTGTAGTTTTTTTAAACGCGCTTGACCTTCTGCGAGGTTTTTTTCTTGTATTTGTATGGCGTTGGTAATGCTTTCATAATCGGCGTTGGCATTTTCGTAATCACGACGCGCATCGCTTACGCTGGCTTGTTCTAGTGCCACGTCTTTTGCCCATGCTGGCAAAGACAACATCAGGCCAAGTAAAATTAAAGTGAGAAATTTTTTAATGTTAATCATGGGCGAGTTCCAAATGATTAAATGATTGGTTTAATCATTATGCGGCAAATGCATTGCCTATGTAAATCAGATTAAAATGTGCATAAAATCAACACAGAGTGAACATGAACCCTGAAGACTTAAACGTAGAAAGTCTGCAAAAGCTGCTTACACTGGCCATGCCGTATGGAAAATACAAAGGCCGTCTGATTGCCGATTTGCCAGGCCAATATCTTAATTGGTTTGCCCGGGAAGGTTTCCCTGCGGGCGAATTAGGGCGTTTGCTGGCGCTAATGCAGGAGATCGACCACAACGGTTTATCGCCCTTGCTTGCGCCTTTACGGAAAAACTGCACCTAGTATGTTGAGGTTCAAGTATGCGGAGCTTGTCGAAGCATTGTACTTTGTAGCATTGAATAGTGAAGTGACTTTTAGGTAGAAGCGGACCTGCTTTTAATTTCCGTATTGACACGATGCAACAATATTGATGCAAATGGCTTTTGTTAAAGCCTATCTAGCGTCGCCTCAAACGCCTCAATCGGCATGGGTTTGCCAAATAAATAACCTTGATAATGTGTGCAACCATTGCTGAGCAAGATTTGTTGCTGCTCCATGGTCTCGACCCCTTCCGCGATAACGTTCAGGTCTAGCATGTGTGCCATGGCAATAATTGTGCGGATAATCATCTGGTCGTTGTTGTCTGCCGCAATGTCGCGCACAAACGATTGGTCAATTTTGAGCTGATACAAGGGCAAGCGCTTCAGGTATTGTAGCGATGAATAGCCAGTACCAAAGTCATCGAGCGAGAACACGATGCCACTTTCTTTTAAGTTGTTCATGGTGCTAATGGTGTCTTCGATGTTGTCTAGCAACAAGGATTCAGTCAACTCAAGCTTGAGCAACGTTGGGTCTATCGCGTAGAAGGCAATGATGGATTTAACCGTGCTGACAAAGTCTGGCTGACGGAACTGCTTTGCGCTCACATTCACTGACACCGTTAAATGGCGTGTTTGCTCGTTTTGTTCCCAAGCCTTGATTTGCGCGCATGCCGCCTCTAACACCCATTGGCCAATCGGAAGTATCAAGCCAGTTTCTTCAGCTACAGGAATAAAATCAAACGGCGAGATTAATCCGCGCTCTGGATGAATCCAGCGGATTAAAGCCTCCACGCCAATGGCATGGTGTAAAAAATCCACCTGCACTTGATAATACAGCTTAAATTGCTGTTGTTCTAAGGCTTGGCGCAAGTCATTTTCGAGCGTAACGCGCCATTGAATGGCTTCCTGCATGGCTGGATCAAAAAAACGCAAGGTACTGCGGCCCGCTTTTTTGGCCTGATACATGGCAATATCCGCATGTTTTAACAGATCTTCTTCTGTAGCAAGGTGGTCACCACCAAAAAGCGAAATGCCAATGCTGACAGTGCTGTGATGCTCATGGGTTGCCAGTTGATAGGGTTCGTGCATTTTGCCAGTATGTTCTTACCAATCTGCTCTGTTTGTCTTGCGGCTTCGGTGGCATGGGTGCTGAGTTCTTCCAGCACCACCACGTATTCATCACCCCCTAGGCGTGAAACGGTATCACCTTCACGCAAGCAAGATTTAAGGCGCGCGCTGACTTGCTTAAGCAGCAAATCGCCCACGTCGTGCCCAAGCGTGTCATTCAACGATTTAAAATGGTCGAGGTCTAAAAACAGCACTGCACCATGGGTGCCAGTGCGGCTACTAGCGCTAATGGCGTGATTTAGTCGATCAAGCAATAGGCGTCTATTCGGCAGGCCTGTAAGCGCATCGTAAAACGCCATTTGTTCGATTTCTGCGGAAGCCAGCTTACTTTGTGTGATGTCCGAAATGGTGGCGACATAATTTGTCACGGCGCCATCCTCGCTTTGAACGGTAGTAATGGTGAGATACTCTAGGTAGATTTCGCCACCTTTGCGCTTATTCCAAATCTCGCCTTGCCATGAATTGGTTTTATTGATGCTCTCCCATATGTTTTCATAGAATTCTTTGGTGTGCAGACCCGAGCTTAAAATACGTGGGTTCTTGCCGATGATTTCTTCTGCGCTGTAGCCGGTGATATTGCTAAAGGCACGGTTCACTCGCAGCATATTGCGATTTTTGTCGGCAATCATAATGCCTTCTTGTGACTCAAAGGCCGTGGCGGCAATACGCAGTTCAAATTCTGTATTCTTGCGCTCGGTAATATCTTCGTACATACCTAAGATACCAATAGGCTCATTTTTCTGGTTTTTGAGTGGCACTTTAGAGGTGCGCAGCCAGATGGTTTTTCCCTCTGGCGTGGTTTGCGGCTCTTCAAAAAACAGCTTGGTTCGCCCAGATTCAATTACCATTTGGTCATCAGCTCGGTAAATGTCCGCTTGGTCCGCCCAGCCCATTTCATAATCATTTTTGCCAACCACTTCTTCGGGTGAGTTTTTGCCTGCATCTTTTGCAAAAGCGGGGTTGCAACCTAGGTAGCGTAAGTCTTTGTCTTTCCAAAAAATACGCAAAGGTGAATTATCAATCACGGTTCTTAGAAATTGGTTTGCTTCCTTAAGCGCAACCTCATTCAGCTTGGTTTCCGTTACATCAATAAACACCCAAAGCGATTCACCGCTTTCTTTATCAAGCAAAGAACCTCTCACATCTACCCAAATGCGTTGACCATCTTTGCGCACAAACGGGTATTGTTTACGTACAACATCTTTATGTTCGATATTCGCGTAGGCCATTCCTATTGATTGATAGTCGGCTTCATCTACGTAAAACTTACGAGTGGGTATACCAGTGAGTTCTTTTTTGCTATAGCCCAACAGTTTTTCAAAAGCCTTATTTGTCCAAGTGAGTTTTCGGTCACGCGCCGTAGAAATAGCAACTAAGCGGTTATCTAATATGATAGCTTGTTCCGCAAGCAGTTTTTCGATGCGAAGTGCGGCGTGTTTTTTTTCAGTAATGTCGCGCGTAACACTTAGCATCAGCTTTTTACCATCCTCCACGATAGGTACAGCATGGGCCTCCATCCAACGCCGGCCACCATTTAAGCCGATAATTTCGTGCTCTAATTGCATGGTTTCGCCCGCAATAACGTGCTTAAGCATTTCTTTAAAAGCCACTTGGTATTCAGGTGCGATGTAATCAATCAAAGGCTGACTACAAGCTTGTTGCAGTGAGTTAGCCTCTAGCATGGCTAATCCCGCAGGGTTCATCTGTACGATGCAACCGCTGGCATCCACCACTTTAATGCTCTCGGGCTCGTTATCGATAATGGATTGCAAATAGGTTTCGTTGCGAATGAGTTTATTTTCTGCAAGTTTTAGCTGCGTTACATCTGTTAGCGTCAGGCGTAAAATCGGCAGGTCATCATCATCCTCCATACGCAAACAGTTTAAGCTAGCGGTAAATGTGCTACCAGAATGATGATTAAATTTTATGTCAAAGCTCAGTTCTTCGCCTTCAATCAGGTCTTTTAAACTGGCAAAGGTGCGTTGCCACAGCGCTTTGTCTTCTTCAGCCACAAACTCGGCTAAACGGTGTTGGTTAAGCTCTTTACGCCCCAAGCCAAAAAGAGAGGTCGCTTTCCAGTTAACATCGCTAATTAGGCCGTGGTTGCTGAGTGAAAGGTAACCAACCGGCGCAAACTCATACAAATCTTGATAGCGGTCGCGCGATTCTTCCAGCGAGTGGCGCAATTTCTTTAAGTCTTCCTCCGCTACTTTGCGCTCGGTAATGTCGTATAGCACAACCAAATGTTGCGCTGTCATGCTACCTGTCAAGTCAGTCGTGCTGCACAAAAACGTTTTGTCAGAACCGTCTTTGCAGCGAACTTTGGCTTCTAAAGGTTTAAATGGCTTGCCAGAATTCTTGGCTTTTTCGGCATGTTGTTGCCATTGCCCAATAACCCATTGCCGATAGTTTGGGTCAGGATAGGCGAGCGGCCACCAGTCCTCTAAAGTCGGAATTTCCTCCTGCGTGTAACCAATGCTATTTAAAAAAACCGTATTTAAATAGTTGATGTTGCCAGCGTCATCGTTGAGGGCCAGCGGTATGGGGGACGATTCAATCAAGGTTTTGAAAAGCATTTCACTTTTCATTAATTTTTCATTGGCTGATTTTTGCTCGGAAATGTCCGATTGATAAATCATCCAAAGTTCGCCGTATTCTGGATGCTGTAGCGTCATTACGTGAGTCGCGGTCCAGATGGGAACACCCGATTTTGTTTGTTTCTGTAAATCACCTTTCCAAAAACCTTCGGTCGCAATAGACGGCAGTATTTTTTCAATCATGCCCTGTTCAATAAAATCCACAGGCCAATGAAATTGGCTGGCAAGTTCGTTAGCCGTATAGCCTGTCATTTGATTAAAGCTAGGGTTTGTATAAACAAACTGGCCATCGCTAGGCCTTACCAATGCAACTCCTAAAGGCGCTGTCGTAGTCAAATTTTGTAGCAGTGCGCTTGAAGCATTTTTGCGCTGCTGATTTAGCAAAAAAATAATCAAGCCAGCAACAAGGCCCGCTACAAACATCGAGGTCACTAAGCCCGTGATTAAGTAGTCGTTAGTAACTTCACCTTTCAGCAACAAACCCATCAAGCTAACAATGCTCAAGGCAGCAAGCACAGCAAATAGCGTAGAGAACAGCCAAATCTGTAAAGAAGTTAGCCCCTCCAGCTTTGCCAGCAGTTGATTTTTAGTGTCTTTTTTCAAGATGTTATGAACATTAGTTGGTTAGTCGCAGATTAACATGTAACACAATGTAAATGCTACATCATATTTTTGCATGTGAAAGCTTGAACTAACAGCTTTTATAGGCTTAGTCATTTGTTTTAATACCATGGTATTAATGGCCATTACATGCCGGAAATGCAAACTAATATAGTGCGTAGCGCCAATTAGCTTTGTTCAAATCACAGTAATGAAGTTGTTAAAAATGATGAATAACTATGAGAATAAAGACGTGCTTTACGTTTCAAATGCGCCCATCACCGAAACACAAAAATTCTTGAATGTATTGTTCTCAATTACGTATCCGTTGCTGAATGCCACTACGGTGCTTTCACGCTAATACATTGGCTTTTTGTAGGAGCGGTCCGTGACCGCGATGGTGATGGTTCGCGGTCACGGACCGCTCCTACAGAGAACGTTTACCACTTTAAATTAGGCCGTATAGTTGGGGTAACAAGAATAATTTAATTCTATTTCGAACAGAAAATTTACAAACATATTAATAAATGAAGAGTTCCAACTTTACTGGCATATCCTCCCCTTACGAGGCGCCACTGCATCCAGAGTTAATCGTAAATACTGGGCAGCTGCCCATGGAAGAGTGCGCACAGCAAGTGCTAAACTACCTAAAATCAATCGGCAAAATCAAGTCAAAATAGGCATCGTAGGCCAATTACTAAACGCAATGTATTGCCTAAAGTATTCTTAAAAACAAAACTCAGGTAAATCACCCAGTCATAAAGTAGGGTTTCTAGGTATTCCTAATTAATGATTCTTGTTGCTTAATAGCGTAAATGCTATTTATTCTCAATTAAGTGTAACTGGAATTTATTCCACCTGAAAGGATTTGTCATGAGCAATGGTCAAGTAATTACTAATGTTGGCGGCGTAGATTACGCCGTAGGTGTGTCTGTTGTGGCAGGTGGAAAAATTGTCACCGCTGGTGTAACTTACGATATAGATGGCAATGCTCAATTAGTGTTAACACGCTACCACAGCTCTGGCCTTTTAGATACGACCTTTGGCACAAATGGTGTTGCAGTACTTGATTTAATTGACGCTAACTTCACACTGCAAACAATTAATAGCCTGCAGATTGATGCAAGCGGCAAATATTTAATCTCAGGTTTGGCAGCAGATACTGTTAATGCAGAATATGCCGCCGTGTTGGTGCGAGTAGATGTTAACGGTGCTTTTGATACCACCTTTGGTGCATCGGATGGCGGAAGTGCCAGCATTGGTTATGTGCACACTTCAATTGGCGGTGACAATGATGTATTAGGCAATCCACCAGCAACGGGGTATGCAACGGCACTGCAAACAGATGGCAGTATTTTAAGTGTAGCAACACGTATTAATGGAGGGGATACCGAGTATGCATTAATTCGCCATACATCACTTGGTGTGTTAGATGCTAGTTTTGGTACAGGCGGGTTTGTTACCCAGCTGTTAGACTCTGGCACAAGTGGCATCGTAACTGGTGTTTTAGTACAAGCGGACAACAAGATTCTGGTTGCTGGCACAACTTATGATGGCCTCACCACGAATGCAACCGTAATTCGTTACACCAGTGCTGGAGTTTTAGACACCTTTGGCACCGCAGGCGTTGCCAGTGTCGATATCGGTTTAGGTAACGGGAAATTCAACGGCGCTACTGCGCTAGATATCGCTGGAAATATCTTAATTGCGGGTAGCACGACTGTGTATGACGAATTCGGTGTTCCTAACCAAGGCAATTTCGTTCTCGCGCGATTAACTTCCACAGGTGAACTTGATGATACAACAACTCCTTTCGGTACTAATGGAATTATTACTACTGACTTCGTTGGCAATAATGATGAAATCTATGCAATAAAAGTGCAAGCAGACGGTAAGATTTTAGTCGCAGGCAGCACTACAGATGCAGGTGGAACTAGCCAATTTGCATTAGCCCGTTACAATACGGACGGTAGCCTAGACACTTCATTTAGCACGGACGGTAAATACACCGCAGCATTCTCAGGCTCAGCGCAGGCATTTAATCTTGCGATTGATGGTTCAGGCAACATCGTGGTTTCAGGTAAAAATTCAGGCGCAGACGGTGGCGATATTGCATTATTACGTTTAGACGCAAGCGGTAATTTAGACACCAGCTTTGTAGGAAGCAACAATGCGCCATTGCTCGACGCGGATACCAATTTAACCTTAGTTAGAGTTGCACCGATGTTTCAGGGAGATGTAGGCGAAGCTGTTCAAGTTTCGTTGTTTAACTCTGGGTTTTTACCGGACTATAGTGGTTTTGTAGAGGGTGCATCCGACCCAGATGGTTTGGCAGCTAACCAATTAGGCGTCGCGATTATTGGCGTTTCTGGCACTTCAGATACTGGAGATGTAACACTTGGCACCGTCCATTTTAGTACCGATAGCGGTGTAACTTGGCAAGTGGCTGCCCAAGCGGACGTAGGAGAAGCGCTGCTATTTACGGGCTCAACGCTATTACGCTACACCCCACCTGCAGACGCAAGCGGAATTCGTACAATCGAATTTCACACATGGGATGGAACAGGAGAAAGCGCCCCTGGCGTTCCTTATGTTTCAGGTCAAGTGATTACTTTCGATAGCGTTGCTGACACAGGCGGCACAACTCCATTCAGTAGCAACACCGCAACCCATAACTTGCTTATCGTTGCACCAACAGAATTTACAACAGGTAATGATAATGAAACTGCAGCTGCCCCAGATGTGTCATTCCCAACATTCGGCAGCTATTTAAGTGGGCTAGCGGGTAATGACACCCTCACTGGTAGCACAGGCAATGATAAGTTGGATGGTGGGGAGGGGAATGATATCCTTGATGGAGGGGCTGGGAGTGACACACTTATTGGCGGCAATGGCATTGATACGGCTACTTACAAATACGCCACCAGTGCGGTCACGGTGAGTTTAGCGACTGCGGGCGCACAAGTCACAGGCGGTTCAGGTTCAGATACTGTGGTTAGCATTGAGAACCTAACGGGCTCAAATTATGACGATACGTTGACAGGGAGTTCCGGTAACAATACGCTTG
>NZ_JABFRA010000107.1 GCF_013141425.1 Methylotenera sp. | reverse complement strand
TCGGGCTGACTTTCATTTTTATTCGTTGAATATTAAGTGCTTATTCAACAAGTTAAAATTTGGTCGGCGTGGAGAGATTCGAACTCCCGACATCCTGCTCCCAAAGCAGGCGCGCTACCAGGCTACGCTACACGCCGAAGGGCAGAAATATACTGCAAACTGGGCTGTAGGTCAATTCGAATATGTTAAAATGTTACTTTATTTTTATTATTTCATTAATCAAAGCGCTTACGAACAAATGACTGCACAGATAATTGATGGCAAGGCCATTGCTGAAAATCTTTTAAATTCAATTAAAACACGTATTAATAGCCGTATTCAGGCAGGTAAACGCGCGCCTGGCCTTGCGGTAATTTTGTTGGGAGATAATCCAGCTTCAGCAATTTATGTACGCAATAAGCGTTTGGCGTGTGAGAAAGTAGGCATTCGTTCGGTAGCTTACAATTTGCCCACAACGACTACACAGGCGGAGTTGATCGCATTAATTAGTCAATTGAATCAGGATGAAACGATTGATGGAATTTTAGTGCAGTCTCCACTACCACCGCATATTAAAGATGAGCACATCATTGAGCATATCAGCCCAAATAAAGATGTTGATGGGTTTCATCCCTACAATATTGGCCGATTAGCAGTCCGTCAACCTACTTTGCGTTCTTGTACACCTTTTGGTGTGATAAAAATGTTGCAGGCGACGAATATCAATTTAATGGGACTAGACGCGGTTGTAGTTGGTGTTTCCAACCATGTTGGCCGCCCAATGGGCTTGGAGTTATTGTTGGCAGGATGTACCGTGACAAGTTGTCACCGTCATACTAAAGATTTAGCTAAAATAATTAAGCAGGCAGATTTGGTGATTGCCGCAGCAGGTAAATCGGGGCTTATACAAGGTGACTGGATTAAGTCAGGCGCGGTGGTGATTGATATTGGTATCAATCGATTAGCCGATGGAAGTATAGCGGGCGACGTTGATTTTAAAGCGGCAAAAGTGCGTGCAGGGTACATTTCGCCAGTGCCAGGTGGCGTAGGGCCGATGACAGTGGCGACGTTGATGGAAAATACATTATTGGCGTTGGAGCTTAGCGAGGCAAAATCATAAGATTCGCACTAGATTTTAATAAGTTAGCTTGTTTTTGCAACTAAACTTGATTCGGTGTACACTCACGCGCTTGATTTTATAAGTAATTAATATTCAAGTGGTTTTTAAATAAGTTTTTTTAAGTAACTCTTTTTAGTTTTTGAGGTACATGATGGCAGAAGTTATAACTAAACATTTTACCCCTTACCAGCCAAAACCTGATGAACAGTATATGAGCAAACCGCAGCTCAACCACTTTCGTAAGATTTTAAATGACTGGAAGGCAGAGTTAAGCCAAGAACTTGACCGCACCGTTCATACAATGCAAGACGAAGTAACGATGTTTGCAGACCCGAATGACCGTGCCAGCCAAGAAACTGATATGACATTGGAATTGCGTAATCGTGACCGTGAACGTAAATTAATCAAGAAAATTGATGAGACTTTACGCAATATTGATAGCGATGAGTATGGTTATTGTGAAGGTTGTGGTATTGAGATTGGCTTAAAGCGTCTCGAGGCACGCCCAACCGCAACACTTTGTATAGATTGCAAAACGCTGGATGAAATGCGTGAGAAACAAGTTGCTAAATAAAGTTTAGTGCGTTTATTACATCGGCTATAAGCTAGCGATGACTAAGTAAAAAGCCCGCAATCGCGGGCTTTTTACTTACACCTGTGGCTATTTGAGTTTTTTATCTAGGCTACCCATTGATTTTGGGTAAGTCACGATGCCCCAGGGCATATTTTTCACTTCTATTTTCTTGGTCACTTCGAGTTTTTCAGCATCAATGACAAAGACTTCGTCTGATTTACCACACGCTAACAAAATTTGCTTGTCATCAGGAGTAAAGGTGAAATGCCAGCAACGATTTCCTGTTGAGACTTCTTTCAGTTTTTCAAAAGTCTTGGCGTCAAATACTTGCAATAGTTTCGCTTTATTGGTGGCTACATAAATCTTTTCGCCTTTTGCATCATAGCTAATGCCATAAGGTGTTTCGCCTGTGTCTACAGTGCGAACCAAATTAAACTCTTTATCCAGTACCATAAATTTATTGCCGTATTCCAAAGTGGCAAGATAAGTGTTGCCATCGGGCGATACTTTAATGCCACGCGGACGGTCACCATGCTCATGGGTGTGAACGGTTTTGACTAACTCCCCACTTTCAATATTGTGTACAGTGACAGTATTATCCGCTTCGTTGGTAATCACTAACTGTTTACCGTCAGCAGAAAATTCAATACCTTCCGTTTCCGGGCCGCCTGTAATTTCCCGTATTTTCTGGCCCTTTTCTAAATCAACCACTATTATTTTAGCTGGAATTTTTTCTTCATCTTCGTCATCATCATCTTCGGCCACTTTGTCACCTGGCTTAGGCGGTGGGCCGCCTTTAGAGCTAGGTTCAGATGATATGTAAGCATAATTGCCGCTAATGCGAACAAACTCAGGGTTTTTGCCGATGATAATTTGTTGTGAAACTTCTCCCGTCGCAGTATCAATCACTGCGATGCCGTCGTTGCCGCGTGTGGCAACAACCAGTTTTTTACCATCATCGGTAATACCCAAGCCGCGTGGCGCTTCCGCCTTTACGTCAATTTGCTTGATTACTTGCATGCTGGCAAGGTCAATAACACTTATGCCAGCTTCTTGGCTGCTAACATAAGCAACGCCTTGTGTGGTGTTTACAGTAGCCGAGGCTGGGCTACTGATAGCTTCAGTTGTGCTTTGGACGTCTTCAACTTTTTCTTGTTTACAAGCACTTAAGCCTGCTATTAAAGTTAGCAATACTAAGCTAATACGAGTTTTATGATATGTGGGCGTAAATTTCATTCAGTTCTCCAAAGTTAAAGTCTGCAGATATTTTATGTTGTTGGCAGATACTTTCTTATTAAGTTCACACAAAATAAAAAAGTAAGGTAAGAACTAAACTAGGCGTCAGTTCGAAAAAATAAAAAACTAACCTAAAAATAATTGATAAGCGGGATTTACCGTTTCATCCCAATAAGGATAGCCTAAGTTTTGCAAAAACTCCACAAATTCAGCATGCTCTGTTGGTGGCACTTGCATGCCAACCAACACGCGGCCGAAATCAGCGCCGTGGTTTCTATAGTGAAACAAGCTGATATTCCAGTCGTGCCCCATGGATTCTAAAAATTTCATGAGTGCGCCAGGTTTTTCAGGAAACTCGAATCGATACACTACTTCGTTCTCCGCCTGTGGGGCATGCCCGCCTACCAAATGGCGCACATGCAATTTAGCCACTTCATTATCGGTTAAGTCCAACGCAGGTAAGCCTTCTGCTTGTAAATCGGTGACCATCTTGGCAGATTCTGCTGGGTCGCTAATGGCAACACCCACGAATATATGCGCCACTTTAGCATCCGCATAGCGATAGTTAAACTCGGTGATGTTGCGGTTACCAAGCAAATTACAGAATGCTTTAAACGCCCCTGGTTTTTCTGGAATCGTGACGGCTAATACCGCTTCGCGCTTTTCGCCAATTTCTGCGCGCTCTGCTACAAAGCGCAGTCTGTCGAAATTCATATTGGCGCCAGAAGCGATGGCGATTAACGTTTTTCCATGTAAGTTTTCGCGTTCCGCATACGCTTTAAGGCCTGCTAAGGCTAGTGCGCCAGCAGGCTCTAAAATGCTACGAGTATCTTCAAACACATCTTTAATGGC
>NZ_JABFRA010000062.1 GCF_013141425.1 Methylotenera sp. | reverse complement strand
AGTAAGTAAAATGAGCGAAATAAAAGGCGTGGATGTCAATATTATGGGTAGAGATTTCACGGTATCGTGTACCGATGAAGAGCGCCCAGGATTGATAAACGCGGTAAATTTTTTAGATAAAAAAATGCGTGATATTCGCGACAGCGGCAAAATAATTGGTGCTGAGCGTATTGCCATTATGGCGGCGTTGAATTTGGCGCATGAGTTATTAAATAGTAAGAGTGGTGGAGTTGAAGTGGGGGATTTCAAACGTCGAATCACAAATATGCAAGATCAAATTGATAAAGTCTGCGCAGTAAAATAAATATTTTATATTTCATAATTTTACTACTTAACAATAGTAAAATTAACTCAGTCGTTTTAGTACTTTATCAGTCGATTTGTAGCTAAAACAAAAAATAAAACCCCAGTTTTAAAGTTTGTTCTCTGCGGTGTGGTTTAAGCTAATAATTCCTTGAACTAGTTTATAGCATCGGTTTTGGTCATTCGAGTTGTTGTGTGCGCGCCCTAAGTTGGGTGTTCTTTTAAGAACCTCTTGGCGGGTGTACCTAATGCGCTCTAGGCCGTTACCACTTGAGCCTTTTTGGTTCAGGATGCTGGCTTAGGCTATATCCGTGGAGAACTCCTCCTATTTACCTCAACTCGTGGTACTTTAAATCCGCCAAACTTACAATTTCCAAGCATCTTGCATGACAAGCTTCTAGTATTACTGGCGGTGCAAAGCCAGCTTCTGAGGCTTCAAGCCAACGAGCGGCACATACACACCAACGGTCACCTGCTTTTAAACCATTAAAGCCATACTCAGGCCGAGGTGTTGTTAAATCGTTTCCTTCAGCAAATGAGAAGGCGAGAAATTCATCGGTCATTTGTGCACAAACCGTGTGGCTTCCAGTATCGTCTGGGCCTGTTTCGCAACAACCATTGCGCATAAAGCCAGTCAGTGGGTTTAGCCCGCATACAAGCAATGCCGTGCCAAGTACATTTTTCTCTTGTTGTTTTGCCATGGTTAGTCTCTACTTTGAATTAGTTATAGATTATCATACGGATTAATTTTGAAATTGTTTAAGGTGAAAATATGCGTTACTGGCTAATGAAATCTGAGCCTGCAGATGTATCGATTGATGATTTGGCGAAATTCCCCAATCAAACGGTGGATTGGTATGGTGTACGGAATTATCAGGCGCGTAATTTTATGCGTGACCAAATGAAAGTGGGAGATGGTGTTTTCTTTTACCACTCAAATTGTGAGGTTCCTGGCATTGCTGGCATCGCGGAGGTGAGTAAGCTAGCGTATCCAGACAGATTGCAATTTATAAAAGGCCACAAATATTACGATGAAAAATCCACGCCTGAAAACCCACGATGGCTAAATGTTGATGTTAAGTTGGTTCGAAAAACACGCTTGCTTAGCTTAAAAGAGCTACGTGAATTCCCAGAGCTTGCCAATATGCGTATTTTGCAGCGAGGCAATCGTTTATCCATTACGCCGATTGACCCTAAGGAATGGACGTTTATACTCAGCAAGCTGTAAAAAAAATATTAATAGGTTCGGCCCGATAATGTCTAAGTCCGTTAGCATTGAACTTGTTGAAAAGGAATTGGATGCAATACCTTTGACAGGCTCAGGCTGAACAAGAGTTGATACATCCTTGGCCGAAGCAATAAGTTTGCTTAGTTTAATTTACTAAGTTGACCTTGTAATTTTTCTAAGCTACTACTAAATTCCGCAACCCTAGCTTTCTCTTGCTCAACCACTACCGCTGGCGCACGCGCAACAAAACTCTCGTTATTTAGCTTGGCATTCGCTTTGGCAATTTCACCTTCAAGCCTTGCAATCTCTTTGCCTAAGCGCTCTTTTTCAACTGCAACGTCAATCTCAACTTTTAGCATTAGCTTAAAGTTACCAACCAGCATTACTGGTGCATCCGCTTCTGGTAAATCAGCCACAATAGTAACGTCTTCTAATTTAGCGAGCGCTTTTATATAGTGAGCATAAGCAGCTAGCTTTTCTGCGTCACCTGCAGCAATCAAGGGCACCCGTGCCGCTGGAGAAATACTCATTTCACCACGTAAACTACGGCAAGCATCGACCATTAGTTTAAGTTGCGCGACCCAAGCCTCGGAAGCTTCATCCAACTTATCAGGCTGAGTGCTTGGATAGCCTTCTAGCATGATGCTTGGCCCTTGTTTGCCTGTCATTGGCGCAATCGTTTGCCAGATTTCTTCGGTAATAAATGGCATGATTGGGTGCGCTAAACGTAAAATCGTTTCCAATACTCTTAGCAAGGTACGTCTAGTCGCGCGTTTTTCTGCATCATCGCCGTTTTGAATTTGTACTTTTGCCAGTTCTAAATACCAGTCGCAATATTCATCCCACACAAACTCGTAAATAGCTTTGGCGGCTAAATCAAAACGGTAATCTTCAAATGCGCGTTCAACTTCGGCTTCTGTGCGCTGCAAAATGCTTACAATCCAGCGGTCAGCTTGACTAAACTTACGCCCACCCTCACCACAACTGACGGCATCAAAACCGTTATCTTGACCTTCGGTGTTCATCAACACAAAGCGTGTGGCGTTCCATAATTTATTGCAGAAATTACGATAGCCATCGCAGCGTTGCAAATCAAATTTAATGTCGCGGCCTGGGCTGGCTAAAGCGGCAAAAGTAAACCTTAAAGCATCTGTACCGTAAGCGGCAATTCCTTCTGGGAATTCTTTGCGGGTGCGCTTCTCGATTTTCTCTGCATCTTTGGGATTCATCAAACCTGTGGTGCGTTTTTTAATTAAATCGTCTAGTCCGATGCCATCAATCAAATCAATCGGGTCAAGTACGTTACCCTTTGATTTGCTCATTTTTTGGCCTTCTGCATCGCGAATCAAGCCATGCACATACACATGCTTGAAGGGGATTTTGCCGGTAATGTGCGTGGTCATCATCACCATACGCGCTACCCAGAAGAATATGATGTCAAAACCTGTGACCAAAACGCTAGAAGGCAAGTATTGTTGCAAGGCTTGGTTTTGTTCGTCTATGGTTTCATCGCCCGTCCAATCAAGCGTTGAGAACGGCCAAAGAGCAGATGAATACCAAGTATCGAGTACGTCGTTATCGCGTACTAAATTAGCCGTGTAGCCGTCTTGTGCAGCAAGGGCTTTGGCCTGCGCTTCATTTGTTGCTACGTAAACTTTTCCCTCGTCAGAGTACCAAGCAGGAATTTGATGCCCCCACCAAAGTTGGCGTGAAATACACCAGTCTTGGATGTTATTTAGCCATTGATTATAGGTATTCACCCAGTTTTCAGGGTAAAACTTGATTTCGCCGCTGGCGACAACATCTAAAGCTTTTTGCGTAATCGATTTGCCATCCGCAGCAGGTTTGCTCATCGCCACAAACCATTGGTCTGTAAGCATTGGCTCAATAATTACTCCGGTACGGTCGCCTCTAGGCACTTTGAATTTGTGTTTATCGGTTTTGACTAAATAACCATTTTCATCTAAATCAGCCACTACTAGTTTACGTGCGGCTATGGTGGTTAGGCCTTGGTATTTTGCAGGTGCATTCTCATTGACTAAACCTGTTAATGATAATATTTCTATCATTGGTAATTTGTGACGCTGACCTACCGCATAGTCATTAAAATCATGCGCTGGGGTCACTTTCACTACGCCAGTACCGAATTCTTTATCGACATAATCATCACCAATAATGGGAATTTCACGGTCACAAAGTGGTAGTTTTACATTCTTTCCTATGAGGTGCGCATAACGCTCATCTTCAGGATGCACCATCACCGCCACGTCACCCAGCATTGTTTCTGGGCGCGTAGTAGCTACTGTTAAATGGCCTGAACCATCAGCAAGTGGGTAGTTGATGTGCCACATTGAGCCATCTTCTTCTTCCTGCACCACTTCGAGGTCAGACACGGCTGTACCGAGCTTCACATCCCAATTCACCAAGCGTTTCCCGCGATAAATCAGGCCTTCGTTATACAGGCGCACAAAGGTTTCAGTCACGGTTTTATTCAAACCTTCATCCATCGTAAAGCGCTCTCGTGACCAGTCTGGCGAAGTACCTAAACGACGCATCTGTTTGGTAATCGTGCCGCCTGAATATTCTTTCCATTCCCACACTTTTTCGAGGAATTTCTCACGGCCTAAGTCATGACGGCTTACGCCTTGCGCATCTAACTGACGCTCTACAACTATCTGCGTGGCAATACCTGCATGGTCTGTACCGGGTTGCCAAAGCGTGTTATCGCCCCGCATACGGTGGTAGCGCGTCAATGCATCCATCAGGGTTTGGTTAAAGCCGTGCCCCATGTGCAACGTACCTGTGACGTTTGGTGGAGGTAGCAATATGCAGAAATTATCTTTGACTTCAGGGTTTAAGCCAGCGGCATAGTAGCCCTTGCCTTCCCAAAATGCATACCATTTGCTTTCTATGGTTTTAGGATCAAAGGATTTATTGAGTGAATTTTCAGTGTTTTGCGTGGTATTTGTCATAAGCGCAATTTTAACACAGCAAATTGTAGCTTTTGCTTAACTCGGGCAGGGTTAAAGCCAGAATATTGCACTAATAGCAAATACCATTACAGCAAAATGAAAATAACTCCACAGTTGATAGCGATGACGGAGTTTTTGTGGCGACATGCTGGAGATTAGAAATAATCTTCCATCTCGCGGTACGCGCATGATGTGTACTCCTGTTTCAGTACGTATTTCACGGTGTTGTTTTTCAACTTCACGTATAGCAGCACGGCGTGCTAATTCCCATTCTTGTAAATCAATTTCACCGTTGCCATCAAGATCAAAACGTTTTTTAAGTTGAACGCCGTCTCTTTTCCATTCGGTCAGTAGTGTACTCATATCTTCTTTTACACTCAAAACCGAATTGGCACCGCCGATGGTAGAAAATTCGCCCAAGACGTAGATGGATCCGCCTGCAAAAAGCAGTTCTTCCACATGTTTATAATTACCTTGATAGCTCACCCGCCTGTCAGGCGAAATGATTTCAGCGTGGTCAGGGTCAACTACGGAGCGCCCTGTACCATCACTAATCTCAAAGGTAGTGTGACTAACTCCAGTGGCTGTTTCGCGCCATTCCCTGTCGCTATTATCTTTACTGTAAACCCAATAGCGAAACCAGATGCAGGAAATACCACTGAGCGGGCTTTGGATGAGGTTGTCTTTATCCACACTTGCGCGACCGTATAGCTCAACATAACCTTGCGCCGCTGAGCCAATACGCGAGGTGGCAATATCGGCAATAGTGCGAACACGCTTGTAACTTGCCACACAAGCAAAGGCGCTGATGCCTGCTACTAATAGCAAAGGAAAAACGGTTGAGTTCTGTTGCTGAGAAAAAAGCACAGCGCCAAGTATGCCGACGTAGCTACAGGATGTTATTGCATCAATGTAGTATGCACGTAAGCCGTTTAACACGCGCTTGCCTAGCTGTTAAAACGTTGGTTAATATCAACGTCTTTTAATTCCTCGCTGGCAAATTTAAGTAAATCGCTGGCTTTAAAATTAAACAACTTTGCTACTAACAAATCTGGAAACTGCTCAATTCTGACGTTATTTATATTCACGCTGTCGTTATAAAACTCGCGTCTATCTGCAATGGCGTTCTCTATGCCGCTAATACGTGATTGCAAGTGCAAAAATTGCTCATTGGCTTTTAGTTCGGGGTAGGATTCGGCCAAGGCAAACAGTTGCCCCAGGCTGCTTCTGAGCGCATTTTCCGCATTGCCTAGTGCGGCTAAGTTATGTGATTCACGCGCATCTGATACACGTGAGCGTGCTTGGATTACTTTTTCTAATGTTTCTTGCTCGTACTGCATGTATTGCTTGCAAGTATCGATTAGCTTAGGCAGTTCTTCATGGCGCTGCTTGAGCAAAACATCAATATTGGCCCACGCTTTAGCCACATTATGCTTAATATTGACCAAGCTGTTATAAGTAATAATGAAATACACAGCGATGACTGCTACGATTAACCAAACGATCATGGTATTTTCCCTTAGTAATTAGTTTGGCGGCTATTTTTCCGCTTAATTATTGTAGCCTATCTGCTTTGGTCGTGCGCTTCGCCGAGAATTAATGGGCCAACTTTTTCCCAGTAACGCGAAAAGCGTTTCAAGCGTTTTTCGCTAATTTCTACATTCACAAATTTGTCGACAGGCTGCCATTTTGGTAAAAACGCTGCTAATAATGCTTTAATTTTTTGGTTCGGAGTGTCTTGACTAATGACGGAGCCAACATTTTTGCTCATGAGTATTTCATACGTATCGCCATACCAGACTTCTACATTTCCCATCTCGCTTAAACAATCGGCGATAAATTGCAGCCGGTTCAGTGACCAATTGCCATGAATGAGGGGGTCAAACACAAAAAACTTAGGAAAAGGTTGCCGTAGTAGCGGGTGAGCGGACGAAAGCATTTCATCATGCACAAACACGGCAATTGCCGTGTGGCTAGAAACGGCTTTTTTCGGTAAAGGGGTTAATGCATATTCTTTAGCCGTGGTCTGAGGCGTAGCATTAAATAGGCGAGTGTTTAAGGTCTCATAATCCCCGTCAAACGGGCATTGGGCGGTGCAAGTTCCGCAGAATTTTTCACCTGTATAGCGGCTTAAATTTTCTTTATTAAAAAAATAAGGTTTTGAGCTAAATGTAGATGCTACCCATTGCCATGAAAGATGATTGCTGGCGATATCACCATCAAGCAAGTTTGCTTCAAACCAATCGGCCGCAGGGCGCCAATCGATTTTGCGAAAATGGATAATGTAGCTTGCAAGCCACATGCGTGCATGATTATGTACATAGCCAGTAGTGAGTAAATCATTGATAAACGCATCCATGCAAGGCAGCCCCGTTTTACCTTGTGTGACATCCTGAGTTAAAGGGTCGTGGCCGATGGCGACCTTAGGAGGTTCTAACTCGCTGTAAATTGCATTGCCTTCTAAATACCAAACTTGTCGCCAATAGTCGCGCCACGCAAGCTCATATAAAATCTTTTCTGCGCCAGTTTCAAATTGTTTTTTTATGAGTTCAAACGTTTCGTTAAGCGTAATACAACCATGGCGAATATAAGGTGATAAGTGAGTTACGGCACCATTTAAAAAATTACGATTTCGTGCATAAGCTAGCGCATCAATACTATGTATTTTTTTAAGCCCGTTTAAACGTCCGCCTGCCCAGTGCGATTGTAAATCTGGCCCTGAAGCAGAAGAAAATATTCGCTTAATATAATGCAGGCGTTCATCACGATCGTGCGGCATAACAAGTTTTTGTGCAGGCTTCATGCAATGATTCCAACCTTATTTATTGTTAGTGTACTATCTTTTTAACGCTAGTTAAGTATGATATTTTGCTATCTGACTTTAATTTATTTAGTGTTATCAAGCTGTGTAATAATATACAAAACTTTTTAAGTTCACTAGTAAGGTAAAAACATGATTGAAACAATGTGGGTTTGGGGAACAATCGGCTTAATATTACTTGCTGCAGAAATGGCAACAGGCACTTTTTACGTTTTGTGGTTTGGTATTGCAGCATTAATAATCGGCGTATTGACTTGGCTTGTGCCAGGGCTAAGTGTTAGCGTCCAGTTACTTTTATTTGCAGTATTGTCGATTGGCTCATTATTTATCTGGCGTACTTATTATAAAAAAACAGAAACGCATTCACGTGTTGGGCAGGCGCAAGGTGAAGAAATTGGCCGTGTAGGCTTGATTATTGAAGCTGTTGGCCCAACACAAAATGGCCGTATTCAATTTACCCAAGGCGTAATGGGTAGCCGTGAATGGACAGCAGTTGCCAACAAGGCTATCGAAGTCGGTTCCCAAGCAGAAGTCGTTGCGGTTGAAGGCAACTCGCTTCGTGTAAAGTCTCATTAATTATAGGTATTATTTTTTATCGAATTATTCAATTTTACTGAAAGGTAAATCACCATGTTTGAGTTGTCAGGTATTTTAGTTGTTGTTGCGTTCATTCTGGCCTTTAAAGGCATACGAATTGTGCCACAGGGCGAAGAGTGGGTAGTGGAGCGCTTGGGTAAATTCGCTGGCGTATTATCCCCAGGCCTGCATGTGATTAACCCTATTTTTACTAAAGTCACTTACAAAGTGACCACTAAAGACATTATTTTAGACGTGCCTGAGCAAGAAGTGATTACGCGTGATAACGCCGTGATTGTAGCAAACGCCGTGGCGTTTATTAAAGTGAGTAATATCGAACGTTCCGTGTATGGGATCGAAAATTTTAGAGAGGCGATGCGAAACATGGTGCAGACCAGCTTACGTTCCATTATCGGTGGCATGGATTTAAATCAAGCGCTTACTTCGCGTGACCGCATTAAAGCAGAACTAAAAGTAGCCATTGCGGATGAAGCACTAGACTGGGGTTTGACAGTAAAATCAGTTGAAATTCAAGACATCAAACCATCGCCCAATATGCAAGACGCAATGGAGCGTCAAGCCGCGGCAGAACGTGAACGCGTAGCGGTGGTGACAGAAGCAGAAGGCGCTAAGCAATCACTCATCTTAAACGCTGAAGCCCGTTTAGAAGCCGCGCGTAAAGATGCTGAAGCGCAAATGATTGCGGCTAAAGCTTCTGCAGAATCCATTAAATTTATTACCGAAGCGGTAAAGGAAAACAACGCATCGGCGATGTTTTTATTGGGTGACCGTTACATTACTGCATTGCAAAAAATGTCGACCTCAGAAAACAGCAAGGTCGTGGTGATGCCTGGAGATTTAGTGGGTGCGGTTAAAAGCTTAGTAGGTGGAAAATAGTTCTAAAATTACGCTGTCATGCTGAACTTGTTTCAGCATCTTATTCCAACTTCAAAAGATTGCGGACTAAATCCGCAATGACAATCTAGCTACATACCCTGCAGGCAGGGTCTTTTCTGAGCTTGATAGTTCGCCACTCCATAGTCAGCGCATCCAGCAACAGCAAACGACCTTGTAAACTCTCACCAATGCCCATCAACAATTTTAAAGTTTCAGCCGCTTGGGTGGTGCCAATCATGCCTACAAGCGGCGCAAATACGCCGTTACTGGCGCAACGCATTTCATTGTTTTCCCCAGTGGTTTCACTTGAATCAGGGAATAAACAATGGTAGCAAGGGCTGGCATTATTACGCATATCGTACACGGTAATTTGCCCCTCAAAACCAATCGCCGCGCCAGAAACCAGCGGTTTTTTCAACTGAACGCATAGCCTGTTTAATGTGTAACGTGTCGCAAAATTATCGCTACAATCAATCACCACATCGGCCTGCGCAACCAAAGCTGCAAACTCAACTTCCGTTGATTTTTGCTGTACGGTTTTAACATTAACTTCAGGGTTAATCTCGTAAATGGTTTGCTGCGCAGAAACCGCCTTATTGATGCCCACACTTTGCGTGGTATGAATAATCTGACGCTGCAAATTAGTTAAATCCACCTCATCAAAATCGCAAATTGTAAGTGTGCCAACACCACTGGCAGCCAAATACAAAGCCACTGGCGAACCCAGCCCACCAGCACCCACCATCAGCGCATGGCTGCTCACTAACTTTTCTTGGCCTTCATAACTTACTTGCGGTAAAAGAATATGACGGCTGTAACGTAAAAGCTGGCTGTCATTCATTAAGGTAGTCGGCCAGTGGTTACCATACGATTCATTAGAACGTTTGTTGAAATCCACATTAATACGTCATCAAAACCATTCTGAACAAAATCATGCTTGACGAACACCCCATCTCCATCGGCATTTTCTTTCTCATCTAGGCCTATAGGTGGTTGTGCTCCTCCATTTTTACCGTATGAAAATACGATGAGAGGCACGTTCGCTGACTCCGTATTTGCACATGTATTATCAGTACAAATTTTTACTATACCTGCACCTGAGCTTGAAGTATTTAAGTTAAAGGTTGCGCTAAAGGCGTTATTTATTCGATATTGATATGGCCTACCCCAAGGATCATTTGATTTTAAACCTAATGTTGACCAAGGTAAGCTACCCCCAGTGCTCACTGTTGAATTTGTATTTGCGCATCCATCATCAACTCCATCTCCACTTGTATCTGGGCAAGGAAAAAACCCGTTCACGACGACATATCCTAAAAGAGCCTCTTTAATTTCTGACAAATCCTTATTAGCTTCTGAAAGACGACTCTGTTCAACTTGCGCTGTCAAAGGTGTTACTAGAGCACCAATTATAAAACCCATAATTATTAACACCACGGCCATTTCGACCAAAGTAAAACCTGAGAGATATTTTTTCATAGTTATGGCGTTACTAAGATAGTTTGAGTATTAAGTGTTAATGCCACTTGGGGGGTGCCGGATGGAACTGTGTAATTGTAATTAATCAATGGAAACCATCCATTATTTAAGAATGTATTCTTTTTAGCAGTTGAGAAATATAAACTATTTGGAATCCCTTGATAAGACGGTGTTCCTGAGTTATTTCCAGTGTCAGCAAACCCATCATTATTGATATCAGCAAATGGATAATTACCGTAATCCGTATTAAACTTTGACAACCCTTGAGAGGAATCACCTCGTACCTCAGCCAGTATCCGTTTTGTTACTAATGAAAATAATTCTGTTTTGGTAATTATTTTCAGTCTATCATTGAAGTCATTTATATTCCCCGAAGTAATAAATGAAGCTGTGCCGGCATTATTTGATAAATCTAAGTATTGCTCAACATCTGGCGGTGTACTTGAAGTTGGAGCAGGCCTACTTTGTGACCCTAAAGGCACACCTACCGAGAAAATAATTGCAACCGCACTATTTGGGACGCCATTAACACTCAACTGTGGCAACGTATTGGTGTTTATTGGTGGGTTTCTAAAGCCAGAAGATACTGCGTACCATAGTTTATCGTTATTAGCATCTCTAATATCACCCAAACCTAAAGTCCGCCAAGGAAGGCGCCCTATTGCAGGCAACATACAAGTTGATTTTGCTTGTCCTTCTGTTGGAAACCCAATCAGGTTTGTATCTTCAGGGCATGGTAATTGTCCCGGATTATTTTGTAAAACTGACCATCCCAATAATGCTACTTTAGCATCATCTAAAACCTTAGCTGTTTTTAAATCTCGCTCAGACTTGTATTCAACGCCAGTTGTTGAGTGTACCAAAACTGTCACTAAAACTAATGCTATTAAAAAAACAAGCAATAGTAGCGCAGCCCCATTTTGTGTAAATCCTACCCTAGCAAATCCATATTTGCGTGCTTTTAATAAGTAATGTTTTGGTTGTGTCATGGCTACCAAACGCTATTTTTCGTTAGTATCTGACGTGTCTCCGCCAGTATTATCGCTGTCGCTGATTGTGCCACTCTGCTCTAAATTCAACCTCTTTGCTTTTTCCACAACTTGCATTTCATAAACTTTATTATTATCTGGTTCGTACATTTGGCCTGCTTTTAGGCGAATGTGTTTGCCGTTTGCAGGAATTTTTACATCTACGCCTTCGGTACTTGCACCTTTGCCGGAAAACCCACGTTGGTTGAGTTTGCCAATTTTCACTTTGTCCACGGTGCTGTTTTCTTGCACGGCTTTGTTGTTAATCCATAAGGTAGTTGCGCCGTCGCTACGTTTTACGTAGCCTTGCATGGTGATTGGTTCGGGTAGCCTGGCGGGTTCTGGGTTGAGGATTATTTCGGGTTGTTGTGCTTCCTGTGTGTTAATCACTTTTAGTTTTTGGTTTTGTCTGAGAATGTTTAAGTTGTTGCGTTCATTTGGCTTGCTGAACAATCGCCCGAATGGCTCGCTTGATTCGGCAGATGTTTGCAAAGCGACTGTTCCAAGGAGCAAGCCTAGCAGTAGGTTTGTGAGCCATTTGTGAGAGAGTCGCAACATCATCATTAGGGTGCCGCTGTTGGTTGAATTGGTGCAGGTTCGCGCAGGGTTAGCCAGTCTAATTCGCATTTAGCGTGCAAGTTGGCAATAAGCTGGTTGCTTAACGAACCGCCTGCATTTAATCGGGTGATTTCACAATCGCGTAGCATAAAAACCTCTTTATTTTTTTTACTCAACGCTTCGGTTAATTGCAGTATATCTTCCTCGTGCAGCATATCTAGGTCAAGCGTCATCACGGATCGATTTAAAATAAAGCCGCCTAAGTTAGTGGCAAAACTTGGTTTGTAAGGCTCTTGCAAGCCAATGCTGTATTTAATGCTAAATAATTTAAGCGCCTGGTGTTGTTTGCGTAGTTCATCTACCCATTCTAGGCGTCGCTCTTCTCCGACAAAGCCTTTGTTTATTAGTGCTTGATACTTTGGTAAATATTCTGTGATGGTGGCTTTTTCTATTCCAGAAGATTGAAAGCGCTGCCTTGCCGCATTGAGTAAATTCTGCTGGTTTTGCATGGCTTGTTCTTGCTGGATGCTGAAGTTATACGCTAGAGCAATTAACCCAGAAACTACAATAATGACCACAATTAGCGCGATAATTGCGGGTTGAAGTTTTTGCCAATCTAGCTTGTTTAATTTCATGGCTACTTCACCTCTGCAACGACCTGAGCATCAGGAGCTTTAAGGATAACTTTTAGTTTAAACAAAGCAGGCTGTGTCTGCTTGGCTTGCTCGTCTGTGGTGCTACCCTGCAAGTTAACAAATGAACTGACATTCACTGGTTCTTGCAAAACCTCTACAAGGGCGACTTGTTGATTTTCTTTTAATTTTTCTACAAATTGATGCACGGTATTAAGTGCACTTCGGTAGTCGCCAGCGAAGTTTGATATTTCAGCGGTAATGTAAGCCAGTTCGTAGAGCTTTGTAGCATCTGCGGTAGGCGTGGCGTTATTTTGTAAGTTAGTGGCTGGCAAAGTAATCAGCGGATCGTTGTCGGCTACGTTGCCGTCACTCGTTAAGGCCCAATGTATTCTGTCTAATTGCACTTCAGGGGTTTGTTCTAAAGCAGCACTGACTACTTGCATCATCAGCCGTGGTGATTTTGGATAAAGAGCAATGGCTTTATCTAACTCAACCGCTGCCCTTAAATCTTCTGCGCCTATTGTCGTTACAGGAAAGTTTTTAGCCGCTTCGTCATAGCGGCGCTGTTGTAGCGCGGTATCAAGCGTGGCGTCTTTAAAGCCAGACTGATAATTGATGCCTTGAAAGAAAATTGCGCCCGCTACAACTATACCTAGCGCACCTGCCGCAACGGCGGCTGTTTTAATGTTCTGTTTCAGTTTTCCAAAGTCATATTCTTTGGTGAGCGCTTCTGGCGCGAGATTGTCCACAATATGGCCATTCGCCAGCAGCTGCATATGCAAAAGTTCTGGCATCTGCGCTAAAGATTTTTCTGGCAGATTTAGTGTCTTGGCGAATTGACTAAGATTAATATCAGTACACTCAATACCTTGTTCTTGGCTAATGCCCTGACTGATTTTCTGTGTGGAGCCGTCGATGCTGGCTAGCACTAGATTGAGTGGGGTTTCACGCGTGATAAAGCGCTGACTAATTAAGTAGAGCCGAGTTTTTTCAGTTTCAACTAAATAGAAGTAGCCGAGTTGATTGGCCGCCATTGGTACATTGGGCACCAAGCGACTCATGCGCAAACGCCCGTTGTGTAAGTAAGTTTGGCGCAAGCCTGAAGAGAGCTTTTCGCACAACAAAATATGCGGTGCTGGTAATTTGAGTTGTTTTACTAAAACCTGGCTGAGCATCGGCAGCAAATAAACGCCAACCAATTGCACTTTGACCTCTTGAATTACCTTAACCCACTCTTGTAAAAACTCGGCGTTATTAAGCGCCACGAACAGGTATTTATCATCTTTGCGTTTATCTTGTTCTCGGTTTACAAAATGCGCGGTGCGATATTCTAGACCACGGTAAAATTGATTGAGTTTGCGCGTTATAAGCTCAGTTTTAGCAGCACCCGAGGTGTGCGGCACGCTCTCAAGTCGGTAGTCTTCTTCTACCGCATCTGCCATTAAATACACTGGCGTTGTCAGGTATTGTTGCAAGAAATTCGCAAAAGCAGCATGCCCAGTCTCATCATTATTAAAAACTTGGCTACCTTGCAACTTGCCAGCACGCCAAAGCCCCGCCAGCAAGCTTTGTGACGTTGCGCAGAGTACTAATTTAGTAGGACGGCTGTTAATCATTTATATTTTTAGCTTACTGAATGAATCATAAACGGGACCGAGAACGGAATACATAATAAAGCCAAGTATCAGGCCCAAAAATACTGTAAGTAGGGGTTCAATCATTTTAAGTAATTTTTGCATGGAATCATTCACGTCACGATCGTAGAAATAACTGATATTCAGCAATGATTTATCCAGCGCGCCAGTGCTTTCCCCCACTTTAATCATACGCACTACAAGCTGCGGAAATAAGCCGGCGTTACGAAAGCTTTCTGACATCGATTCCCCCGCACTGATTTGCGCATGAACGCGACTTAGTGCATCGGCCACCACACGGTTACCTACAATTTTCTCACAAATTTTAATCGCATCCAGTATCGGGATGCCTGTTTGATACATTAAGGCGAAGTATCGGGCAAAGCGCGCCATAATGATTTTGTGCAAGATAGGCCCTGTGTAGGGGAATTGTAGCTTAATCATGTCGAACCGATAGCGTGCGATGGGATTACTTTTAATAACCGAAGCAAGAATAAAAACCACCAAAATTGGCAAGCCAATGAATGCCCACCAGTAATCCACAAAGCCATTGGAGAGCGCGATTAAAATCTTGGTGTTGAGTGGCAATTCTTGGCCCATATTGCGCAGAAACGAAGCCATTTGCGGCACCAGATAGCTCATTAAAAATGCGACTGCGCCAAATACTACCACCGCGACAAAGGCGGGGTAAGCGAGCAGTTTTTTAGCCTGTGACATCAACTCATCTTGCCAGCGGATGGCATTAAACAAATTGTTAAATACAGTAGGCAATTGGCCTGTTTGCTCACCCGCTTCAACTAAGCTAACAAACACTTCGCTAAACACATTGGGATGCTCTGCCAGGGCTTGTGAGAGCATTTTTCCTCCTTCAACCTCTGCACTGACTGCACCTAATACTTTTTGAAAATAGGGGTTATTGCTGCTCTCTCGCAAATCATTTAAACACTCTAATAGCGGCACGCCTGCACTACTCAGTTGTTCTATTTGAAAGCAAAACATGACTAAATCTTGGTTGCTTACTTTGTTGCGATTCAACAAGCTGGTAGATTTTGCTGCAGTACGATAGGTAATTAAATCTAAGCCCATGCGCTCGAGGCGGATTTCTAAATCCACTTCATTGAGCGCATCAATTTGGCCCAGCGCGGGGCGCCCTAATTGATCGATGGCTTTGTAATTAAAAGAGGGCATTTGAAATTACGAATTTAAGCGGCTGGTTAAGTCAATTACACGCATCACCTCGGCTAGGCTAGTATAGCCTTCCAATATGCGCCGCACGCCATCTTCTGCCAAGGTGACAAAGCCTTTATCGTGCGCCATCTTTTGCAATTCATCCAAATGTGCGCGACGCGAGATTAGTGAGTCAAAATCGCTATCTATACGCAGCAATTCAATAATCGCCATACGCCCACGGTAACCATTTAAATTGCACTGCTTGCAGCCTTTGGGTTTGAATACTTTCGGTTTTTCACTGGCTTTGAGGCGTAAAATTTTGCGCTCTAAATCATCCAACTCATGCGGTACTTTGCAATGTGGGCATAATACGCGCACCAAACGTTGCGCCACTACGCCAATGATATTGCCGGCCATGATGTCCGGCAATATGCCGATGTCGGATAAGCGCGGAAAAACGCCCAAAGCTGAATTGGTATGAAGCGTAGTAAATACCTGATGGCCCGTCATTGCGGCACGAAACGCCATGGTGGCGGTATCTTCGTCGCGCACTTCACCCACTAGTATAATGTCCGGGTCTTGCCGCATGATCGAGCGTATACCGTTAGCAAAATCTACTTTATTCACCTCGGCCACCGAAGTTTGCCGCATCATCGATACTGGATATTCCACGGGGTCTTCCAGTGTCATAATGTTAACAGCTTCGGTATTGCGGTAAGAGAGTAACGAATAGAGTGTTGTAGTTTTACCACTACCCGTTGGTCCCGTGACAATCACGATGCCTTCGGGACGCGTCATCATGATGCGCAGTTCTTCTAGGGTGTTGGGGCGTAAGCCCATGCGCTCCATTGGAATGATGGATTTTTCTCTATCAAGTACCCGCAATACGATATTTTCACCGTTGATGGTCGGGTGGCTTGATACCCGAAAATCAATTGGGCGGCCGCATAAATTCATGCTTAAACGGCCATCTTGCGGCGCACGCGTTTCTGCAATATCCAAGCCACTTAATACCTTAAGCCGCACAACCACACCGCCCCAGTAACTTTTATGTAGGCTTCGCACTTGGTGCAACACGCCATCGATTCTGTAACGTATTCGTAAAAATGCGTATTCAGGTTCAAAGTGAATATCTGAAGCGCCGCGCTTTACGGCATCCATCAAGAGCGCGCCGACTAAACGTACCACAGGTTGTGTATATTCTTCACCCTCAGCGCTTAAGCTGTTGTAGTCAATTTCACCCGTTTCAATCTCACGTAGAATTCCATCAACCGATAATTCATATCCGTAAAAATGGTCGATATATTCTTCAAGCTGCGCTTCGGCAGCCAGCAATGGACGAATTTGGATGCGCCCGCCGAGCATAGCGCGTAACTGGTCTAGTGCTACCACGTTAAACATGTCCGCCATCGCAACCACCAGTGTTTTGGTGGCTTCTTCATAGGCGACAGGCAGTAAATGATAACGGCGTGAAAAGTCCTGTGGCACTAATTTCAATGCATCAACATCGGCCACAATGGTCGATAAATCGATACTGTCGTAGCCAATAGTATCTGCGACTACATCGCGCACCATGACTTCTGTGACAAAGCCCAATAGCACCAATTGACGACCCAACGGCAAATCGCTGTGTTCTTGCTCAGTCAGCGCGATGCGAAGCTGATCCTGACTGATCAGCCCTTGTTGCACCATCAATTCGCCTAAGCGTGGTTTACGCCGTTGCTCAGCCATTCAATTTACCTTCTGGAATGTGTTTAGATAGTTTCATTTTTTAAAATTTTAAATTATTGTAATTCGCGAATTCTCGCCTCTAACTGTGTTCTGTCAGGACTTGCACCACCAGATTTGTTCAGCAAGTCTAAGGCGCGTTGATATTGTTTTAACGCAAGATTTGCTTTGCCCATTTGGTCTAAACTAATCGCTAGATTAAATGCGTAATCTGCATTGTTAGGCGCCAGACGGCTAGCATTAAAATACGCTTCTTGGGCTGATGGCCATTGATTCTGTTCGGCATAGAGATTACCTAAAGTGGCGTGAAGATTGGCGCCATCTGGCTGCTGGGCAATCATGTTCTTAATGCGGCTTTCTGTACTAATTAAATCTGTATTCGCGCGTGGGCTTGCCATGGCAGATTGGGCAATACTGTTTCGAGGCTCAATCTCCAATACTTTTTGATACCAACCCTGGGCATCGGCATCACGGCTTTGTCGCTGTGCAATTGCCGCCATGCCCAATAAAGCATCTACATTGCGCACGTCACGCTGCAACACTTGTCGATATTTTTGTTGTGCGTTTGCATCTTCCCCGCGCGTGAATGCCTGATAAGCCTCTAGCAAGGTCGGATCTACGCCAGGAGGCTGTGCTTTAGTAATCAGTGTTAACTGTTTATTTTTTGGATTGTAATTCTGCTCAAAATTTGTTGAAGCTTCAACGTCGGCATTCGCTTCCCCATTATTTTTAGTCGTTTTTTTGGCTTCTAACTGTCGGGGTTCGGTGTCACTTGTTTCTTCTATAGCTGCGTGCTTTTCAAGCACTTTATTTTTAAAGGCGTTTGAACTATTTTTAGTACCAAGATCTGAAATTGCAATCGCTTCATCATGGGCTGATAGGCTGTCTTGTATTTGTGCCTCATGTGTTTGAACCACTTGATTAGAATCGGTGATTTCAACGGTCTGTTCGGCAGAATTAATTTCAGAAGGGTTGGTAGTAAAAGCTTGTGGCTGTATGGGTGCAATCGGTTTTAGTACAACAAGCTCTGGCACGGACGTTGTTTTAAAATAGTTATACCCTTGTAAACCTAACCAAATCAGCAAAGTGCCAACAACCCCTAAAATGGCAAGTGTCAATTTCGAGCTAGGCGCAGCCACTTCTTGATTGGCAACAAACACTTTAGCCGCCGCTTTTTGATTCAGTGCTTCAACTGCGGGCTGAAATGCAGCTTGTGAACTAGCGGTGAGTGCTGGCTTGCTTTGAGCATTAGCCGCTTGAGTAAGCGACGAATCTTTTTGCGAACTAGTCGTGGTAGTTTTGCCCAATTCCTTTGCTAGACTGGGTTTTGTAACTGCACTAGGTTTTGTTACTGTACTATGCTTTGTAGCTACAGTGGGCTTTGTTTTAGCATATTTGTGTGAAGAAAAGGCACTGGCAGATAAGCCAGCTTCTTCTTCTAAAGATAGGTTTTTATTTTCCGCAGTTTTATTGCCTACAACATTATCGACTGTAGCCTTTTCAGGAGTTGTATTTTTTACTTCTTCAAGTACTGGTGTATTTGTCTCAGCGGCTTGAGGCGCATCTGTTAAATTTTCAGATTCATTTTTTTTATCAACAGGCACCAACTCAAGCAATAAAGCTTCATCCGCCACGTAATCGCCCGTTTGCTGCTTGTCTTTCTCCGCCTGCTTGTTCTTATCTAAATGGTCTAATGCTTTAATGAGTAAACTCATATAAAAGTTTACCTTTCATCATCAAGCGTTTGGTTTAGCTGTTGAGAAGG
>NZ_JABFRA010000131.1 GCF_013141425.1 Methylotenera sp. | reverse complement strand
GAAAATCAAACAGTAAGCGGTCTTCACGACGATTACTTAAAAAATGCAAGCGAATTCGCAATAATTGCAAATTCCGCTGATGTTGCTGAATCTGTCTTGCTTCGAGTGGCGAAATGATGTTTTGTTTAGTTAATAATAACCATAGATTTCCTGACTGCTTTTGGCGAGCACCACCAATATTTAAACTTAGTGCTAGCCACAATATCATATGCAAATCACGCAAGCCTCCAGGACTTTCTTTGATATTGGGCTCTAAATTATAAGCAGTGTCATTGAATTTATAATGTCGGCTTGTTTGCTCTTTGAGCTTTTCTGAAAAAAAATGGACAACATCTTTTGAATCTTCAAATAGGCCATCTACCCGTTTTAGATAGCATTGATAAACCTGAGCATCTCCAATAAGCAAGCGGGATTCAAGCAAATTAGTTTGAACTGTAATGTCTTTTTTAGCCTCGGCAATACATTCATTTAAACTACGCACGCTGTGACCAACATTCAAACCAACATCCCACAACAAGCCGATAAAAGATTCAAGTTGGTGATTAGTGATTGAATGTTGCGCTGTGTCTAACATTTCATCTGGCAGCAGTATAAGCAGGTCAATATCCGAATGCGGATATAACTCGCCGCGCCCATAGCCGCCAACGGCTATTAAACTGCAGTTTGCACGAAGGCTAAAGGATGACCACAGCTCAATAAGCAGGCCGTCCATCAGCTTGCAATGCCGCCTGAATAAGCGCTCGTTATTAGGTTTTGCTAGGAAGTCGGCTTTTAAAGTCGAAAAACCGACTTTTAGATATTGTCGACACGCGGCAATATCGGTTGCAATAAGTTTTGGTTGGTTGATTTTTCTGCTGTTTTGGTTGTCCAGCGGCATGTAACTAGTTCAATTTTTTTACGAATTCTGGAATCGCAGGCGAGCCGCTAGATAAGGTCATTACTTCATAACCTGTTTCTGTAACCAAGATGGTATGTTCCCATTGAGCAGACAAACTGCGATCCTTTGTGACAACTGTCCAACCGTCTGGCATGTGCTTAATGTCGCGTTTGCCAGCATTAATCATTGGCTCAATGGTAAACATCATTCCAGTTTTTAGCACTAAGCCTGTGCCAGGTTTGCCGTAATGTAAAACTTGCGGCTCCTCATGAAAGACCTTACCGATGCCGTGACCACAAAACTCACGCACCACACTGTAACCACTTTTTTCAGCAAAGGTTTGAATGGTATAACCAATATCACCCAAAGTAGCACCTGGTTTTACCTTGGCAATACCTAACCACATGGCTTGATAAGTAATTTCACACAAACGTTTGGCTTGCGCAGTCACTTCACCAACATAAAACATGCGACTCGTATCACCATGGTAACCATCTTTGATCACTGTAATATCTAAATTAACGATATCACCATTTTTAAGCTGCTTGTCACTTGGTACGCCGTGACAAATTTGCTGGTTAATCGAGGTGCAAATCGATTTAGGGTAGGGCCGATGCCCGTCGGGTGCGTAATTTAAAGGCGCTGGTATGGCTTGCTGCACATCGACAATGTAGTCATGGCATAACTTATCCAATTGGTCAGTGGTGACACCATGCACTACAAAAGGGGAGATGTAGTCAAGCACCTCAGAGGCCAACTTGCCTGCGATACGCATTTTTTCGATATCTTGTTGGTTTTTGATTGTAATTGCCATGACCATGCTAATTCAAATAATATTGAACGCATTTTAGCATAGCCACACATCAAAACTTAACTTTCTAAGCCAGGTTAGGGGCTCCAACAATACGCATCACTCGGTCAACATCCATGCGCAACAATTCCGCTGCATCACGGTAATCATCGGGTAAAGCGGCATCATCCCAACCATTGGCTGAATGACGTGCCAGATTGACTGCAAGGATAACATTTCGCACACGCTGCTCACTTGAGGCGCTGTCCTGCATTAATTTGGAGAGTAATGGCGGCAATTCAAATGCTTCAACCAGCTCTTTTTGCAAATCCTGAATTTTAAATCCTAAAATTTCCTGCTGCACAATAACACTACGCAAGGCTTTATCCGCGTGCTGCATGGCGTAAATTGCATTCATTTTATCAGGGGCAAAGCACCACATTAGCATCTCTGCCAAATCATGCAGTAAAGCGGCGGTGCGCACTTCTTCTGCATGCAGATCAGCTAAATGCGTAGCCCAGTCAGCTGCAAAATGTGCCGCTTGATGCGCACGCTTAACTAGCTTAAGCAAATGCATGAGTGCGGGAAGGTTGTTTTTTAAGAGGTCTTCAACCAAAACAGAGGGTGACAAATTCTGAAAAAAAGAACTGCTCCCCATCATCAATATCGCCTGATCTGCTTGCACCAAATCTTGCAACTGCCTTTTACCCTTATGTTTTTGTGCATAAGTCAACACCCTAAAGACCATCATTGGGTCATTGAGCACAGCAGAGGATATGGCGCGGGCGCTTAAGTGTTCTTCGTCTTCCTTAAGTTGAGCAATCTCGCGCGCAGTATGTTTCAGCACGGGGATTTCAGCTTTTCTGATAAACGCTAGCCAATATTTGATATCCTGCGTAGCCGTTTCATGCGCTATCGATGTCATTTAACAATCTCCTTTGGTAGCTTATCAAAATACCGTATCCTCGAATTTTTAAAGACCTAAAAAGAAACGTAAATCCAGCGTATATTATTAATATGCGTGGCATCATCCGCGCTAATGTGTCAAAACAGGCTCAAATGCGTGTGAAAATTTAAATCAAAAGCTAGCAAACTCATGAGCTTAGTGGTAATATGCGGCCTCTGCATTTTGGCAGAAACGTAATTTAAATTACGGCAATTAAAATTTACACGTAACCCAATCAAGGGTGCCTTAAACGTCAATACCACTTAAGTTGTGCGTAAGATGTTGTAATAAAGGTGTTTTTGGTGTTTCGTGAATACATAACCCTTTTGAAAAGAGAAAATACTATGTCAGTCACTATGCGTGATATGTTAGAAGCCGGTGTTCACTTCGGCCATCAAACCCGTTACTGGAACCCAAAAATGGCACCGTTCATTTTCGGTGATCGCAACAAAATCCATATTGTAAACCTTGAAAAAACATTGCCATTATTTGAAGATGCGCTTAAACACGTACGCACATTGGCAGCAAATAAAGGTCGTATCTTATTCGTTGGTACAAAACGTCAAGCACGTGACATCGTAAAAGAAGAGGCTAGCCGTGCTGGTTGCGCATACGTTAATCACCGCTGGTTGGGTGGCATGCTTACAAATTTTAAAACAGTTAAACAATCCATCAAACGCCTTCATGATTTTGATGCAATGTTACTTGATGGTAGCTTAGAAAAATTTGGTAAAAAAGAAGCGCTTGGTTATAAACGTGAAATTGAAAAATTAGAACGTTCAATTGGCGGCATTAAGGAAATGGGCGGTTTGCCAGATGCAATTTTCATTATCGACGTAGGCCATGAAAGCGGCGCGATTACTGAAGCGGCTAAATTAGGCATTCCAGTGATCGGCGTAGTTGATACCAATAACTCACCTGACGGCGTTGCATTTGTGATTCCAGGTAACGATGACTCTAGCCGTGCAATTCGTTTATATGCACGTGGCATTGCAGATGCAGTGTTGGAAGGTCGCAACTCTGTTATTACAGAAATCGTAAAATCAGCAAGTGAAGAAACTCCTGTAGTTTCTGAAGCTACTGCTTAATTTGCAACACCTTAAAAGGGGCTCAACGCCCCTTTTTTAATTTTTAATTTTCTTATTTTTTTAAAATTAAATAAATAAAATCAATTAATTAAACTATATATTTAATG